>JBKPOR010000212.1:0-19847 GCA_046765675.1 Pseudomonadota bacterium
ATATTGACGAGCCGCGAGCGAAGCATCGCCGGGCAAAGAGCCGAGAATGAACAGCCTCGCGTCAGGCCTTGCAACAAGGGGCAGGCCGGTCTTCACTTCCTCTGTCATGAGCGGCCGTGCATTGCCTTTGCGGCTTTCACCATTAATTGCTGCTGCCCGTGCTTCCCAACGAGATCCGCGTCGCCCTGTTTTCGGGCAATTACAATTATGTTCGGGACGGTGCCAATCAGGCGCTGAACCGGCTGGTCGGTTATTTGCTCCGCCAGGGCGTGCACGTCCGCGTCTATTCGCCGACGACCGACACTCCGGCGTTCGAGCCCGCAGGCGATCTTGTCAGTATCCCGTCCGTCCCAGTTCCGGGACGCGCCGAGTATCGCATTGGTCTTGGCCTTAGTGCCGCCGTAAAGCGCGACCTCGAAAAGTTTGCTCCGAACATCGTCCAGATTTCCGCTCCGGACATTACCGGCCATCGCGCCGTAACCTGGGCGCGCCGGCGGAAGATCCCGATCGTGGCATCGGTCCATACGCGCTTCGACACCTATCTCGGCTACTATCACCTGCAGAGCCTGGAGCCGGTCGCGCGCGGAATCATGCGCCGGATATATCAGCGCTGCGACGCCATCCTCGCGCCGGCGGAATCGACGGCGGCGGTGCTTCATGCCCAGCGGATGAGCCGCGACATTTCCATCTGGAGCCGCGGCGTCGACCGCCAGCAGTTCAATCCGGGCCGCCGCGATGTGGCATGGCGACGTGGGCTCGGGATCGCGGACGGCGATCTGGTCATCGGATTCCTGGGCCGGATCGTGATGGAAAAGGGTCTCGACATCTTTTCCGACGCGATCGACGCGCTCGCCGATCGCAAGGTCGCGCATCGCGTGCTCGTGATCGGCGACGGCCCGGCGCGCGGCTGGTTTGCTGAACGGCTGCCCGGAGCGGTCTTCGTCGGGCATCAGGTCGGGAACGACCTGGCGCGCGCGCTGGCGAGCTCGGACGTCTTCCTCAATCCGTCGATCACCGAAGCGTTCGGCAACGTCACGCTTGAAGCACTGGCCTGCGCCTTGCCGGTCGTCGCGGCTGAGGCGACCGGCGCGACCAGCATCGTGCGCGACGGCGAGACCGGAACCCTGGTCGAACCGACCGACATCGACGGCTTTGCCGACGCGCTGCAGGCCTATGCCCGCGATCCCGAGCTGCGCCGCCGTCAGGGGGAGGCGGGCCTCGCCTTCGCGCAGACGATGGACTGGGACACGATCAATTCGACCGTGGTCCGTTCCTACGCACGAGCGATCGCCAAGCGTGAGCGCCTGACCAGGCTCAGTCGTCGCTAGGCTCTTCCGGGTTCGACTTCATCCGCTCGATCTTCTGAGCCGCCTCGTCGAGAATCGCGGCGACCTCCAGGAAGAGATCCTCATCGAAGCCGTCGCGCCTCAACCGGTGTCCGAGCGCCGTCATTAGATTTTTGACCGCTCGGCCGATTGCCGGGCCGGCCATGTTCTCATCGCGCGGCTTCAAGTCGTCGAGACGCTCGAACAGGGCGTCGACTTCGTCTGAGCGCTCCTTCAGATAAGAACGGCCTTCATCGGTCGCCTGGAACGATTTGCGCGCGCCTTCGCCGGGCGCTTCCTCGATCAGCCCCATGTCCTGGAGCAACGTCAAGGTCGGATAAACGACTCCGGGGCTCGGCGCATATTCACCGCCAGTGAGGTCCTCGATCGCTCGGATCAGGTCGTAGCCGTGGCGAGGCTCGTCGGCGATGAACTTCAGGAGGACGAGTCGAAGTTCACCGGACTCGAACATCCGGCGCGCGCGCCGGCTCCTGCGGCCGCCGCCCCAGCCGTCGCTGTCGAAATCGAAATTGAACGGGCCCCACTTGCCCTGCCATCCGCGCCCTCCGCGCATCGCAAAGAGCGCCGCCGGAAGGTTGAAATCGAAACTACCGCGCGGTCCGCAGCCATGCTGGTCATGTCGATGCGTCATATATCCTCCGTTGATGTGTCTAAGATATATCTTAGCTGCATCGCAGGCAAGGCCGAACGTGCAATTTCCCACGTTCGCTCTATGATTTGCCGGCAATGTCCGACCTCTTCGCCGACCAAGCGATCCCGGCCGCGAAGCCGCCCGAAGCGCCGTCCGCGAACGCGCCGCTAGCCGACCGGATTCGACCGCGTTCGCTCGACGAGGTCGTTGGGCAGGATCACCTGACTGGACCTGAAGGGGCGATCGGCAGGATGGTTGCGGCGGGCAAACTCGCTTCGATGATCCTGTGGGGACCGCCAGGCACGGGTAAGACCAGCATTGCCCGCTTGCTCGCCGACGCAGTCGGCATGCGCTTCGTCAACATTTCGGCGGTCTTCTCCGGCGTCGCCGATTTGAAGAAGGTCTTTGCCGAAGCGCGCACCGCCGCCCGCGCCGGACAGCAGACCTTGCTGTTCGTGGACGAGATCCATCGCTTCAACCGAGCGCAGCAGGACGGCTTCCTGCCCTATGTCGAAGATGGCACGGTGACGCTGGTCGGGGCGACGACAGAGAACCCGAGCTTCGAATTGAACGCCGCGCTGCTTTCGCGCTGCCAGGTCCTGATCCTGAGGCGGCTAGATCACGATGCGCTGGAAGAACTCGTTCATCGCGCCGAGACGATCGAAGGTCGCGATCTTCCCCTCACCTCCGAGGCGCGCGAAGCCCTGATCGCGAGTGCCGACGGCGATGGCCGCTTCGTCCTCAACCAGGTGGAGACCCTGTTCTCGGTTGAAATCGAACAACCCCTGGGCCCCGCCGAACTGTCGGACCTGCTCCATCGCCGGGTCCCGGTCTACGACAAGGACCGCGAGGGTCATTACAATCTCATCTCCGCGCTCCATAAGTCGCTTCGAGGCTCCGACCCTCAGGCTGCGCTTTATTATCTCGCGCGAATGCTCGTCGCAGGCGAGGAGCCCCTCTACGTGCTTCGCCGCCTTACCCGCGCCGCGGTCGAGGACATCGGCATGGCAGACCCGAATGCCCTGCTGCAATGCCTCGCCGCGAAGGACATGTACGACTTCCTCGGCTCACCCGAAGGTGAGATCGGAATCGTCCAAGCTTGCCTCTATCTCGCCACCGCGCCCAAATCGAACGCCACGTACATGGCTCAGAAAAAGGCCTGGACGTCCGCGAAGGAAACCGGCTCGCTGATGCCGCCGATGCATATCCTCAATGCGCCCACGCGCCTGATGAAAAACGTGGGATACGGCAAGGGTTACGCCTATGACCACAACGCCGACCAGGCTTTTTCCGGACAGGATTACTGGCCGGAAGGCATGGACCGCTCGACCCTGTACGAGCCCAGCGACCGCGGCTTCGAGGCCAAAATTCGTGAGCGTCTTGCTTATTGGGACGAGCGGCGGAAAGAGCTGCAACAAACAGCGGCGGACGACGGTTAGTCTCTGATCAGTACAGGGAGCAGTCGCATGTATCAGGTCGACCAGAGCGCCTATTGGCAAGCACAGCTGATGTTCTGGGGGCCCAAGGTCCTGATTGCGCTCCTCATCATCGTCGCGACCTGGCTCATCGCGCGCGCGGTGAAATGGATGCTGCAGAAGGCGATCGATCGATCGCCGACGCTCCGCAAGCACGTCACCGGGACTCCGGAGGAGACCGTCGGCCACCAACTCGGAACGGTCGCCAAGCTCATCATCTGGCTGGTTGGTATCCTCGCCGCGCTCAAGTTCCTCGGGATCGGCCAGATTCTTGATCCGATTAACGCGCTGACTTTGGAGATTTTCGAGTTCCTACCCCGGCTGCTGGGCGCCGGCCTATTTTTCTTCATTGGTTTGATTCTCGCGCGGATCGCCCAGCGGCTGGTTGAGACAGCGCTGACGGCGATGAACGTTGATGGTCTGCTCGCGCGAATGGGCGTTGGAAGCACTGATGGGACCGTGCGAACACCACCCGACGCGGTTCCTCCGGGAGCGGCACCCGGAGCGACCCGCGCCAGCCTCGCTCGAGCGGCCGGTGTTCTGGCTTATGCGTTCATCATCATTCCTGCTTCGATCGCAGCGTTCCAAGTGCTCGGGATCGAGGCGATCTCGGGCCCGGCGATCGACATGCTCAATCAGATCCTCGCCGCCATCCCGCGGGTTCTCGCCGCGGCGTTGTGGATCGGGATCGCGTTCATCGCCGGACGATTCCTCAAGACAATTATCGAGGCGATCCTGCCGCCGACCGGCTTCGACCAGGCGATCCAGTCGACCGGAGTGATCCCAGGCAACGCACCGCCGTCCCGGATCGTCGCCAACATCGCAATGATCGCGATCATTCTCGCCGCTTCGATCGAGGCCGCGCGGCAATTGGGCGGCGACCAGGTCGCGATCTTCCTCGCGCAAATTACCGCGCTCGGCGCCAAGGTGATCTTCGGGTCGCTGATCATCGTCGTCGGAATCATGCTGTCGAGGATCATCGCCAGCCTGGTCGGCAGCGGAACGGGCGAAGGCGGCTACGCGCAGACCATCGTTCGTTATGCGATTATCGCTTTGTTCACGGCGATCGGACTGACGTTCATGGGCCTTGCCGACCAGATCGTCATGATGGCGTTCGGGCTGATCCTAGGATCTGCCGCGGTGGCTACCGCTTTGGCCTTCGGTCTTGGCGGTCGGGACGCAGCGGCAAGGATTCTCGAGCGCTGGGCCGATGAAGGCGGGCCCGCCGCCCCGCCCCCGCCTCCGAAGAGGCTCCGCGGAAGCCATACCGGCCCGGACGACGCGCAACCGCCCCTGGTGTAAGCCCGTGACCTTTGACGAGGCGATCGCTTTCGCACTGACCCTGCCCGACACGGAGCTGTCGACCAGCTGGGGCAAGCCGGCGGTCAAGGTCGCGTCCAACGGCCGCGCCTTCCTGTTCCCAAGCCATGAGCCGGGCACCAGCTTCGGCGTGACGATCGATCTCGACACGATCGAGATCCTGAAAGAGACCGAACCCGCGACCTATTGGCAGACACCGCATTATGAGGGCTGGCCGGGCGTCCTCATCCGCTACGACGGCAAGGACGAAGATCGGGTGCGCGACGTCATCGAACGCTCCCGCGATTATGCCGCCGCTCTCCCCAGGTCGCGCCCGCGCAAGAGGAAGTGACTCACCGCTTCGAAAGCTATGTCGCCATCGACTGGTCCGGTGCGAAGGGGCGGCGGCATAAGGGCATCGCCATCGCCGAGGCGCGCGGGTCGGCCGCGCCGCGGCTCATCCGCCCCGGCCACGTCTGGTCGCGCGAGGAGGTCCTGGCCTGGCTTCTGAAGCGCGCGGCGAAGGAGCCAACCTTCTTCGGCTTCGACTTCAGCTTCGCTCCGCCGATTATCGAGCGGGGAGAATATCTGCCGGGCGAGCCGGACGTGCCCAGCACGGCCCGCGAGTTCTGGGCCTATGTCGACGGCCGAAGCGACGACGAGGACCTCGGCGCGGCGAGCTTCCTCGAAACCGCGCACCGCAAGCATTTCTATTTCGGGATCGCCGACGGCGTGAAGGCCGGCTTCATGAATTTCCGGCAGTGCGACCAGCAGCTGAACCGGCAGGGCGGCCGCAAGACGGCCTCAGCCTATGACGCGATCGGCGCCGCCCAGGTCGCCAAGGCGAGCTTCTCCGGAATGCGACTCCTCCACCGCCTCGACGGCAAGGTCGCAATCTGGCCGATGGATCCGCTTCCGGAGCGCGGCAGCGCCGTCGTGGAAATCTACACGCGGATTTATCTCCGGCGCGCCGGGCTGCCGGGAATGAAGCTCCGCAGCCGGGTCGAGTTGAATCGCGCGCTTCGCGGCCTTGGGAGCGAGCCGGCGCGATTGCGGTTCGAACCCAACGACCACCAGACTGATGCGCTCGTCACCGCCGCCGGAATGCGCGCGCTCGCCCAGCACGAGCCCCGCGCATTTGATCCGGAGGGCCTGACGTCCCAGATCGCCCGGAGCGAAGGCTGGACCTTCGGCGTGCTATAAAGCAATGGCGCGAGAGAGGGCCGGATTAGCTCAGTTGGTAGAGCAGCGGTTTTGTAAACCGAAGGTCGCGGGTTCGAATCCTGCATCCGGCACCGCGCTTCGCGCAGGTCAGCCGAACGTGAGCGAAAAGGCCTCGACCCCTGGATCGAGGAACTCGATCGTGAAGGTTCGATCCTCGATCACTCCCTTTTGGCGGATCAGCTGGTAGAGTCGCTGCTCCTTCACAATGCCCGAACCATCGCCGGCCACATCGACGCCCGCGGCCTGGCCCGGAGCGTTGCCGTCAACCATGACCCGGAACCGGACCGGTTTGCCACCCGCCGAGCCGAGCACGAGATGCAAGTCCCGCGCATGGAAGCGGAAGGCGACCTTTGCGCCCGGCGCGAAGGACACCGCGCTCTGGCGCTTGTCGAGCCACGCCCCGTCGAACGCCCAGTCATTCAGCTGGAGCGGGGCCAGCGCGTAGGTCTTAAGCTGATTGCGCGACAGGCCGCCTGGAGAGACGAAATTCTCGGCTCGCGCGTAGCCGATGTAAGTCTCGGGTGACTGAACGTCATGGAGAGCAGCCGCTGCCTCAGCACCCGAGGCGCTCGCTTTGGCCATCGCGACATCCTTGGGCGCATGCCCAGCCTCGGCGAGGAGCTGGCGGATGACGCGCTCGGAGCCCTGGTAATCGCCTTCGCCGAAATGATGATAGCGGATGCGTCCCTCTGCATCGACGAAGTAATGCGCCGGCCAATAATTGTTATGGAGCGCGCCCCAGAGCCGATACTGGTTGTCGAGAGCGACCGGGTAGCGAACGCCGAGATCCTTAACCGCGCGGGCGACGTTCGCGGGCTCACGTTCGAAGGCGAACTCGGGCGCATGAACTCCGATCACGACCAGCCCATCCTTGCGGTACTTCTCGTCCCATGCCTTCACGAAGGGAAGCGAGCGGAGGCAGTTAATGCAGCTGTAGGTCCAGAAGTCGATCACCACGACCTTGCCCTTCAGCTGCTCGCGGCTGAGCGGCGGGCTGTTGAACCACGGGCCGAGCCCATCGAGCGGCGGAAGCTGGCCTTCGACCGGGAGAATCAGCTCGCCCATGGCATTCGTGCGGGTGGTCGACTCGCCCATTGGCCCGCCAAGGCCGAGCTTGCGCGCGAGACCGGACTCAAAGCTTGCCGTCTGCGCGCTCGAAAGCTTCGATAGGACGCGTGTGTCGAGGCCAAGCGCGATCGCCCCTACGCCGACAAGGACGAGAATTCCGAGCACCTGCCGGATGCGCTCACTCGCTCCGAGGCTCTTCTTCATTCGAGCAAACACTTTCCCGCCGACCAGCAGAGCAAGCGCAAGCGATGTTGCGGCGCCCAGGGCATAAGCGAGCAGAAGAAGCGTCGTGTTGAAGCTGGCGCCCTTAAGGGCCGCCGCAGTGAAGATGATGCCGAGGATCGGTCCCGCGCACGGCGCCCAGAGCAAGCCCGTGGCGACTCCGAGAACGGCCGACGACCAGACGCTGTCGCGCTGTCCCTCGCGGTCGGTGAGACGCGACCCCATGGCGACGAGGGGACGCGTCATGCGCTCGGAGATGCTCGGGAAAACCAGGGCAATCCCGAACAGCGCCAAGAGCAAAAGCGCGGCCCAGCGGCCGATGGCATTGGCCTGGACCGCCCACCCGCCTCCGACGGCGGCCAGCGTCGCGACGATGGCGAACGTCGCGGCCATGCCGGCGAGCAACGGCAGAGTGCTTCTGACGAAGCTCCGGTCCGCCCTCGCGAAGACGAACGGAAGCACCGGCAGGATGCACGGGCTGAGGATGGTCAGGATGCCACCGAGGTATGCGAGCAATATGATCAGCACGACAGGTTCGAACTCCTTAGGCGATGGCGCCCATCCGTTACGGCGCCATAACCACAGATGAACGCCGGAGCATCAATCCTGTAATTTGCCGCTCCCCGACCAATGCCGTTTTGTCATGGCTGGTCGCATTCGACCTCGACCCAGATCGGCGCGTGGTCGCTGGTCTTTTCCCAGCCGCGCGGCGTGCGATCCACTCCCGCGGCCCGGAGCTTCCCCGCAAGCGCAGGACTCAGCAATGCATGGTCGATTCGGATTCCGGCGTCCCGCGCGAACGAGTTCCGCCAATAGTGCCAGAAAGTGTAGATCCGCTCCTCGGGAAAGAGGTGGCGGATCGCATCGGTCCAGCCCTGTGCGACGAGTTCCTTATACTTCTCCCGCGCCTGCGGAGAGTAGAGTGCATCCTTGGCCCAGCGCTCTTCCTTATAGACGTCCAGGGGCGTCGGAATGACGTTGAAGTCCCCGATGAGGATCGCGGGGAGACCGCTGTCGAGCAATTGTTGCGCGTGGTCCTGCAGGCGATCGAGCCAAGCGAGCTTGTAGTCGAACTTGGGGCCCGGCCAAGGATTGCCGTTGGGCGCGTACATGTTCCCGATCAGGATTCCGCTCACCGCAGCTTCAATGTAGCGGCTTTGCTCCAGGTTCGGGTCATTCGGAAGCGCTCGGCGGGTCTCGACCGGCTCGCCGACGCGACTGAGGATCGCCACTCCGTTCCAGCTTCGTGGCGGCTGGCCATGCCAGATCGCCGAGTAGCCGAGGTTCTCGATTGCATTGAGCGGGAAGGCATCGTGGCTGCACTTGAGCTCCTGCAATCCGACAACATCCGGTTGAAATTCCTCGAGCCATCGCGTCAGCACGTGAAGCCGAGAGTTGATTCCGTTGATGTTGTAGCTCGCGATCCTGAGCCGGCGCTTTTTGGCCATCAGCTGCAGGAACTCGCCGAGTCGCCAAGTTCCACAGCCTTATCCACTGACTCGTCCACAGTTTTCTCGATTCGCCGACAGATTAGGGGTGGAACAACCGTACGGCTTAGGTATTGTTACTGCGTGCTCTAAATCCTTCGGGAAATAGAGCATGGTGCCCCGGCAGGGTCAAACCTGCCGGGGCTACTGCTATGTGGGCTAGAGCGCTTCAGGCCTCGCCTCTTTCAACAGTAGGCGCTTCGACCGATCCGGCAGCGGATATTTGTTGCCATTCGCGCAGTTGAACAGAAGCACGCGCTCTTCGCGCCCGACCAATCCTTCGCCCAGCGCCTTGCGCCAAGCTGCCAGCACTGCACCGCCCTCGGGACAGAAGAGGAAACCGTCGTCGCGGGCCGCATCCTCGACGGCTTGCAGAATCGCTTCCTCGGGCACCGCGATGGCCGCGCCTTTGCTCTCGCGCACCGCTCGAAGGATGAGGAAATCGCCAACGGCCTTGGGGACGCGAATGCCGGTCGCCACGGTCGCCGCATGCTCCCAGCGCTCGGCGAATTCCTCGCCGTTTTGGAAAGCGCGGACGATCGGGGCGCAGCCTTCGGCCTGGACCGCGTACATCCGTGGCCGCTTCGGACCGATCAGCCCCACCGCCTCGAGCTCGTCGAACGCCTTCCACATGCCGATGAGTCCGGTGCCGCCCCCGGTCGGGTAGAAGATCGCGTCCGGAAGCTCCCACCCCAGCTGCTCGGCAAGCTCGAAGCCCATCACTTTCTTGCCTTCGAGACGGTACGGCTCCTTCAGGGTCGAGCAGTCGAACCACAGCCCTTCGGCCGCGCCCTTGCCCACCAACGCCCCGCACTCGTCGATTTGCCCGTCGGCGACATAGACGCGCGCACCATAAGCAGCCGTCTCGGTCACGTTGATCTCCGGAGTCTCGGCCGGACAGATGACGATCGTTTCGATCCCCGCCCGCGCTCCGTACGCCGCCAGCGCTGCCCCGGCATTGCCGTTGGTCGGCATCGCGATCCGCTCGATCGCGAACTCTTTCGCCATGGTCACCGCCATCGCCAGCCCGCGTGCCTTGAACGAGCCAGTCGGAAGGCGGCCCTCGTCTTTGACGAGGAGGTTTGCGCCGCCCGTCTTTGGCAAAGCGACGATCGGAGTCTCGGGCTCGCCGAGGCTCACGGGATCGCCGTGGTGCGGAAGCAGCTCGTGCCACTTCCACATGCCCGGCTCGCGTGCGGCAATGCTTTCCCGGGTCAACGTACGACCTGCCGCATCAAGATCGTAGCGGACCAATAGCGGCTTCCCCGCGCGCGACAGATTGTGGACTTGGCCCGCTTCGTAGCGCTCGCCGGTCAGCGAGCATTCGAGGTGCGTCGCGAGGCTCATCAGCAGCGGGTGTCTTCGAGGTGGTTGCGTTCGATCTGCAAGGTGCAATGCTCGATGCGGAAACGGTCGTGGAGCATTTGCCTGGCTTCTTGCAGGAGGGCGTCTGTCGAGGGCACGTCCGGGGCGACGAGGTGCGCCGTCAGCGCCGTCTCGGTCGTGCTCAGCGGCCAGACGTGGAGATCGTGGACGGTCTCGACTCCGTCGAGCTCGGCCAGTTCGGCTTCGACCACGTCGACATCGATCCCGCTGGGCACCCCCGCGAGCGACATCCAGGCCGATTCCTTCAGCAGGCCGATGCTTCCCCACAAGATCACCACGGCCACCGCGAGGCTCATGATGGGATCGACCCAGCGCTGGCCGGTCCACAGAATGACGAGCCCGGCGAAGACGACTGCGGCGGAAACCGCGGCGTCGGCGGCCATGTGCAGGTACGCCCCGCGGATGTTGATGTCGTGCTCGCGCCCGCGAGCGAAGAGCAGCGCCGTCAGGGCGTTGATCGCGATCCCAATCCCGGCGACGATCATGATCGTCTCGCCATTCGAGGAGGACGGATGGAACAGGCGACGGATGGCCTCGGCGCCGATCCCTCCGACGGCCACGAGCAGGAACAACGAGTTGGCGAGCGCGGCGAGGATGGGCGCCTTCTTGAGGCCGTAGGTGAATCGCGGCGAGGCCGAGCGCTTCGCCATGACGGCGCCCGCCCAGGCCACGACGAGCCCAAGCACGTCAGACAGATTGTGTCCGGCATCGGCCAGCAGCGACATCGAATTGGCGACGAACCCGTAGACGGTTTCGACGACGACAAAGCCGAGATTGAGCGCGATGCCGATCGCAAACGCGCGGGTAAAGTCCGCGCTTCCGTGATGATGGTGATGGTCGTGGCCGGCGCCCATTGCTGCGCCCTAGCCTAGGCCCGCGGTTCAACCAAACCCGGGCCTCCGCTCGTCGAATGTGGATGCCATTTCATCCAATGCCCATCTTGCGATAATATATCATGCGCTCTACGGCCCCTTCGAATCTCCCGAAAACAGGGGCTCCAGTGAACCGAACGATCCTTTTTGCCTCCGTGGCCGCGGCCGCATTCATCCCTGCGATGCCGGCGGCAGCGCAAAGCACCAGCACGGCCGGGACGAGCGACGCGGCCGCTTCGGGAGGAGCGGACGCCTCGGCGACCGCGACCGAGCCGACCCCCGGTTCGGCCAGCGCGGCGCATCCCGACACCGACCAGGCGATCGTCGTCACCGGCGTGAAGCGCGCGGCCGGTGACGTGCTCGGCGGAGTGTCGGTGGTCGACAAGGAACAGCTGACCCACGACGTGCGCCAGAGCATCGGCGACACGTTGGCGAGCCAGCCCGGAGTCACCGCATCGAGCTTCGGGCCGGTGGCCTCGCGCCCGATTTTGCGGGGCCTCCAGGGCGAGCGCGTCCGCATCCTCGTCGACGGCATCGGAAGCCTCGATCTCTCCTCCTCCGATCCAGACCATGCGGTCGCGATCAACCCGCTTACCGCCGAGCGGATCGAGGTCTTGCGCGGCCCCTCCGCCTTGCTCTTCGGCTCGTCGGCGATCGGGGGCGTCGTGAATGTCATCGACACGCGCATTCCCCGCAGCGTGCCCAACGGACCCGTGCGGATCGATGCTCTGTTGTCCTATGGAACGGCGGCGAACGAACGCTCCGCGAGCGCCTCATTGGACGTGCCGATCGGGGGACATTTCGTCGCCCATGCCGACGGCGCTTATTCCAAGTTCGACGACCTCCACATCGGCGGGCATGTCCTGTCGAAGGATTTGCGCGAGCAGGCCGAGGCGAGCCCCGACCCCGAGATCCAGGAGCTCGCCGACCTCAAGAACAAGCTTCCCAATACCGCCGGACGTATCGACGACGGCGCGGTCGGCCTCGCTTATATCGACGGCGATCTCAACATCGGCGTCTCGTATAACCATCACGACGCGAAGTACGGCGTTCCACCGCGCTTCCCGCTGATCTCCGGCGTAGAGCCCGAAGTGCCGACGATCGATGCTCACCAGGATCGCGGAGACCTGCGCGCCAAAGTGCCGCTCGGCGGCTTCTTCAAAACCTTCGAGTTCCGTGGCGGAATCTCGAAATACCGGCACGATGAGATCGAGGAGGACGGCGAAATCGGCTCTCGCTTCTTCTCGAACGGCAGTGAGATGCGCGCCGACGTCATGCAGAATGAGCGTGGCGGGTGGGGCGGCACGACCGGCGTCCAATATTTGAATCAGGACGCGCGCATCAGAGGCGATGAGAAATATCTCCCCGACAGCCGCAACCGGCAGCTCGGCCTTTTCACGCTCCAGTCGATCGTCAGCGGGCCGATCCGTTTCGAGGCCGGGGCACGTGTCGAATTCAGCCGGCTGCATGCCGACGACGATGAAGTGATCGCCGAGATCGGCGAAGAACTTCGCGAAGATGGCGAGATGGAGGATGTGCCCGAGATCGGCGAAGAGCCGATCGCGCGCAGCTTTACGCCGATCTCGGCTTCGATCGGCGGCAATTACGAATTCGGCGGAGGTTGGCGCGGGGGCCTCTCGCTGGCCCACAGCGAGCGGGCGCCGTCGATCGACGAAATGTTTTCGCTCGGGCCGCACGGCGGCAGCCAGCAATTCCTGATCGGCAATCCCGACCTAAAGCTGGAACGCGGCAATTCTGTAGAGTTCAGCGTGCACCACACGACCGGGCCGCTGCATGTCCAGGGCAGCGTCTACTACAGCCGCTTCTCCAGCTTCATCTACCAGGCACCGACCGGGGAGATCGAAGGAGAAGGCGACCACGCTCTGCCGGTCTATGAATATCGCCAGGGCAAAGCGGATTATTACGGCTTCGAGCTCGAAAGCGACGCGAGGTTCGGCCGCGCTCTCGGCATAGACTGGGGTGGCGAGCTGGTGACCGACGCGGTCCGTGCCAAAATCAGGCATTTCGGCCCGGCTCCGCTGATCCCTCCCTTCCGAGTGCTCGGCGCGCTGACCGGGTCGCGCGGCCAGGTCGACGGAAGGCTCGAGGTCGAGCGCGTCTCCGCGCAACACCGCACGGCTCCCAACGAAACCCCGACGCCGGGCTACACGATGGTCAATGCGTCGTTCGATTGGCACCCGTTCGCGGCCAATCCCGAGCTCACCCTCTCGCTCCAGGGCAACAATCTGTTCGACGTCGACGCGCGCCGAGCGACCAGCGTGCTCAAGGACTATGCGCCGCTCGCCGGCCGCGACATTCGCCTCTCCGCGCGCGTGAGCTTCTGAAGAGAGCGATCGCGCGCTAAAGGCGTGCGATGCTCTATCTAGTCATCAAAGCCGCAATTTCGGGCGTGATTGTCGCGATCGTGTCCGAGGTCGCCAAGCGTTATCCCGGCTTCGGAGCGCTGATCGCCTCGCTGCCCTTGGTCTCGCTCCTAGGAATGATCTGGCTATGGCGCGACAGGCCTGACGTGCCCAACATGGCATCCCACGTCGAGGCGACCTTCTGGTTCGTGCTTCCGTCGCTGCCGATGTTCCTGTTGATGCCGTGGCTGCTTCGTCAGGGCCTCGGCTTCTGGCCGACGCTTGCTATCGGCTGCGCTCTCACGATCGCGCTGTATCTGACGATGGTCGCGCTCGCTCCGAAGTTTGGCCTGCGGCTCTAGCGCGAATGAAAGAGGCGGTCCGGGAAGGGGGCCGGACCGCCTCTGGTGCCGCGTCGCGGGGAGCCAAGCGCGGCGGGGGTCTTACAGATCGATTCCGGCGGCGATCGCTTCGAGCTTGCGAACGCGCTCGCGAAGGTCGGCGATCTCGATCCGTCCGGTCGCTGGGGGCAGCGTCTTGTCGGCGGCGTCGTGGGTCAGCTCGAAGCGCTTGAGATCGAGCCAGCCGTTCCAGGCTTTGAGCCCAGCCCACCCGGCGGCGCCGAGGCCGACGAGAATGCTCGAGCTGAGCAATCCAATCGATAGCGGGTCCATCATTTCTCCTCCTCGGGCTGGCGCAGACTCTCGATTTCCCGCGCCAGATCGTCGTTCTGGGTGTTGATGTGGTGATCGATCGCCATCAGCCGGCGGTCGGTCTCGTCGAGCTCGGTCCGCATCGCGTGCACGGTGGGCTTGCGCTTCGAAACGAGGTCCATGCGGTCGAAGTCGCTCAGATGCCGCTCTCCGGTCATCGCGCGCTTCTTCTGGATCGCGAGGAAGATGCCGACGACCGCATAAGCGATGATCGCGGTCGTGAAATCGACCGGCGTCAACAGCGGAATCGCAACCCAGGCGATTCGGATGAAAGTCGGATCGATCCCCCATTTCGCGCCCAGGGTCGAGCAGACACCGGCGATTTTCGCGTCCTTGCTCGCGAGCGAATATGGGTAAATCTTACGGGCCATTTCCATCTTCCCTTCCCTCAATTCACGCGCGCTTTCAGCGCGGCTTTCATTTCTTCGAGCTCGCGGTCGACGGCGTGAGACGCCTGGAGCTCATGAATTTCGTCTTCGAGGCTGCTGATTCCAAGCGCCTCGGCGCGGCCTTCGGCAAAATCGGCGCGGCGCTCGAGAAGCTCGAACTTGGCAAACGCGTCGAGGGTCCGGCTGCCGTGCATGATCTCGTTGGTTCTGGCCCGAGTGACGGCGCTCTCGAACCTCGCCGCGATCGCATTCTGGCGACCGCGCGCTTCGCGCAGCTTGGCCTGGAGCTTGGCGATGTCGGCTTCGTAGCCGCGCAGCACCTGTTCGATTTGATCCATCTCCGCGCTCAGGTCCTCAGCCATGTCGGCGGCCTTTTGACGCTCGATGAGCGCGGCCTTGGCAAGGTCCTCGCGGTCCTTCGAGAGAGCGAGCTCGGCCTTGGCGGTCCAGTTGACCTGGATCTCGTCCAACCGGCCGACAGCGCGCCTCATTTCCTTGATATCCGCGATCGACCGGGCGGCCGATGCGCGAACCTCGACCAACGTCTCTTCCATTTCGAGGATGATCATTCGGATCATCTTCGACGGATCTTCCGATCGGTCGAGAAGCTCGGTCATGTTCGCCGCGAAAATATCGCGAGCGCGGCTGAACACTGGGCCGCTGAACCAGCTGGCGACCGGCGCTAGGCGCTGGGTCGGCTGCTCGGCTACCGCCTCGTTCAACCGGGGCGTGCGGACCGGAACCTTCGCTTCAAGGAGTTCAAGTTCATGCATTGACGGAAACCTTTACGGGGCTGGCATTGGCCTGGGCCGGGCCGACGGCGGCGCCGACGGTGACCGAACTCATGGCGAGCGCGGCGGTGATTGCGACCAGCGTGCGTTTGAACTGTGACGACATTTCTCATCTCCCTTTTGGCCGTCCGGTTGGTCCTTCGGGCCGATGCCAATACCTAATCAAGGATCGTGCCAATCGCGAAAAACCGCGAAAAATGGTCCCCGATTCTGTCGAGTGGGAGATTTTGCCAACCAAAAGTTGGTGTCGAATCCCAAGCCTCGGTTGGGAACATTCGCCGCGTCCGGCGCGTCGAAACGCCGGCAATCCCACGGAGGAGTAAGAGCGTATGATCGGGAAGCTGTTCGGAGCTTGGCTCGGCGAAAAGATCGCCGGTCCAAACAAGGGCGCGAAAGGCGCGATCCTCGGTTACGGAGCCGCCGCCCTGGCGAGGCGGAGCGTTCCGTTGCTGGCGACCGTCGCCTTGGGCGGATGGGCGTTCAAGAAATGGCGCGACCGGCGGAGCCGCCGAGCGCCGAGCTATCCTTCGGAAGCGTCGCCTTCGTCGCCCTGAGGCGGGTTTTCGAAATAGGGCTCGACCTTGCCCTGGAGCTTGATGGTCATCGGCTGGCCGTAGCGGTCCCGGCTCTTGCCCGCGGCGATGCGGATCCAGCCTTCCGAAATGCAATATTCGACCACGCTGGTCTTTTCCTGGCCGTTGAACTTGATCCCAACCCCGCGGCTCAGCAGCGCCTCGTCGAAGTACTCGCTGCGCGGGTCGAGCGAGAGGCGGTCGGGCGGGGAGTCGGATGCACTTTCAGCCATGCCCGGCACCTAGCTTCGAGCGCGCTTTGCCGTCAACGCAGCGCAGTTCGAGGGGTCATGTAAAGTATACTTGTCATCGCCTGTTGCGGCGCGCTTGAGACGGGTTTAAGCGGCGCGCGGGAGAGGACATGAGTGACCAGGATCCTAGCTTGCGGCGCAACGCGCCAGCATTGGCGCTGCATGTGCCTGAGCCGCCGTTTCGCCCCGGCGATACACCCGATTTTTCGTCACTCAAGATTCCCGCGGCGGGATCCGCGCCCCGGCCCGACACGAGCGCGCCAGCGGACGAAACGCACCCGCTTACGACTGCGCTCGTGCGGGTGCTCGGAGACGACAATAAGGCTGTCGGTCCGTGGGACCCCAAGCTCGATGCCGAGACCTTGCGCAAGATTCTGCGCGACATGGTCACAGTGCGTATCTTCGACGACCGCATGTATCGCTCGCAGCGGCAGGGGAAGACCAGCTTCTACATGAAGTGCACCGGCGAGGAGGCGATCGCCGTCGCCGCCCAGGCTGCGCTCGACCGCGACGACATGCACTTCCCGACCTACCGCCAGCAGGGGCTGCTCGTTGCGCGGGGCTATCCGCTGACGGAGATGATGAACCAGATCTATTCGAACAAGGGCGACAAGCTCAAAGGCCGGCAGCTGCCAATCATGTATTCGGACAAGGCGCACGGCTTCTTCTCGATCTCCGGCAATTTGGCGACGCAGTTCCCGCAGGCGGTCGGCTGGGCGATGGCCGCGGCAATCAAGGGCGACAGCCGCGTCTGCATGGGCTGGGTCGGCGACGGAGCGACGGCGGAGGGCGATTTCCACAGCGCGATGACATTTGCCGCCGTCTACAACGCACCGGTCGTGCTGGCGGTCGTCAACAACCAATGGGCGATCTCGAGCTTCTCCGGGATAGCGGGAGCAGAGCGCGCGACCTTCGCCCAGCGCGCAGTGGGCTACGGAATCGCTGGGCTCAGGGTCGATGGCAATGACGCGCTCGCCGTCTATGCCGCGGTGAATTGGGCAGCGGAACGCGCGCGCTCGAACCTCGGCCCGACCTTGATCGAGTTCTTCACCTATCGCTCGGAAGGCCATTCGACCTCCGACGACCCAAGTGGATACCGCCCAACCAACGAGGCCAAGCTGTGGCCGCTCGGCGATCCGATCGAGCGACTAAAGGCGCACCTCCTGGCGATCGGCGAATGGGATGAAGAGCGCCACTCGGCAATGAGCGCCGAATGCGATGCCGCTGTCCGCGCTGCGCAGAAGGAGAGCGAGAAGCTCGGGATCCTGCCGCAGCAAGGGAAGGACAATATCGGATCGATGTTCGACGACGTCTATGCCGAGGTGCCGTGGAACATCGCCGAGCAGCGCGAGGAAGCGCTGTCCGAGGCACGCGACTGATGCCGGTGATGAACATGATCCAGGCGCTGAACGACGCCCATAAGGTCGCCATGCGCAAGGACGAGGACATCGTCGTGTTCGGCGAGGACGCTGGCTATTTCGGCGGTGTCTTCCGGGTCACCGAAGCGCTTCAGAAGGAATTCGGCAAGACCCGCGTGTTCGACGCGCCGATCAGCGAAGGCGGCATCGTCGCGACCGCGGTCGGAATGGCCTGCTACGGGCTGAAGCCGGTGATCGAGATCCAGTTCGCCGACTATATCTACCCCGGCTACGACCAGATCGTCAGCGAGGTCGCAAAGATCCGCTACCGCACCGCGGCCGAGTGGACGATGCCGATGGTGATTCGCTCGCCCTACGGCGGCGGAATCTTCGGCGGACAGACTCACAGCCAGTCGCCGGAGAGCCTGTTCACCCACATCGCGGGGCTGAAAGTCGTCATCCCTTCGAGCCCCTACGACGCCAAGGGCCTCTTGATCGCAGCGATCGAGGATCCCGATCCGGTCATGTTCTTCGAGCCGAAGCGCATCTACAATGGGCCGTTCGACGGTCACCACGATCGCCCGGTCAAGCCCTGGTCCAAGGATCCCGCGAGTGTGGTCCCCGAGGGCCATTACACCGTTCCGCTGGGCAAGGCGGCTGTCGTCCGCGAGGGCGCCGATCTCACCGTGCTCACTTACGGTACGATGGTTCACGTCGCGCTCGCCGCGGTCGAGGAGCGCGGGATCGATGCCGAGGTGATCGACCTCAGAACGCTCGTCCCGCTCGACATCGAAACCATCGAGCGATCGGTCGAAAAAACCGGCCGTTGCCTCGTCGTCCACGAGGCTCCGCGCACATCGGGGTTCGGTGCAGAGCTGGTGAGCCTGGTTCAGGAGCGCTGCTTTTACCACCTCGAGGCTCCGGTCGAACGCGTCACCGGTTGGGATACGCCCTATCCGCACGCCTACGAATGGTCTTATTTCCCCGGCCCGAAGCGCATGAGGAAAGCCCTTGAGAAAGTGATGGCTGACTGATGGCTCGCTACGAATTCAAGCTGCCCGACATCGGCGAAGGCATTGCCGAGGCCGAGATCGTCGCCTGGCACGTAAAGGTCGGCGACACGATCGCAGAGGACCAGCAGATCGCCGACATGATGACGGACAAAGCGACGGTCGAAATGGAAAGCCCGGTCGCGGGCAAGGTTATCGAGCTCGCTGGCGAAGTCGGCGACCAGATACCGATCGGCTCCGTCCTCGCCGTCATCGAGACCGAAGGTGCGACGCCCGCGGAGGAACCGGAACCAACAGAGAGCGAGAAAGAGACGCCGCTGGGCGATGGCGCGATTGAGCCGACGCCGGAGCAGGAAGAAGAGCTTCCGGTTACCGCAGTTGAAGAAAAGCCCGCAAAGCCCGCTCCGTCACCACGCGTCGAGCCTGAAGTCGCGGACAAGGAGCCGGCTCACGCGCATGTCCTGGCCTCGCCTGCTGTCCGCGCCCGTGCTCGCGATCTCGGTATCGATCTCGCGCAGGTGAAGACCGCGAGCGACCGCATCCGCCACTCCGACCTCGACTCCTACCTTCTCTACAGCGGCGGGACCGTTACGGCACGAGGCACTGCCGCCCCGCGCAAGGACGAGACGATCAAGGTCGTGGGCCTCCGCCGCAAGATCGCCGAGAACATGGCTGAGGCGAAGCGCCGAATCCCGCATTTCACGCTGGTCGAGGAATACGACGTCACCGCGCTCGAGGAGACTCGCGCGATGATGAATGCCGACCGCGGCTCGAACCCCAAGCTTACGCTCCTACCCTTCCTTATCACGGGGATGGCGCGCGCTTTGCCCGAGTGGCCGATGCTGAACGCGACTTACGACGACGAAGCCAACGTCATCACGCGCCACGCCGCTCTGAACCTCGGAATGGCGACGCAGACTCCGAACGGCCTGATGGTGCCGGTCATCCGAGATGCGCAGTCGCTTAGCGTCTGGCAGCTTGCGTCGGAGATCCTTCGCCTTGCGGAGGCTGCGCGTTCGGGCAAAGCCGCTCGCGAGGAGCTGATGGGGTCGAGCATTACCTTGTCGTCGCTCGGCCCGATGGGCGGAGTCACCTCAACCCCAGTGATCAACCGGCCCGAGGTCGCGATCATCGCCGTCAACAAGGTCGAGGAGAAGGTCGTCGTCATCGACGGCGAACTCGAGGTGCGAAAGCGCATGAATCTGTCGCTTTCGTGCGACCATCGCGTCGTCGACGGCTGGGACGCAGCCAGCTTCATGCAGGCGCTCAAAGGCTATATCGAAAATCCGTTGCGCCTGCTGTCGGCCTAGGCGGCCGCTTTACGAAACGGGTTTTTGACCGGGGCGACGCAGGGCCGGAAAACGAACCCCTGCGCTCGTGAATCTACGTC
>JBKPOR010000213.1:0-8658 GCA_046765675.1 Pseudomonadota bacterium
GGTCCGGCGGTCCGCTGCCGGGTTCTGACCGCCACGGAAGTCGCCGGAAGTTATCCACATAATGTTGCATGAGGCGCTTTGCGGCGTTGGCGGTCACGTGGCCGCTATGGCATGCTTGCCCTCGATGTCGAAGCGAAAGAACATGGGAGACGAACCTCCGCGGAGCTGCCGGGCGAGAGCCGCGGGGGAGCTCGGCGCCGAGGTTGGCGGGCAGTCGTTCCGGCGGTTCGGCTTCGTCCAGAGCTCGATCGTCAGCCGCTGGAACGAGATCGTCGGGGAACGCTACGCAAAGGTCTCATCGCCCGAATCGATCCGCTTCCCCAGCGGACGCAGGAACGCAGGGGCCCTGACCTTGTTGGTCGAAGGGGCGCATGCGCCTCTCATCCAGCATCTCGCCCCGATCATTATCGAGCGCGTCAATCGCTTTTTCGGCCATCAGGCCGTCAATCGCGTCATCTTCAAGCAGGGACGGCCCGCGGCGCCGCCGCCCAGGCCGAAACGCCCGGAGCTTCGCCCCGTGCCCAAGGAGTTGGGCGAGGGTTTGCGTGAAATCGCCGATCCCGAACTTCGGGCCTGTCTGGAGTCGCTTGCCTCGCAAATTGACGCTAGTAGCGGCCCGCCGTCCTTCGGCAGTGCCGAGGACGCACCTCTTCCCGAGATCATTCGGAGCAAATGAACCGATGAAGGCTGCTTATCTGATCTGCGCCGTCGCTGCTCTCGTGCCGCTGGCGGCCTGCAACAAAGGCAAGGAATCCGCGGCGAAGGATTCGTCCGCGCCCGCATATAAGCCGGTGCCGCCGCCCGCGGACGGAGATTGGACCCAGATCGTCACGCCGACCCCTGCGGGCGGCTTCATGATGGGCAATCCCGTCGCAAAGGTGCATCTGATCGAATATGGGGCGCTGACCTGCCCGCACTGCCGGGCGTTCGACGAGTCGGGGGTCACGCCGCTCATCGACACCTACGTGAAGACCGGCAAGGTCAGCTACGAGTTTCGCAACTATCTTCTAAGCGCAATGGACTTGGCGCCATCGCTCATCGCGCGCTGCAACGGCGCCAAGAGCTTTTTCGCTTTGACCCGCGCGCTCTACAAGGACCAGCCCGAGTGGGTCGGGAAGGTCCAGGCCACTCCGAAGGACCAGCTGGACGGGCTGCAAAACCTGCCCACCGAGCAGGTTCCACCGACAGTTGCGAAATTCGCCGGCTTGCCGGAATGGGCGGCGATGCGCGGCGTGCCGGAGGCGAAGAGCGCGCAATGCCTGTCGAATAAGGCCGAGGTGGACCGCCTCGTGCAAATGACCCAGGACGCGACCGACCAATATCCCGATTTTCCTGGGACCCCGACCTTCATCATCAACGGCAAGATGGTCGACACCACCGGAATCACCGAGGCGCAGGTTTGGCCGACGCTGGAGGGCAAGTTGAAAGAGGCATTGTGAGGGCCACCGCGTTCGTTTTGGCTTTCGTATCCGGTGTCGCGTTGGTGGCGGCGGCTCCCGCCGCAGCGCCCAAACACGCCGCAGTGCGCTCGGTAGATTGGTCGCGGGCCGTCGTGGCGACGCCGGACGGCGGCTTTCGAATGGGGAATCCGAAGGCAAAGCTGAAGCTGGTCGAATATGGCTCGCTTGCCTGTCCGCATTGCCGGCACTTCGAGCAGACCGGCTACACGCCGCTCGTCCAGCGATATGTCCGCACCGGGCGGGTCAGCTACGAATTCCGGAACATCCTCCTGAACGCGCCCGACCTGGCAGCCAGCCTGCTGGCGCATTGTGCCGGTCCCGTCGGGTTCTTCCCGATGTCGCGGATGGTCTACGCCACGCAGCCGCAATGGTTTCAAAGGGTCGGCGCGCTCACCGATGCCCAAAGGGCCGAGATGGAGAAAATGACGAACGAGCAGCGCATTGCCCGTATCGGGCAGATCGCTGGCTTTCCCCAGATCGCGGCGCGCTTCGGAGTGACGGCGCCGCGCGCGCCAGTGCCTCGCTGATCCGAAGGGGTTTGAAAAGCTGATTGGTATGACCAAGGCGGCCGAAGAGGCTGGGATCACGCATACCCCGACCTTCGTCATCAACGGCAAGGTGACCGAGGCTGCGACGTGGGAGCAACTGGAGCCGGAGCTGAAGAAGGCAGGCGGCTAAGCTGTAAGGGGAGGGTGAGGCAAGTTGCGGATTAGACGGCTCAAGCTCAGCGGGTTCAAGAGCTTCATCGAGCCGACCGAATTGCGTGTCGAGCGGGGCCTCACCGGCATTGTCGGGCCCAACGGCTGCGGCAAGTCCAACCTCCTCGAGGCGATCCGATGGGTCATGGGCGAGGGCAGCCCGAAGTCGCTGCGCGGCGGCGGGATGGACGACGTTATCTTCGCCGGAACTGCGACTCGGCCACAGCGCGACTTTGCCGAAGTCTCGATCCTGCTCGACCGCACCGCCGAAGACGGTGATGACCACCAGCGCGAGAGTGAGGTTACCCGGCGGATCGAGCGGGGGACGGGGTCAGCCTATCGGATCGATGGACGCGATGTTCGTCAGAAGGACGTGTCGTTGCTGTTCGCCGATGCGGCCACCGGCGCTCATTCGCCGGCCTTGGTCAGCCAGGGCAAGGTCGGATCCATCATTTCGGCAAAGCCCGTCGAACGGCGCCTGTTGCTTGAAGAGGCGGCTGGAATTTCCGGCCTGCATGCTCGCCGCAAGGACGCGGAACAGAAGCTCCGGGCAACCGAGGCCAACCTCACCCGGCTTAGCGAAATCCTGTCGGACCAGGAGCAGCGGGCGGCCCAGCTTCGCCGCCAGGCAAGGGCCGCCGAGCGCTACCGCAAGCTCACCGAGCAGATCCGCCTGGTCGAGGCGCGGCTGATCCACGCCCGCTGGGTGGAAGCCGAACAAGCGGCAGAGTCGGCGACTGCCGAAGCCAAGGCCGCCGCCGAGGAAGTCGAGCGGATCGGCCAGGCGATCGCCGAGGCCCAGGCCGCGCACGACCGCGCAAATGAGGCGCTCACGGGCAAGCGCGGCGCGCTCGCCGAGCTCCGTGACCAGGGACATACGCTCGCCCACGAGCTCGCGACGGCACGGGCGCGGCGCGACACGGTTGCTCGGCGCCTCGCTGAGCTCGAACGTCTCGACGCTTCACTCAAGGCCGACATTGCGCGGGAGGAAGCGCTCAAAGGCGATGCGGCAAGGGCAATTGCCCAGCTCGAAGAGGAGCGCTCGGCAATCAGCTTGCGGCTCGAGGATGCCGAAGCCCATTCAGCGCGCATCGCGGCCGAGCTCAACAGATCCGAAGCGGACTCGCGGCAGGCGGAGGCAGCGTTGGCCGAACTGCTGGCTCGGCAGGCGGCGATGCGCGCCGAGCGCCGGATTGCCGAAGCGGCGCTCGAGGCCGCGCGTTCGCACTCTGCACGCACGGAGGAAGAGCAGCGGCGCCTCACGCAGCAGCTCGAAGCGCTCGGCGACGGAAGTGAGCAAATCCGCGCGCGCGAAGAGGCGGAAGCAAAAGCATCCTCCGCGTCGAAGGCGCTGGCCGACGCCGAAGCGGCGCGGGTCGAGGCCGAGCAAGGCCGGGCCGAGGCCGCCGAGCAGCGCGATTCCGCCGAAAGCGCGCTGGCGTCGGCACGTGCGGCATTGTCGGCCGCGAGGTCCGAGCATGATGCGCTCGCGCGCGCTCTCGATCATGCCGGCGGGGCGGCTATTGCTACGCTGAAGGCGCAGCCGGGTTACGAACGAGCGCTTGCGGCGGCGCTCGGCGAGGATGCGGATGCCGCGATCGGCGGCGATTCCCCGCGACGGTGGATGGGCAGCGCTCCCGCCGCCGGCGATCCGCCGCTTCCTGAAGGGACCGAATGTCTCGCCGACCGAGTAACGGCTCCGCGACAGCTGGAGCGGCGCCTCAGGCAGGTCGCGGTCGCCGATGAAGACAAGGATCAGCCGCTCGCGGTCGGTCAGCGGCTCGTCACCCGTGACGGGAAGCTACGCCGCTGGGACGGTTTCGTTGCCGTTGGGGCCGGCGCCGCGGCGGCCGAGCGATTGCTTCGCGCCAACCGCCTCGCGGAGCTGGCGGACCAGCTTCCGGCGTTGGAGGCTGGGGTCAATTCGGCGCTCGCGGCACGTGACGAGGCACTGTCGGCGATGGAACGTTTGCGCAAAACGGCGGACGACGCGCGCCATGCCGCGCTCGCCGCCGAACGCGACGCTCGAGACGCCACTCGGGGGATCGATTCGGCAACGGCCGCTTTGGAGCGAATCGAGGCGCAGCGCGGCGGAATAGCGCAGCGCCAGGGCGATCTCGAGCCGGTGCTAGAAGCTTCCCGGCAGGCCGTCACCGCCGCCGAGCAATCGCTCGCCGCTTTGCCGGACCCGGCGGCGCTGGAGCAGGAAGTGGAGCGTGCGCGATCGGGTGCGGCGACGGCAGCGTCCGCGGTCGCGGACAAGCGCGCCGAAGCGGCGACCAAGGCTCGTGAAACCGCCGCCGACCGGGAGCGTCATAGCTCCGCCGGGCGCGAGCAGGCCGAGTGGCGCAAGCGTCAAGGCGACGCCGAGCAGCGCCTCGCCCAGGCGATCGAGCGGCAGAAGCAGCAGGCAAGCGAGCGATCGGACCTCGCCAGGGAACCGGCCGAGCTCGATGAGCGCATCCGCGAGCTCGAACATTCGAACGACGAGAGCCAAATGAAGATCGGCGAGGCCACGGCCGCCGAGCGCGCCGCTGAAGAAGCCGCCGTGGCCGCCGGGCACGACGTATCGGCGGCCAATGAACGCTCGGCCGACACTCGCGAACGGCGCGCCGCGGCTGCCGCCCGCGCCGAGGCGCAGCAGGCGCGGAGCGCCGAGATCGCAAGGGCCTGCGTCGAGAAGTTCGAATGCGTGCCCCAGCGCCTGCCCGAGGCGATGTCGTTCGACCCGGCCGGGATCCGCGACGCGCATGAAGAAGCTGCGGCGCTGGAACGCCTTACCGCCGAGCGCGAGCGCATTGGCCCGGTCAACCTCGTCGCCGAGGCTGAGCTTGCCGAGCTCGACTCCAGCCGCGCGAAAGGCGCCGAGGAAGCCGACGAGCTGACCCAGGCGATCCATCGCCTCCGGGGCTCGATCGGCAATCTCAATCGCGAAGGGCGGGTTCGGCTGCTCGCGGCATATGAGCAGGTCGACGGCCATTTCCGCCGGCTGTTCACGACCTTGTTCGACGGCGGCCAGGCGCATCTCGAGCTGGTCGAGAGCGACGACCCGCTCGAAGCCGGGCTCGAGATCATGGCCCAGCCGCCGGGCAAGCGCCTGTCGACCCTGACCCTGCTGTCCGGCGGCGAGCAGGCGCTGACCGCGATCGCCTTGATCTTCGCTTTGTTCCTGACCAACCCCGCGCCGATCTGCGTCCTCGACGAGGTCGACGCGCCGCTCGACGACGCCAACGTCGAGCGCTTTTGCGACCTGCTCGACCGGATGACTGAGGAGACGGAGACCCGCTACTTGATCGTCACCCACAATGCCGTGACGATGAGCCGGATGCATCGCCTGTACGGAGTGACGATGATCGAAAAAGGCGTCAGCCGCCTGGTCTCAGTGGACCTCGGCGGCGCGGAAACCCTGCTCGCCGCCGAATAATCAATCCGCGAGTAGCTCCGCCCGGCGCTTGATCAGCCTGAGATCGCGAACGAACATCGCCCGGGCTTCGCGGCGGCCCTCTCGATCGGGAATGCGGAGCAGCGAGCTCGGGTGAACCGTGACCCAGCATTCGGTCCCGTCCGCAAGAGCCAGCGGTTCGCCGCGGACCTTTCCGATGGTCACCACCTTGCCGACGAGCGATCGCGCCGCCGTCGCCCCCAATGCGACGGTTAGCTTGGGATGGATCAGCTCGCGCTCATGGTCGATCCACCAGCGGCAGGCTTCGATCTGCCCGGCGTCGGGCTTGTTGTGGATCCGCCGCTTGCCCTTGAGCACGAATTTGAAGTGCTTCACGGCATTCGTGACGTACACCGTAGAACGATCGATGCCCGCTTTCTCGAGCGCTTCGTCGAAGACCGCGCCGGCGGGGCCGACGAAGGGCCGCCCGGCTAGGTCCTCCTGGTCGCCGGGCTGCTCGCCGACAAAGACGATCGCGGCGTCGAGGGGCCCCTCGCCGAAAACCGTTTGAGTCGCATATTTATAGAGGTCGCATCGAGTGCAGCCCCGAGCGTCCTTCAGAAGCTCTTCCCACGCGGCGCGCGTGTTGCTGCGCGGCTCGATCTTCCGCTCCGCGTCGAGCGCGTGCTTCAGCCCTTCGAGTTCGACAGTCGGCATCGTCCATTCAACGAGCGACCGCCGTCCATGTTGCCGCGAACCTTCGACGGCCCTAGGGGCGCCCTATGGTAATCTTCGCACTGCGTCTCTCCGCCTCGATCCTTCCACTCCTCGCCATCGCCGCGGCTCCGCCGGCAGTGACTCCGATGACTCCGGACGTCGTGGAAAAGTACGAACCGATCCTCCCCGAGGCCGACTACATTAAGCGCGTGGCGATGGTGCCGATGCGCGACGGCACCAAGCTCTACACCGTCATCGTGATGAAGAAGGGCGCGGCGAACGCCCCGATCCTTCTCTCGCGCACGCCGTACGACGCCAAGGGCGGGATGAACCGGGTGCCGAGCCAGCGCGGTGCCGACATCTTGCAGGTCATGTTCAAGGAGTTCTTCGAGGACAATTACATCATCGTCGAACAGGATATCCGCGGCCTTCACAACAGCGAGGGCGAGTTCGTCATGAACCGCCCGATTGCCGGGCCGCTCAACAAGACCGGGATCGACGAGAGCACCGACGCCTACGACACGATCGACTGGCTGGTGAAGAATGTGCCCGAAGCGAACGGCAAGGTCGGGACAATCGGGTCTTCCTACCTTGGCTTCCTGACGCTCGCGTCGGAAATCAACCCGCACCCGGCGCTGAAGGCCGCCGTTCCGCAAAGCCCGATGGTCGACGGCTGGATGGGGGACGATTGGTTCCACTACGGCGCCTTCCGGGTCAGCAGTTTCGACTTCGCGGTTTCGCAGAGCACCGGGAAGGCCGAGGGCAGCGGCCTCGCGTTCGGTACAGGCGACGACTACACGCGCTATCTCGAAGCGGGCTCGATGGCCGATTATGCGCGCCGCCTGAACATCGACCATTATCCGTTCGTCCAGAAGCTGATGCAGAACCCGGCTTATAGCGAGTTCTGGTCCGGCCAGGCGGTCGACAAATGGATGGCCGCTCGTCCGCTCACCGTCCCGACCCTGATCGAAGTCGGTCAGTGGGACCAGGAAGACAGCTACGGCGGTCCGGCCGTCTACAAGGCGCTCAAGGACAAATATGAAGGGAGCGGCCTGCTCCACCTTGCGATCGGCCCGTGGCGGCACTCGGGCGCCAACCATTACGGATACGACCTTGGCGCGCTCACTTTCACCGGCGACACGGCCCAGGAATGGCGAGTCAAATATGTGAAGCCCTTCTTCGACCATTATCTGAAGGGCGCGCCCGATCCGCACACTCCCAACGTGCTGACTTATGCGACCGGAGCAAACCGGTGGGAGGAAAGTCCGCGCTGGCCGATGGGAACGCCCAGGCCTTTGTTCCTCACCGCCCGCTATGGCGCGAGCTTCGATCGCCCGGCGCCCGGCGGGCACAACGACTATGTTTCCGACCCGTCCAAGCCGGTTCCGTTCATTGCGCGGCCGATCAACATGGGCGATCCCGACCAGTGGAAGCCCTGGCTGGTGCGCGACCAGCGCTTCGTTTCCGACCGGACGGACGTGCTTGTCTACAAGACCGCGCCCCTGACGGCGCCCGTGCACATCATGGGCGCGCCGGCGGTCGATCTGTTCGCGGCGACCAGCGGCACCGACAGCGACTGGGTGGTGAAGCTTATCGACGTCTATCCGAACGACATCCCCGAGGACGCCTCGCAGGGCGGCAAGCCGTCGATGGCGGGCTATGAGCTAGCGGTCGGCACCGAGATTTTCCGTGGCCGCTATGTCGATGATTTCGCCAAGCCGCGGCCGCTCAAGGCCGGCAAGGTCGAGCATTACCGCTGGGGCCTGCCAAACGTAAACCACGTGTTCCTGCCCGGCCACCGAATCATGGTGCAGGTCCAGTCGAGCCTGTTCCCGCTCTACGACCGCAATCCGCAGACGTTCGTCCGCAACATCTTCTTCGCGAGGCCGGCGGACTATCGGAAAGCGACTCAAAGCGTCTTCTACGGTGGCTCGACGGCCAGCGCGGTGTACCTGCCGATCGTTCCCTAGCGCGGCTCCAGCACCCGACCGAACGGGCGCGCGAACACCAGCGCGAGCACTCCGCCGACGCCGCCGATCGCCGCGTGCAGCGCCCAAAAGGCGAGCGGGCCCAGCTGCTCGTAGAAGGTGCCGATCCAGCCGATCAGATTGTTGGCGACGAACAGCACGAGGAAAGCGCCGCCCATCATCGTCGCATTGATCTTCGGCGGAGCCGCGCGAGAGACCAGGGCCAGGAACGGCGGCCAGAAATACATGAAGCCGATGCCCTGGATCGCGCAGAACAGGAACGGCCACACCCACGGCACCTTGTCCGATCCGTAAGCCGCGGTGGCTGCGACCAGGACCAGGTTCGCGCCGCCGCAAATGAACCCGCCTCCGGCAATTTTCTTGAGCTCTGAAGGCTCGTCGCCGGTGCCACGGCCCTGCCACCGCCACAACGA
>JBKPOR010000214.1:0-9125 GCA_046765675.1 Pseudomonadota bacterium
GAAGTAACCCGATCCGCGCTTTCCACATATTCCGAATTGGCGATACACAGCATGGCATCATGCGCGGCGTGGAATGACGGATCCGAATAGGCCGCCGGGTTCGTCGCAACCAGCGGCAGGTCGCGGGCAAAAGCGAGCGCAATCAGCGCATCTTCTGCCGCCTCCTCGACCGCGTCGTTCCGGCGGACGATCTCGACGTAGAGCCTTTCCGGGAATAGCCGTTGCAGGAAATCGGAATAGGTTTCCGCATGGGTCTGCTGACCCTCGGCGAGCAGCCTTGCGAGCGCCCCTTCCCCGCCCGCGGTGAGCGCGATCAGGCCCTCGCTAAGGCCTTCGAGCGTCGCGAATTCGACATGCGGCTGCTGTTCCAGCGGACGATCGAGATGCGCCGACGACACAAGCTTGGTGAGGTTCGCATAACCCTGCTCGTCCTTGGCGAGGAGAACGAGCCAATCGAGAATGACCCGCTCATCCTGAGCCTTTCGAAGGGCGATCTCGCTCGGGCGAGCCACCGCCAGCATTGCTCCGATGATCGGCTGAACGCCCTTTGCCGTGCACGCATCGCTGAACGGCATCGCGCCGTAGAGGCCGTTGCGATCGGTCAAGGCGATCGCCGGGAACCCGAGCATCGCGGCCCGGCTGGCGATGGTCTTGGGCTCCATCGCCCCCTCGAGCATGGTGAAGGATGACAGGACTCGAAGCGGAACGAACGGCTGACTCACGGATCAACTATGGGGCGCGATTCGGCCGCCGAAAAGCAGCGGAACCGGACTTATCCACGAATTATCGGGTGGGGGTCAGGCGCCCCTCCATTATATCGCGGATCTCTCGCATACGGCCAAGATAGGCGTTCGCGATGCACTGCCGGTTGGGACAGCCGTCCCGGTAGGCAAGGAAGCGATCACGAGTCGTCTGGAGCAACCGCGCTTGACCAGGCGAGGCGGTGGTCAGCGCTCGGCGATATTGCGTTGTCATGTCGAGATCGAGCGCCGCGAGCCCGCTGTCGGAGCAGACGGCGATCTCGCCTGGACTCTGGGCACGCGCACAGTTGAAAGCCGGGCGTCCAGGCGAGTTGCTTGGCGGCCCCGGCTGAACATTTGCCGATACGGAAGCAGCCGCGTTTCCTTCGCTCTCCGGCTCGACTGCGCTCCCGTCAGTGGTCGGCAGCTCCGCCTCGGCCCGCATCAATGTTGCCAGCGGCCCAATGATCGGGTCGGCGTTTCGAAGGCTGACGTTGCCGCCGGCTTCGATCACATAATCGACATCCGCCATCACGCCGTGACGGCCGTCGCTCGTCGTCAGGCCGGGCGAAAAATTGAGATAGACGGTACCCGAGCAGTTGAGCGCGCCGGAGTCCTTGTCTTCGCTCTCCAGGACCGGATTTTCGACCCGAAGCCAGGCGGCGCTGGCAAGCTGGCCGAATTCCGCCTGGTCGGCCCCGCGAGCTTCCGCGGCTCGGCGGATCAATTCGCGCTTCATTAGCTCGTAGGTTGCCGCTGCCGAACACCGGGCCGCATTGTCCGCCTCGGCGGTCTGCTGGATCTGCGGGTTGCTGAGCTTGTCCTGGTTGGGATTGCGGTTGCCGCTGAAGAACCAGACCAGAGCGAGCAGGATCACGATACCGCCAAGCGCGGCTATTACGAGCGGCATTGCGCGAGAGTTGCCTTCGCTGTCGGGCTCGGTCACTGCAACCGCCCTTCGTGCAGCCGGACGACCCGATCCATCTTGGAAGCGAGCCGTTCGTTATGGGTCGCGACGAGTGCTGCGCTTCCTTCCCCGCGAACGAGGCTCAGGAACTCGGCGAGCACGGCGTCCGCGGTATGCTCATCGAGGTTGCCGGTCGGCTCATCGGCAAGGATCAGCGGCGGCTTGTTGGCAAGCGCCCGGGCCACCGCAACGCGCTGCTGCTCGCCGCCCGACAGCTTGGACGGCCGATGGTCGAGCCGTTTCGAGAGGCCGAGCGCGCCAAGCAGGTTTTCCGCCCGCTCGAGCGCGGCGTCCAGCTCCGTATCGCGGACGAGCAGGGGCATCATGACATTCTCGCGCGCGTTGAATTCTGGAAGCAGGTGATGAAATTGGTAGACGAAGCCCAGCAGTTCGCGCCGAAGCTTCGTGCGGCCTTCGTCATCGAGCTGCGCCGCCTCCTGGCCCTGGAGCCGGATCGAGCCGGCAAAACCGCCTTCGAGCAGGCCCACGGCCTGCAGCAAGGTCGACTTCCCCGAACCCGATGGGCCAAGCAGCGCGACGATCTCACCGGGCTTCACCTCGAGATTTACTCCCCGAAGCACCTCGATCGTGACGTCGCCCTGCGTAAAGCTGCGTTGCAAATCGCGCGTGACGAGGACCGGGTCACTCATAGCGCAGGACCTCGACCGGGTCGGTGCTCGCCGCGCGCCGTGCCGGGAACAAGGTGGCCGGGAAAATCAGCAGCATGGTTACGACCAGGATCGCCGCAACCTCGAACGGATCGGTCTTCGAAGGCAGTTCGGTCAGAATCCGGACGGAAGGATCCCAAGGGTTTGCGCCGGTCAAGAAATGAACGAGGTTTACCGCTCCCTGGCGGAAGAAGAGGATGATCGAGCCCATGATCAGGCCGATCAGGATTCCGGCCCCACCGATCGCCAGGCCCACGGCCATGAAGATCCTGAGGATAGCGCGGCGCGTCGCCCCCATGGTCCGAAGGATGGCGATGTCGCGGGTCTTCGACCGCACCAGCATGATCAGCGACGAGGCGATGTTGAAGGCGGCGACCAGCACGATGATGCTGACGACGATGAACATGACGACCCGTTCCAGGTCGAGCGCCGAAAACAAAGCGGAGTTCATTTCTCGCCAGTCCACGATTGTGCCGTGGCGGCGCACGAGAGGCTGCAGCGGCGCGAGGATCTGGCCGACCTTGTCGGGATTATTGGTCTGCACTTCGACGAGCCCGACGGAATCGCCCATCATCAGCAAAGTCTGGGCGTCCTTCATCGGCATGATCACGAACGCCTTGTCATAATCATAAACCCCGACTTCGAAGACCGCGCCGACGGTGTAGGTGACGATCCGCGGCACGGTGCCAACGACGGTCGACCGGCCTTCGGGGCTGATCAGGCTGATCTCGCTGCCCGGATAAGCTCCAAGCTGATCGGCGAGCCGGGACCCGATCGCGACCTTGCCGCTGTCGGGCGTGATCGACTTGAAGTCGCCGGCGACGACGTTCGAGGTCAAAGTCTTGTTGGCCATCAGGTCTTCGACCCGCATTCCGCGGACGAGAACGCCTTCGACCCGACCGTTGGACGACGCCATCAGGGGCTGCTCGATCAGCGGAAGCGCCGAGGTCACCCCCGGCGTCTTCTTCGCGGCGACCGCGACCTCCTGCCAGTTCGCCAGCTGCCCATTGAAGCCCTGAATAACGGCATGGCCGTTGAGCCCCACGATCTTGTCGAACAGCTCGGCGCGGAAGCCGTTCATCACGCTCATGACCACGATAAGAGCTGCCACTCCTAGTGCCACTGCGCCGACGCTGAAGCCGGCGACCACGAAGATGAAGCCCTCGCCCTTTTGCGGGAAAAGGTAGCGCCGGGCTGCCATCCGCTCGTAGCGGGACAGGATCATGCGGTTAGCCTCGCGACCGCGCTCTCGACGCTGAGCTCTTCGCGTTGTCCCGTCGCTCGCTTCTTGAGCTCGACCGTCCCGCTCGCAATTCCGCGCGGACCGACGACCAGCTGCCACGGCAGGCCGATGAGATCCATCGACGCAAGCTTGGCGCCGCCGCGTTCGTCGCGGTCGTCGTAGAGCGTTTCGATGCCCGCCAAGGTCAGTTTCGAATACAGGTCATCGGCAGCCCCGGTGCTTGGCTCGTCGTCGGCGCGCATCGTGACCAGGCCGACCTGCCACGGCGCCACTGCTTCGGGCCAGATAATGCCCGCATCGTCGTGGCTCGCCTCGATGATCGCCCCAACGAGGCGCGAAACGCCGATCCCATAACTTCCACCGACCGGAGTGACGGGATCTCCGCCCTGCCCACTCACGGTGAAGCCAAGCGGCTTGGTATACTTGTCGCCGAAATAGAAAATGTGCCCGACCTCGATGCCGCGCGATTGCCTGAGGTCGGCGCCCAGCGCGCCCTCGCGAACCTCGTCGCGTTTCTCATCCGTCGCCGCATAGTCCGCAGTCATCGAATCGACGAACGCCTGGAGAGCGACGGGGTCGTCGGCATCGACCGCATAATCCTCGGCCGGGCGCAATGTTTCCCAGCTTTTGTGGAAGAAGACCTCGCTCTCGCCGGACGGAGCGAGGATGATGAATTCGTGGCTCAGATCCCCGCCGATCGGGCCGGTATCGGCTTGCATCGGGATCGCGCGAAGACCCATCCTCGCGAAGGTCCGGAGATAAGCGACGAACATCCGGTTGTAGCTGATCCGCGCGCCGGCCTCGTCGAGGTCGAAGCTGTAAGCGTCTTTCATGAGGAACTCGCGGCCCCGCATCACTCCGAACCGGGGCCGGATCTCGTCCCGGAATTTCCACTGGATGTGGTAAAGGGTGCGCGGGAGGTCGCGGTAGCTTTTGACGGAACCCTGGACGATCGCCGTCAGCATGTCCTCGTTCGTCGGGCCGTACACGAGCTCCCGATCCTGCCGATCGCGGATCCGAAGCATCTCGGGCCCGTACGCTTCGTATCGCCCGGTCGCGCGCCAGTAATCCGAGGCCTGCAACGTGGGCATCAGCATTTCGAGCGCCCCGGCGCGGTCCTGTTCCTCGCGCACGATCTGCTCGATCTTCTTCAGAACTCGAAAGCCGATAGGCAGCCAGGCGTAGATCCCCGCGGCGGTCTGCCGGACCAGCCCGGCGCGCAACATCAGCTTGTGACTGACGATCTGGGCGTCCGCGGGGCTCTCTTTGAGAACGGGCAGGAATGCACGGGACCATCGCATGTCGCGTCGCTCTAGCGGGCGAGTGTCGCGACTGGCAACCGCAGCGCTGTGTGGCAGCCCCGACACAGGAGTCACGGAAAAGCCGACGTTCGGCATTTACAGCGGTGACAGCCGTTTCGGTCGAGCCTAGCGTCCAGCTCTGTCCGAACGACTAGCCCTTGGCTCGTAGGTTCGGGGATGCGGCAGGGCGATTGGGGAAGCTCGCTGCAGTTACGTCCAAGGGGGCTGACGAGCAATCGTCACGCAAGGCGCCCGGATCGCTAGCCGATCCGGGCGTTTGCTTTTGCCGCGCTTCCGGCTTTGGTGTAGGGAAACGACCCTTGGCCATTTCGGCCATGCGCGGCAAACAGCGCAAAGGAGGACGCCATGCGAGCACGCATGATGTTGGCGCTGATCTTCCTGACTGCGGCGGTCGGACCAGCGAGCGCCCAGGAGAACCGGCGCGGCGACATCCGTTCCGAAACCCAGAACCGGCTCGAAGACCAGAGCGATAACGAAATTCTGTGGAATTCGATCGGCCTGCTCGGCCTGCTCGGGCTCCTCGGGCTTCGTCGCGAACATTCGGAAGACAGCTATCATCCGGCCTCGCTCGAGTGAGCGACGGCAACAGGAGGGGACCAATGAAGCACATCATTCCGCTCGCAGCGGCGCTCACGCTGGGCGCGGCTGCTCCGGCGATCGGCCAGGAAAATGCCGCGGCACCCGCGAACGTCGCGGAAAACAATGCGCCGACCGCGGCGGTTCCAGACGTAAATGCGACGACCGCCCCGGCGCCGGAAGCTGCGCCGGCACCGGCGGATACAGCCGCTCCAGCCGCTACCGCCGAGCGCCCGACACCGCCTTATCTGCCGTGGGGAGCCCTCGGGCTTCTCGGCCTGCTCGGCTTGCTCGGCATGCGGAGGCGTGGCGGCTGAGCCGTTTGTGCTGAAGCGCCGGCCTCCCTAAGCAGGCGCGCATGAGCGACAAGGAGAAAAGGACCGGCACCCGGCTTGCCGAAGGCGGCCGCCGCAAGGAATGGCGCGGTCCGCTCGTCAACGTTCCCGTTGAGCGAGCTTCGACCATACTGTTCGACAGCGTGGCCGACATGCGCGGCAGCAAGCCGGGTCTGGGTGTCTATCGCTACGGCCTTCAAGGCACGGCGACGCACTGGGCGCTCGCCGACGCTTTGACCGAGCTCGAGCCGGGCGCCGCCGGAACCGCGCTTTATTCATCGGGCCTCGCGGCCATCACGACGGCGCTCTTGGCCTCTCTCTCGCCCGGCGACGAGCTTCTTGTCCCGGACAACGTCTATGGTCCGACCCGCAAGTTCTGCGACAGCTTTCTCAAACGCTACGGGATCGCGGCGCGCTATTACGACCCGCTGACGATTCCCGACTTCGGCGAGAACACCGGCGCGATTCTCCTCGAAAGCCCCGGCTCGCTGACCATGGAAGTGCAGGATGTTCCCGGCATTTGCCGGGCCGCGCGAGAGCGCGGGATTGTCACGCTTATCGACAACACTTGGGCCACGCCTTTGCTCTTTCCCGCCATCACCGCAGGAGTTGACATCAGCATCCTCGCCGCGACGAAATATGTCGGCGGACACGCCGACGTGATGCTCGGGTCCGTGACCGCAACCGCTGATCATTTCCAGCGCATCCAGACCCTGGGCTGGGATCTGGGGCACAGCGTATCGCCCGACGACGCCTGGCTTGCATCGCGCGGCCTGAGGACAATGGCTCTGCGTTTGAAACAACATGAGGAAGGCGCGCTTCGAGTGGCTCATTGGCTGAAGGAGCGCCCCGAGGTCGGCCTCGTGCTCCACCCAGCCCTCACCGACTGCCCGGGCCACGAATATTGGAAGCGCGATTTCAAAGGGTCGTCGGGGCTCTTCACGTTCGAACTCCAGGGCGCCGACGACAAAACAAGAGCGGCCTTCGTCGATGGGCTCGAGCTGTTCGGCATTGGCTATAGCTGGGGCGGGTACGAGAGCCTGGCTATTCCCGTCGATCCGATCCGAACGGCCTCGAAGCCGCCGGCCCCGAACCTCATTCGGCTGCACATCGGCCTCGAAGATCCCGACGACCTGATCGCGGACCTCGATCGAGCGTTTACTAACCTATGATATAAGATACTGCTGTTAAACGACTTTGTTTCCGGCAGTTCGTGCATGTACTGAGACAGTCCGATTTCGCCTTCGCCATCGTGTCGCGTAAATTGGCGGAATTACGGGAGATTCTGCATGCGTAGAGTTACGACGAAGATCGCTTCGATCGCAGCAGCAACTGCCATCATTCTCGCGCCGACCGCGGCCTCTGCATCGGCGCTGCCGTCCTGGTCCGCTCAGCCGAATGCATGGGTCACCTTGAGCCAATTGAATCCGGCTGGAGCAACGGCGCTGGCGGGAAGCGCAGCTGTGAGCGCCGCACCTGACTCCGTGGCGCTGGCTGGAGCCGCTGCGGCGGCGCAGCCGGCCGACGATAATTATCGGCCCAATCCGCTGCCCTTGCCGGTCGTTGCGGTGCTACTCGCCGTTCTCGGCACGATGATCTACATCGCGTTCATCGAAAAGCGCGGCCACAGCCATCGGCCGTTTTTGACCAGTCCGCAGTAAACTGCGGAATCCTACAGCCGAATAAGGAAACTCCCCGGACATCGCTGCCCGGGGAGTGCCTTTAGTTAGCCCCGTTCACCACGTTCAACCGGCGGTGGCGGCGGCGGTGGCGGCGGAACTGGACACGTGCTCGTCGCCAGGATCACCGATCCGTCCGGGCACGTCTGCGTCGCCGGAGCAACCGGTGGCGGAGGTGGCGGCGGTGGCGGAGGCGGTGGTGGCGGTGGCGGCGAGTAGAGGTTGTAGATCAAGCTAGCGAGCAGGCTGTGCGACCGGAACTTGCCGTCGAGATCGAACGGCGGGGTATTGCTGCACGTCGTCTGGCAGAAAGGTCCGTAATTGAGCTTGCCAGTCTGGAAATAACGATATTTCAGGCCGACATCGAGGTTCGGGCTCAGTGCTGTTCGGACCTCGGCGAGAGCTTGCCAGGCAAATGCAGAATCCTCGTCGCGGAAAGCAAGAGCGCTCGTTGGACTAAGGTGGGTGTTATATTTCACCCGGGCGAGACCGACTCCCGCGCCGACCGAGCCGCCAAACGCGTCATTGCTGCCAAAGTCGAACAGTGCGTTCACCATGCCCGAGCCGACTGTAGCGTGACCGGATGCGTCCACCCTTCCGCCGGCCAGTGGCGAGCGGACGGCCGTCACGGCCGCTGTATCGACATTGGCGCGGCTGAGCGACGCGCGCTTGTAACCAGCCTCGAGTTCCAGCCGGAACATTCCAAAGTCGTAACCGCCGACAAGGTCAACGTCGTATCCGAGCTTGTGGCGAATTTCGAGCGCGTCATTCGAGCTGACCGCCCCGTTTGAAAAGTCCAACTTCGTCTTCATCGCTTTCATGACACCGGCGTCGATGCCAAGGTAACCGGAACCGTCCCGGGCAAATGCCGGGGTCGCGATCGCCGTCGAAACGAGCGCGGCGGCAGTCACTAACATACGCATGAAGGCCCCCTTTCAATCCGTTATGGAGTTGAAAACCTACCATAAATGAGGCTTCGGGTGCAGCCGCCTGGGGCGATTGTGGCAGACTGTTGCCGCGAAAGCGCAGCGCAGGACGCGCGCGCCAGTATCTAGTCTCCATTTTGAGTGAAAAGCCGGCCTAAGCGCGGAAACTGTTCCCGCCGAGTTATCGATTGCTCATAAGGAAACCCCCCGGGCATTGCTGCCCGGGGAGTGTCTTTGCTTAGCCCCGCTCGCCACGCTCGACCGGCGGAGGCGGCGGCGGAGGAGGCGGAGCCGGACAGGCATCCGTCGCCAGGATCACCGATCCGTCCGGGCACGTCTGCGTCGCCGGTGCCGCCGGAGGCGGTGGAGGCGGCGGGGGTGGAGGCGGTGGCGGCGGAGCGGCAACGGCCCCGAAGTTGTAAACCAGGCTCGCCAGCAGCGAGTGCGAGTGGACGAACGAACGCGCATCGAAGGTGTGCGCGAAGAGATCGCCGTGCAACGTCCCGGCTGAGAAATAGCGGTACTTCAGGCCGGCGTCGATCTGTGACGATATCGGCATTCGGGCGCCCGCGATGACCTGCCAGGCGAGCTTGTCCCAATCCTTCAGATGGTAGCTCGAGTCACCGAGCTGGTCGATCGTCATGCTGACAAGCGCCGGTCCGGCGCCGG
>JBKPOR010000215.1:0-1956 GCA_046765675.1 Pseudomonadota bacterium
GGGTTACGAAAGTTTAAGCAGTAATTGCCTCGCAAACGTCGATTTAATACCGCTTGAGTTCCGTCAATAGAAGGGGATAACAGCAGCTTCTGCGATATTGAGCACACCGAATTAGATTGAAAGCCACTGTGCGAGAAAAAACTCGCTGGCCCGCTCAACACACCGCCGCCGCGCCCAACTTTGATTCACACACCGCGGGGTCGACACTTGAGATATTTAATTGGCCAGCAACGGTCGCAGTCTAGTCCGCATGACGTTTCAAAGTCAAGCGCAAACTAGTACACCCGTACGGGCCAAAGCATTTGCCACAAAAAAGTACAGAAAGCGCAAACGATTAATAAAGTTCGATTAGCTTTGCAAGAAAAGTCATTTTACACGATGACCGGATTTGACATGATTTACATGTCAACCTGATCGATCATGTCAATTGTGTAAACTGGCCTTTCGTGCAAAGATGGTCCAATCGGTCCAATCTTTCACGCGCGGCCCGCTTTGCGCGCCCGTGGTGTGATTGGCTCACGATTCGTTGGCTTTGCCGAACTCCGCACGCCACCTTTAACCGGCTGATTGAAACTCAATGCTGCCTGGCGATTCGCCGCCTCGAGTCGCTGCTCCCACCAGACCATGATCGGGCTCGCGATCGCGATCGAAGAGTAGGTTCCAAAGACCACGCCGATAAACAATGCCAGCGAGAACGCGCGCAGCACGTCGCCACCAAAAAGGACCAACGCCAGCACCGAGAGAAACACGAGGCCGTTGGTGATCACGGTGCGTGAGAGTGTCTGATTGATAGCGTCGTTCGTAATCTTGTACAGAGAATCGCGCCGGTGCAGCTTGCGGTTTTCTCGAATACGGTCAAAGACGACGATAGTGTCGTTTACCGAGAATCCGACGAGCGTCAGTAACGCCGCAATCACCGTCAAACTAATTTCCCATTGAAAAATCGAGAAGAAGCCCAGCGTCACGAGCACGTCGTGAAAAACCGCGATAACTGCTGCCGCGCCGTAGGTCCACTCAAACCGGGCTGCAATGTAAATCAGAATTCCTACGAGTGCAGCCAGGGTAACGGCGATGGCTTTGTTTCAAAGCTGGGCGCCGGCGATCGCGCCTACGGCGTCAGTACCGACAATCTTGTACGCCGCGTTTTGATCTGCCTCCAACTCAGTGCCCGCAGCCGCCTCAGCGCCAAAATCATTCAAGGCTTCTCGTACGCGAGTTCTACCATCCTGCCCTTCACCTTCGAGGGGTACTTTAATAAGCACGGTGTCGGGACGATCTGTAACTGGTTGTACTACCGCGTCGTTGATGCCTTTATTGTTGAGTGCAGCTCTTATCGCGTCGTCACCAGGCCGCTGCTTGAAACGCGCGGTCACCACCGTTCCGCCTTTGAAATCGACGCCGAGATTGAACGGCTGGCGTCCGGTTGCTTGCCTGAGAATGGCCGATCCCAAACCCGCCAGCATGAGCAGCACAGATATTCCGATAAACCATAGCCGGTTACCCAGCCAGTCAATATTTATATCGTGAAGAACTTGAAACATAATGATTCTCTTAAATACTCAGCGACTCCACTCTCTCCTTGCGTGACAGCAGCCAGATAAAGATGGTGCGCGATACGTAAACGGCCGAGAACAGGTTTACCAGCAATCCGATCACGAGCGTCACTGCAAAACCGCGGATCGGACCAGTACCAAACACAAACAGAAATAGAGATGAAATGATTGTAGTTACGTGCGTATCGATAATCGTAATGAAGGCGCGCTGAAATCCGAGATCGACCGCGGATGGAACCGTCTTACCTGACCGCAGCTCTTCTCGAATACGCTCAAAAATCAGCACGTTCGAGTCGACCGCCATACCGATCGTGAGAATGATGCCGGCAATGCCAGGAAGGGTCAGCGTAGCGCCAAACACGATCAACCCCGCGAGCATCAGGATCATATTCAGGATCAACGC
>JBKPOR010000216.1:0-22175 GCA_046765675.1 Pseudomonadota bacterium
GCCGGCTGCTGATTAGGGTACCGGTTATCGTCATAAGGCGCGGGATAGCGATCGTCAGTCATGGCCGGTCTCCGTTGGAGAGCAGCCGCTCGGACTCGCTGCCGCGGCCCGGAACACATTGCTGACGCCAGTTCGGGTTCTCTGCGGTCATGATGCGCTCGATCGTGCACAGCCGGTCGTCGAGCCGCCGCGCTGCCTCGTGCAGGCCGTCGAGCAGTCTCTCGTCACCCTCGGTGAGGGTCTTGGCCGTTTTCCATTTCGTGACGTAGTGGAAGATCAACCACGGCAGGCCGATGAAGATTGACGTGATGGCTATCGCCGGAATCAACACATCATCCATCCCTTACTTCCCCTTTGCCTTCAGCGCGGCCTTCATGGCCTCGAGCTCGGCATCGACGGATTCGGCCGCCTTCAGCTCCGCAATTTCTTCCTCAAGACTCTTGGGCCCCGTCATTCCGAGGGCATCGGCGCGCCCTTCGGCGAAATCGGCGCGGCGCTCAAGCAATTCGAAGCGCGAGAAGGCGTCTTCGGTGCGATTGCCGTTCATGATTTCTCGAGTGCGGGCGCGGGTCACCGCGCTCTCGAACCGAGCGGTAATCGCGTTCTGGCGGGCGCGAGCCTCGCGCAACTTCCCCTGGAGTTTGGCGATGTCCCCCTCATAGGCCTTCAGGGTATCGTCGATGACCTTGATCTCGGCGTTGAGGCCGTCAGCCATGTCGGCGGCCTTCTGCCTCTCGAGCAGAGCCGCCTTGGCGAGATCCTCTCGTTCCTTCGAAAGCGCGAGTTCTGCCTTTTCGGTCCAGCTCTTTTGAAGTTCATCGAGGCGCGACAGCGCTCGGCGCATCTCTTTGCCGTCGGCAATGCAGCGTGCCGCCGAAGCGCGGACCTCGACCAGCGTTTCCTCCATTTCGAGGATGATCATCCGGATCATCTTTGCCGGGTCCTCCGAGCGATCCAAAAGCTCGGTCATGTTCGCGGCGAAGATGTCTCGTGTTCGCGAGAAAATTCCCATTCCAGCACTCCAAATCGTAATCAGGGCCCTGTACCTGTCTTAAACTATACAAGAGACGTGCCAGTACCCGGGAATAGGCTGAAATCCGTAAAAACATCAATTTTCCCTAGGATTTCGGAGCAAAAATCCTTGCCAAATGGTGGGATTTGCCACCAACAGTCGGGACATGGAGCGGGCCGAACAATTCATCGGGCAGAGCTATGCATTCCTCGACGCCGTCGAGCGCGCGAGCCGCGCCGCGCCGCTCAATCGGCCGGTACTGGTGATCGGCGAACGCGGCACCGGAAAGGAGCTGATCGCGGAGCGGCTCCACCATCTGTCCTCGCGCTGGGCCGGCCCGCTGATCATCATGAACTGTGCGGCTTTGCCGGAAAATCTGATCGAAGCCGAGCTGTTCGGCCATGAGGCGGGCAGCTTCACCGGTGCGGCGAAGACCCGGCACGGCCGCTTCGAGGAGGCTGACGGCGGCACCCTCTTCCTGGACGAGCTCGGCACGCTCTCGATGCCCGCGCAGGACCGGCTGCTGCGCGCGACCGAATATGGCGAGATCACCCGCATCGGCGCGTCCAGGCCGATTTCGGTGGACGTCCGAATCGTCGCGGCTACCAACGAGAATCTTCCCGCCCAGGTCGACAAAGGCAAGTTCCGGGCCGATTTGCTCGACCGGCTGTCGTTCGAAGTGATCACGCTTCCGCCGCTCCGTGCACGCGAAGGCGATGTGCCGCTTCTCACGGAACATTTCGGGCGCCGGATGTCGGTCGAGCTCGACTGGCCGAACTGGCCCGGCTTCTCGTCGCGCGCGCTGGCTCAGCTCGAAGCTTGGAGCTGGCCCGGAAATGTCAGGGAGCTGAGGAACGTTGTCGAGCGCGCCGTCTACCGCCACGAGGATCCCGAGCGCCCGATCGACGAAATCAACTTCGATCCTTTCCATTCGCCCTGGGCGCCGTCGGCGCGAACGCATGCCGCGATGACCTTTCCGGTCGAGGAAGCCGGCGAGCCTGCTCCGCTACACCTCGTTGAATCTGCCCCGGCTCCCGCTCCCCCTCCATCCGAGGCCGTCGGAGATTTCCGCTCGGCGGTCGCCACTTATGAGCGTTCGCTTCTCGAGGACGCGCTGAGGCGCAACCGCTACAACCAGCGCGCGACGGCTTCCGCACTCGGCCTCAGCTACGACCAGCTGAGACACGCCCTCAAGCGCCATAAGTTACAGGATAGCGCAGCCTAGTTCAGACCAACCTAGTGGAAGTTGGTCATGCACAGCAGCATCGGGATCGACAGCAGCACGTTGGTCCGTGAGGCGATCAACCCACGCTTGGCCGCGCTGGCCTTTGCAGCATCGTCGGCGGGTTTGAGACCCAGGACCTTCTGCTGTGCCGGCCAGATGATCACCCAAACGTTGAACGCCATGATCAGCGCGAGCCACATCCCGATGCCGATCAGGCGGGAGCTCGGCTGAAGGAGCAAGGCGTCGGTGAGTTCGTCATAGGACCAAGCGAGAAGAAGGCCCGTCAGGACCGTGAAAGCCGCGCCCCAGCGGAAGTAGAACAGGGCGCTCGGGGCGATATATTTGGTGACGCCCGGCTTCAGCTCGGCCGGGACATGCGGCATCGTCGGCGTCTGGACGAAGTTGAAATAATAAAGCAGCCCGATCCAGGTGATGCCGAAGAAGACGTGCATCCACTGCAGGATTCCGTTCAACTCGCCGTACGGAGGCGCATAGCCGGTGTCGGGAAGCAGCATGACCACGACTGCGAGGACCAGCCCGATCCCCAAAGTCAGGTAGAGGTTTTCGAAAATTTTGCCCATCTGCACCCCCTTTGCCGCACTAAGTGCGTAGACCGTCGCTTCTAGGGTTGAAATTCTCGGGCTTGCAAGCTTCTCCGGGTGTAAGGGGTCGGGAGTGCAATTTAGGGATCGATGATCCCGGATCATGGAGGAGTTGCCGGACGATGACCTTCCAGCTGCCAGACCTGCCCTTTGCCAAGGACGCGCTCGCTCCGGTCATGTCCGCCGAGACGTTCGATTATCATCACGGCAAACATCACAAGGCGTACGTCACCAAGACGAACGAGTTGCTCGGAGACGAGCCCGGGCTAAGCGGTGCGTCGCTGGCCCATGTGATTCGCGAAGCTCAGCGATTGGGCAATGCCAAGCTCTTCAACAATTCGGCGCAGCTTTGGAATCACAGCTTCTTCTGGCAGTGCCTGGCTCCGGCCGAAGGCCAAAAGCCCGAGGGCAAGCTCGAACATCTGGTCAACGATGCGTTCGGCAATGCCGACGCGCTGATCCAGAAGTTGCAGGAAGAGGCGGTCAATCATTTCGGAAGCGGCTGGGCGTGGCTCGTGCTCGACCGCGGCAGCCTCAGGGTCACTTCGCTTCACGACGCGGATACTCCGATCGCTCATGAGGGCATGGTACCCCTGTTCACACTCGATGTGTGGGAACACGCTTATTACATCGATTATCGCAATGAGCGGCCCCGGTTCGCCAGCTCCGTGCTCTCCAACATCGTCAACTGGGACTTCGTCGCGCAGAACCTCGACGGCCGAGGCGAGAGCCGGGCCAACCAGGAAGGGGCCCGGGCGGCGGAGTTTACGGCTTAGGCGGCGAACGCGAGCCTAGCCAAGGAATCCAGAGCGTCCGCGGAGCTGGATTGCTTCGTCGCTGACGCTTCTCGCAATGACGGCGATTATTGCTTCAACCGGTATCCCGTCCGGAACATCCAGGCGATCACCGCCATGCATAGGCCGATGATTCCGAGCATCACCGCGACGCTCGACCAGACGGGCACGTCCGCCACCGAATAGAAGCTCCATCGGAAGCCGCTGACCAGGTGAACGATCGGGTTGAACAAGGTGATCGTGCGGAACGGCTCGCCAAGCGCCTTCACCGAGTAGAATGCGCCTCCGAGGAAGGTGAGGGGCGTGATCACCAGCATCGGAATGATCTGCAGTTGCTCGAAATTCTTCGCCCAGACACCGATAGCGAAGCCAAACAGGCAGAATCCCGTCGTGATTCCGAGCAGGAAGATCACCATCCAGATCGGATGGTCGAGCTGCAGCGGCACGAACAGGAGCGCGGTCGCAAGCGTCACCAGCGCCAGGATCACCGATTTCGTGACGGCCGCGCCGACGTAGGCGATGACTGCCTCGAAACTCGAGATCGGAGCTGAGAGAAGTTCGTAGATTGTTCCAGTAAACTTCGGAAAATAAATGCCGAAGCTCGCGTTGAAGATCGATTGCATGAAGACTGAGAGGAGCGTCAGGCCGGGGACGATGAAGGCACCGTAACTGACCCCTTCCATCGCGGTCATCCGGCTGCCCAGGGCCGATCCGAAGACGACGAAATAGAGTGACGTCGTAATGACCGGAGTGATCAGGCTCTGCCATAGGGTTCGGCCCCAGCGCGCCATCTCGAACCTGTAGATCGCAGCGATGCCGTGCCCGTTCATGCCGGTTCCCTCTTGCGGTGGACCAGCTCGACGAAGATGTCCTCCAGGCTCGATTGGTGGGTCGAAAGATCCTTGTACTGGATCCCGAGCTCGCCGAGCCGCCGCATCAGCGAAGCGATGCCGGTGCGTTCGGCATGGCTGTCGAATTCGTAGCAGAGGGCATGTCCTTCATGCTCGAGGCGAAGATTCCACTCGCCCAGCTGTTCCGGCAAGGCCGTCAGCGGCTCGGCGAGCATGATGTCGAGCGTCTTTCGGCCCATTTTCGTCATCAGCGCCTTTTTCTCGTCCACCGCGATCAGCTCGCCCTTGCTGATCACTCCGACCCGGTCGGCCATTTCCTCGGCTTCCTCGATGTAATGGGTGGTGAGGATGACCGTCGTTCCGTCGGAGCGGAGCTTTCGAACCAGCTCCCACATGTCGCGGCGAAGCTCGACGTCGACGCCGGCGGTCGGCTCGTCGAGGAAGAGGATGTCGGGCTCATGAGAGAGCGCCTTTGCAATCATCACCCGGCGCTTCATCCCGCCGGACAACTGCATCATGATCGTCTTGCGCTTATCCCAAAGCGACAGGCGCTTCAGCAGCTCTTCGATTTTTGCAGGATTGGTGGGCTTTCCGAACAGCCCACGCGAGAAAGTGACGGTGCGCCGAACCGGCTCGAACGCCTCGGTAGTGAGCTCCTGGGGGACGAGTCCGATCCGGCTTCGGGCGTAGCGGAAGTCCGTCTGCCAGTTCTTGCCGTCCACCAGCACTTCGCCGCTCGTTGCAGTCACGATCCCGCAGACGATGTTGATCAGTGTGGTCTTGCCGGCGCCGTTGGGTCCCAGGAGCGCGAAAATCTCGCCGCGCCGGATGTCGAGGTCGACCGATTTCAGGGCGTCGACGCCGGTGCCGTAGGTTTTGCGAAGCCCGCGAATGGAAAGGACGGTGTCACTCATTCGACGGGCGCCTCGCTGATGACGTCTTTCTTGCTGTCCGCTTCCAGTCCGTAGCGGAGCAGCATCGGAACGTTTGCACCGGCAAAGATGAGGGAGACGATCGGCACTCCCCAGACCTTGGCCGTGAGCCAGGTGTCGAAGGTCAACGTGGCGCGCATGATCTCATTCGCGGCCGCCAGGGCGATGAAGAACAACGCCCAGTTGCGGCTGAGCTTAAGCCATCCTTCTTCGCTCAGGCCCGGGAAGATCGGCCCGAACAGCCAGCGGAGCAGGGGCTTACGCCGCGCCAGGCCGATAAGGAGGATGGTCGCCAAGACTCCATAATAGAGCGTCGGTTTCATCTGGATGAAGCGCGGGTCGCGCAAATAGAGCGTGATCGCACCGAAGCTGAGGATGAGGGCCGTCGACAGGAGCAGCATCGGCGTCACCCGCCTGAACACCGCGAGGGCCGCAACGATCGCGATCAGCACCGCGGCCATGAAAGCTCCGGTCGCGACAAGGGTGCCGTGAAGACCGCCGCCGCTGAGCTTGTAGGTCGCAAAGAAGACGACCAGTGGGCCAAAGTCGACGATCAGCCGCATTGGGCCTTGCGGCTCCGGGGATGCGCTCATTCCGCTGGCAATCCTGCAATGGCCCGAGCAACCGCTCGAGGATCGAACGGCCGCAAATCGTCGACCTTTTCGCCGACGCCGATCGCATGGATGGGAAGCCCGAATTTCTCGGCCGCGGCAACGAGCACGCCACCGCGAGCAGTCCCGTCGAGCTTAGTCATGATGAGGCCGGTCACTCCCGCGCTCTCGCGGAACACCTCGACTTGAGCAAGGCCGTTTTGGCCGGTGGTCGCATCGAGCACGAGCAGGATGTCATGCGGCGCCTCCGGGTTCAGCCGGCCCAACACTCGGCGGATCTTGGCGAGCTCCTCCATCAAGTGTGACTTGTTCTGGAGCCGGCCGGCCGTATCGACGATGAGAACGTCCTCGCCGGTCGCGGTCGCCTGCTTGACTCCGTCGAAGACGATTCCGGCGGCATCGCTGCCTTCCTTGCCGGCGATCACCGGAGCGCCGATGCGCTGTGCCCAGATTTGCAGCTGCTCGATCGCCGCTGCTCGGAAGGTATCGCCGGCAGCGAACAGGACCCCATAATCCTGCTCCTTGAGCCAGTGGCCGAGCTTGCCGATGGTCGTGGTCTTGCCAGAGCCATTCACACCGATCACGAGGATGACGTGCGGGCGTGGAAAGCCCCAGATTTCCAGAGGCTTAGCGACTGGGATTAAGATCTCTTCGATCTGTTCGGCAAGGATGGTCCGAAGACCGCGCTCGTCGAGCTTTTCGTAGCGCGCTTGGGCGATGCCCTCGCGGATTCGGTGGGAAGCTTCGGGGCCAAGGTCGGAAGCGATCAGAGCCTCTTCGATATCGTCCAGGGTCGCGGTGTCGAGCGCGGCGCGGGTGGTGATGCCGGTAAGATTGCCGGCGACCTTCTCCGCAGTTTTTTGAAATCCGCCACGCAGGCGGTCGAGCCAGCTCATTCGGCAACGCCTCTGAGCCGGTCTCCGTCCCTGCCGACGATGCGTGCAGTCACGACATCGCCTTTGCCGGCGCCCATCACCGCCACCGGCGCGAAATTGCCGGCGTGACCTTTCCCGCCATTCTCCACCAGCACGCTCTGACAGGTCCCCACCAGGCTATCGAGCCAGCGGGAACGCCGATCGGCAGCGGCGTCGCGCAAACGTGCGGCGCGAGCCTTCACCAGCTCTCGTGGAAGCTGCGGCATGCGCGCCGCAGGCGTGCTGGGGCGCGGTGAGAACGGGAAGATGTGAGCGCCGACGACATCGCAATCGTCCAGCAGCCTCAGCGAGTTCAGCGCCATCTCCTCCGTCTCTGTGGGAAATCCGGCGATGAGATCGGCCCCGATCGTCGCTTCGGGGCGAGCGGTCTTGATGCGCTCGACCGCGCGCACGGCATCGGCGCGGCTGTGCCGGCGCTTCATGCGCTTGAGGATCATATCGTCGCCGGCCTGCAGCGAGAGATGGAAGTGCGGGAGAAACCGCGGCTCGCCTGCGATCAGCTCGTACAGCGCTTCGTCGATCTCGATGCTGTCGAGCGACGAGAGGCGCAGGCGCTGCAATCGCGGCTCTGCGGCGATGAGGCGCTGGCACAGCTTCCCGAGTCCGCCGTCGTAATCCGTGATGTCCACCCCCGTGAGGACGATCTCCTTGGCTCCGCGGTCGATTTCGCGGGCAACAGCCTCACGGATGGCTTCGAAGGAAAAGGAACGGCTCGGACCGCGCGCCTGCCAGATCGAACAGAAGGTGCAGCGGTGATCGCAGCCGGTCTGGACAGAGACGAAACTGCGGACGTGGCCGAGGAAGCCGGAAGCAACCGGCGATGCCGCCATGACGTCATTTTCGGACAAAGCGTTGAGCTTGCGGCTATTTCCAACCACCCGTGAGACTTCGGGCATCGCCTCGAATGTCTTTGGATCGAGTTCGGCGGCGCAGCCGGTGACGAGAATCCTGGCGTCAGGCCGGCGACGGTGCGCATGCCTGATTGCCTGCCGCGTTTGACGCACTGCTTCGTTGGTCACGGCGCAGCTGTTGACGACGATCCAGTCGCCGTCGGTTGCAGCGTTGCGCGCGATCGTCTCGCTCTCCGCGAAGTTGAGCCGGCAGCCGAGCGTGATCGTCTCGACGCTCACGCGAGAGCCTCGAGATCGAAATCACCCTCGAACACATGCGTCGCGCTGCCGCGCATTCGCACTGGCTCACCCGGCTCCCAGGCGATCGTCAGCGACCCGCCGGGCATGGTGACCTTGACGGGTGACGTCGCACGTTTCGTCTTGATCGCGGCCACCCCAGTCGCGCAGGCGCCCGTACCGCACGCCAGGGTCAGGCCCGCGCCGCGCTCCCAGGTCTTCAGGCGGATTTCATCGGCTTCGACTTGCGCCACATTCACATTGATGCGCTGGGGAAATGCTCCATCGCTCTCAATCTTCGGCCCGAGCTCCTCCAAAGGCACGGAATCGAGCTGGTCGACGAAAAAGACCAGGTGCGGATTACCCACGTTGAGCGCCATCGGTTGTTCGAGACGGTCCCAACCCATTGGGACCACGTCCGAATCCATCGGGTAGGCGAGGGGGATTTCGTCCCAGCCGAACCTCGGCTCGCCGATCGCAACCTCGACTTCGGCGCCGAGATCCTGGCCATCGAGCATCCCTCCATCGCTGTCGATGCGCTTCGCCCCGGTCAGCTGGACGACGCAGCGGGTCGCATTCCCGCAGCTTTCGACCTCTCCGCCGTCGCTGTTCCAGATGCGCATCTTGAGGTCGGCGCTCTCGCTCGGCTCGAGCACGATAAGCTGGTCGCAGCCTATTCCGGTGCGCCGGTCGGCAATCGCTCGGGCGAGCGACGGAGTGACGTCGAACGGCGCGCTGCCAGTCTCTGGCCGAGCATCGACGATCACGAAATCATTGCCGAGCCCGTGCATCTTGTGGAAGTGGCGGCGCATTGGGCGCGTGACTTAGGGAGCGGTGCATGGAGTGTCCACCGCTCCGCCAGTCATCGTGAGCGGCAGAATATGGATTGCTTCGTCGCTTCGCTCCTCGCAATGACTCCGACCAGGGAGAATCGAATGCCGCGAGCCGCCCACGACGTCATGCAATCGATCATCTTCTCGGCGATCCTCGATAGCATCGCCGCGCTCAAGCGCGCGTCCGGCGGCCTTCCCAACCAGCTGCTTCGCGATGTCCAGGCAATTCACCCCAACGTGACCTTCGCCGATTTGCCCAAGGAGCTTCAGGATCAGCTCGCGGAAAGCACGCGCATCGCCTTCACCCAGTTGCTGAAGGAAGGCTATGCGGTTGGCCCGAGGCAGCAGATGCAGGCATCGCGGCCGATGGATCGCGTTCCGGAGCGCCAACGGCCGAACGACCGGCGAGGGCCGCCTCGCGGTCCGCGGCGGCCGACAGGCGGCGACGGTCCGAACAAGGGACCGCGAGGACCAAGCGGCGGGCCAGGCGGCGGGCCAGGCGGTTCCGGGCGCTCGCGGAAGCCCAAGGGCAAGCCGCGGTTGGGTTGAACTCGCGGTGCTAAGCCGCTAAGCGGCGCAGCGTCTTAACGGACAGACATCGATGTGAGCGCCCCACGGGGATTTACCCCAGGCGCACGCTGGCCGACGAGGTTTCGTCCGCCGGCGCATTTTGCGTTGTGGAAGGATTTGAATGTTCGACACGTTGAGCGATCGGCTCGGCAGCGTATTTGACCGGCTTCGCGGGCGCGGCGCGCTCAGCGAGGCGGACGTGCGCGCGGCGATGCGCGAAGTTCGAGTCGCCTTGCTGGAGGCCGACGTCGCGCTCCCGGTCGCTCGCGATTTCGTCGAGCAGGTCACCGAGAAAGCGGTCGGCCAGGAAGTGCTGCGTTCGGTCACTCCGGGGCAGATGGTCGTCAAGATCGTCCACGACGCGCTCGTGGAGACGCTCGGGTCGGACACGGCCGAGCTCAACCTCGCGGTCACGCCGCCTGCAGTGATCATGATGGTCGGGCTCCAGGGCTCGGGTAAAACCACCACGACCGCCAAGCTCGGCAAGCGCCTAGCCGAGCGCGAGCACAAGCGCGTGCTGATGGCCTCGCTCGACGTCGCTCGCCCGGCGGCGCAGGAGCAGCTTGCGGTGCTCGGCCGCCAGGCGAACGTCGACACTCTGCCGGTCGTGGCCGGCCAGCAGCCGGTGGATATCGCCAGGCGCGCGATCCAGGCGGCCAAGCTGCAGGCCTATGACGTCGTCCTGCTCGACACGGCGGGCCGGCTTCACGTCGATGACCAGCTGATGGCCGAGATGAAGGCCGTTCACGCCGCGTCCGACCCAACCGAGACTTTGCTCGTCGTCGATGCGCTGACCGGCCAGGACGCCGTCAACGTCGCCAATGGCTTTTCGGGCGAGGTCGACCTCAGCGGAGTGATCCTGACGCGCCTCGACGGCGATGCGCGCGGCGGCGCCGCGCTCAGCATGCGCGCGGTGACCGGCAAGCCGATCAAGTTCGCCGGCGTCGGGGAGGCGATCGACAAGCTCGAAGCCTTCCACCCCGACCGCGTCGCTGGCCGAATTCTTGGCATGGGGGACGTGGTCAGCCTGGTCGAGCGCGCCGCCGAGACGATCCAGGTCGAGGAAGCCGAGAAGATCGCGGCCAAGATGGCCAAGGGGAAGTTCGATCTCGACGATCTCTGGGCCCAGCTGCGTCAGATGCAGCGCATGGGCGGCCTCGGTGCTCTTGCCGGAATGATGCCCGGCCTCAAGGGCATGAAGGGCGCGATGGACAAGGCCGCGGACAGCAAGGCGCTGGTCCATATGGAGGCGATGCTCTCGTCGATGACCGCGAAGGAGCGGGCGAAGCCGGAGATCGTCAACGCGAAACGGAAGATCCGCATCGCGAAGGGCAGCGGCACCACCGTCCAGGAAATCAACAAGCTGATGAAAATGCATCAGGAAATGTCGACCGCGATGAAGCGCCTGAAGAAGATGGGCGGCTTCGGCAAACTCGCGGCCCTGTTCAATAAGGGCGGCTTGGAAGGCGCGCTCGGCGGACTTGCGCCCCCGGGCGCCCTTCCTCCCGGCGGGATGCCGGGTCTCGGCGGCGGAGCTCTGCCTGGGCTTGGCGGTCAGCCGTTCAACCTTCCGCCAGGTTTCGACAAGTTTTCAAAGAAATAATGTAATCATCTGAAAGGACAGTATAAAAATGTCAGTTTCTATTCGTTTGTCGCGAGGTGGCGCAAAGAAGCGTCCTTATTACCGGATCGTGGTCGCGGACAGCCGCAATGCGCGTGATGGCCGCTTCATCGAGAAGGTCGGGACCTACAATCCATTGTTGGCAAAGGATTCGCCAGAGCGGGTGAAGCTCGACACCGATCGCATCTCGCACTGGCTGAGCGTCGGCGCCCAGCCGTCGGACCGAGTGCTTCGCTTCCTGGATGCAGCCGGAATCCGCGAGCGTCCGGCCCGCAACAACCCCCAAAAGGCAGAGCCGGGCGAAAAAGCCAAGGAACGAGCCGAGGCCCGCGAGGCGAAGGCTGCCGAGGCGGCTGAAGCGGCGGCTGCTCCGAAGGAAGAGGCCGTGACGCCGGAAGCGGTCGAGGAAACGACCGCCGAGCCGACGGCTGAAGCCGAAGTCGTCGCCGAAGAAACTGCCGAGGAAAGTCCGGCTGTCGAAGCCGCGACCGAGACTGAGGAAGTCGCTGAGGAGCAGGCTCCCGCCGACACGGCCGACCAGCCGGCGGAAGAGCGGGTTGCCGAGGAAGCTGCGGCTGAAGCCAGCGCCGGTGAGGAGGAAGTGGTCGAGGCTCCGGACACCGCCGAAGCTCCGGCCGAGGAGGCTGCTGCCGAGGCGCCGGCCGAAGAAGCTGCTGCCGAATCTGAAGCTGCAGAAGAAGCTCCCGTTGCCGAAGAGGCTCCCGTTGCCGAAGAAGCGAGCAGCGAGGGCGAATCGGCCGAGGCTCCCGCCGAGGGCGCCGACGACGTCGCTCCGCCGACCGAAGATTCGCCCCAGGCCGAGAGTGAAGAGAAGGCGGAGTAATGCACTCATCCTCCCCTCGATTTCGAGGGGAGGGGGACCGCTCGAAGAGCGGTGGAGGGGTCTTGTTCAACTTCAAAGAACCCCTCCACCAGCTTCGCTGGTCCCCCTCCCCGGCAAAAGCCGGGGAGGATGTTTATGGCTGAAAAGCGCATCCCCCTCGCCGCGGTCGCCGGGGCGCATGGCATCAAGGGCGAATTGAGGCTCAAGCTGTTCAGCGAGAGCGCCGACAGCCTGTCGCGATATGAGAAGCTCTTCGTGGGCGGCGCCGAACGCCGCCTGCTTGCGATTCGGGACAGCGGCAAGACGGCGGTCGCGAGGTTCGAGGGTGTCGAGGGCCGTTCCGCCGCCGAGGCGCTGCGCGGATCGCTGGTCGAGGTGGATCGCTCCGCTCTGCCGCCGCTCGAAGAGGGCGAATATTATCACGCCGACTTGATCGGCCTCTCCGCCGTCACACGCGATAATGAACCCGTCGGCACCGTCGTCGCGATTGAAAATTACGGTGCGGGCGACCTCCTCGAGATCGAGAATGCACAGGGAAGACGCTCGCTCATCCCGTTTAGGTCTGGGGTTGCCGATCTCGAAGGCGACCGGATCGTCCTCGATCCGGAATTCCTGGTCTAGCTGCCGCTTCCGGCTTCCTGCATCTCCCGCGCAGGCTCTCGCCAGCGCGGCTCCCGCTCGAACAAATCGTTGCGGATGGTGGTCGCTGCGACTCCGCCCTGGCCCATGGCATGGCTGATCTGGTCGAGGCCGATCACGACGTCGCCCGCGGCGAACAGGCCCGCGACGTCGGTCCGCATATGGCTGTCGACGACGATGCAAGCGTCCTTTGAAAGGCTCGCCCCGGCCATTTCCGCGAGCTGCGTATGCGTGTCGCTTCCAAGCGCCGGATAGATGGTATCGAAGGTGTGGGTCCCGTCCGCGGTTTCGACGACGATGCAGCCATCGGGGATTGCGACCGCCTGTGCGGGCCCGTCCACGCAATCGATTCCCGCAGATTTCAACGTGTCATGATCTTCGCGCTTGAGATTCATCGCCTTGTCGGGCGCGATCAAGGTCACGTCGGAAGTGTAGCTGCGGATGAACAAGGCCTCGGCGACGCCATGGCTGTCGCTTCCAATCACCCCCACTTTCTTGTCGGTGACCTCATAGCCGTCGCAAATCGGGCAATAGCGGACGAGACCCCGCGAAAGGGCATCGTCATGCAGCTCTTCATCCATCGGTGGGCGGCGGTTGGTGACTCCGGTCGCGAGCAGGATCGTCCGAGCCGTCGCGCAGCCTGATCCCCAGGTGGCGGTGAAGAGCCCCGTGCCTTGGTCCCGCTCGAGCTTGGAGACGAATTCGCTTTCGATTTTCGCGCCATATTTGCACGCCTGGTCGCGCATCCGCCGGAGCAGCTCCGCGCCTTCGATCCCGTCGGGAAAGCCCGAGACGTTTCGAGTGCATGGGATCGAGCTTGCACGGCTCTTGCCGCCATCGACGACGAGAGTGTCGAGGTGGAAGCGGGCGAGATAGATTGCCGCGGTCAGCCCCGCGGGCCCGCCGCCGACGATCAGGCAATCTAGAATCGGCTCATCCATGCGGACAGCAATGGATTGTGATAGCGGCGGTTCCACCATGACCTTCCGCGCTTCCATCCTGACGCTCTACCCGGACATGTTCCCGGGACCGCTGGGAGCAAGCCTCGCCGGCCGGGCGCTCGAAGAGGGTAGGTGGAGCCTCGACGCGACCAATATCCGCGACTTTGCGACCGATAAGCACAGGAGCGTCGACGATACTCCGGCTGGCGGCGGGGCCGGGATGGTGCTCCGGCCCGACGTGCTCGCGGCGGCCCTCGATGACATTGCCGACGGCCGCCCCATGCTCGCACTGACTCCGCGCGGACCGCCCCTGACGCAGGCCCGAATCCGCGAGTTGGCGGCGGGCGAGGGAGTGATCCTCTTGTGCGGCCGCTTCGAGGGATTCGACGAGCGAATCTTCGAAGCTCGGGCCGTCGAACCGGTCTCAATCGGTGACTATGTGCTCTCGGGCGGAGAACTCGGAGCGATGGTCATCCTCGACGCTTGCGTAAGGCTGCTCCCCGGGGTAATGGGCGCGACCTCCAGCGGAGAGGAGGAGAGCTTCGACGAAGGGCTCCTGGAATATCCGCACTATACCCGGCCTGTAACATGGGAAGGGCGCACGATCCCCGAAGTGCTGCGATCGGGGGATCATGCGAAGATCGCTGCGTGGAGACGCGAACGGGCGATCGAAGACACACGGCTACGGCGGCCGGACCTGATCGAGCGCCACGGGGGCGCATCGCAGGCACCGCCCTCTGGCGCGCAGCGGGACAGAGACGAAAAGAAGAAGACATGAACCTGATCGAGACCCTCGAGCGCGAAGCCATTGACGCGCTGACGAAGGACAAGCCCGTTCCCGAATTCCGCCCCGGCGACACGCTTCGCGTCGGCGTCAAGGTAATCGAGGGGGACCGCACCCGCGTGCAGAATTTCGAGGGCGTTTGCATCGCTCGCTCGAACAAGGGCGTCGGGTCCAGCTTCACCGTTCGCAAGATCAGCTTCGGCGAGGGCGTCGAGCGCGTGTTTCCGCTCTATTCGCCGATCATCGACCATATCGAGGTCGTGCGTCGCGGCGACGTCCGCCGGGCGAAGCTCTACTACCTTCGCGGACGCACCGGTAAGGCCGCGCGAATCGCCGAGCGGCGCGATATCCGTCGCGATATTCCAGGTGGGCAGGGCGCCGAGTCCGAGGCTCCGGCCAAGGAAGCGAAGTAAGCCTCAGCCGCGGCGGCGCTTCGCGATCGAATCCCGGTCGATCAGCCGTGTGTAGAGATGCCAGGTCGAATAGCCGAGCCACGGCAGGACTACCGCCAAGCCGACGAACGCGGGGATCGAGCCGAGGATCAGAAGGCCGAGAACAATCAGGCCCCACCGAATCATTTCGGGCTTGTTGGCGTGAGCTGCGCGCCAGGAGGCGGAGACCGCTTCGCCCGCGCTGACGTTGCTGTCGACCAGCATTGGAAGGGAAACGACGCTGAGCGCGAGGACGACCCAGCCGAACACCGCGCCGACGATCGCTCCTCCGGCGATCAATGCCCAGCCGAACCGGGTCGTGAAGATCACCGTCAGGAAGCCGCCCATCGAGGTTGGTGTGTTCCAGCCGAACAGGCTGACGTAGAGGATGCCCGCGGCGACCAGCCACAAAGCGAAGATCGCGAGCAAGAGGCAAGCGACAATCCCCATGTCGTCGATCGACGCGCGCTTCCGAACGTCGAGGAAATTGAACCAGTGGAGGTTTTCTTCGTGCGCGTCGCGGCGCTTCGCGAGCTCGTAAAAGCCGACCGCGGCGATAGGACCGAGCAGCCCCACTCCGGCTACCACGGGGAAGAAGAATGGAATCAGCGGACGGCTGGTGGTCATCACGACCGCGGCGAGGCCGATTAATGTATAGACCAGTCCGGCGATGAAGATGTCGCCGCGCATGTCCATGAAATCCTCCCAGCCGGCCTTCAGCGCGAATCTGAGATCCGCTTCACCGATCTTGCGAACGGGGATTCTCTTCTTGGTCGCTGAAACGGAACGGGACGCTGTGGCCATCGCACCTCTCCCTTGAAAGGCGGCTGCCTGACAAGACGCACGGCAGCGCCTTCCCGCTCCCAATAGCAAAAAAATTGTGCGCCGTCAGAGACTGGTGCGCGCGAAAGCGATGGTTTCGTCGCGATCATATTGCGGCCGCGCGAATTTGGGTCGTGCGCCGAGAAGCGAACCGGCGCTGGGCGGCAACCCATCATGATATCCCAGAACCAGGACGTCGACCGGTTTCACCTGGCCGATGACGAGCTGGAAGGTCAGCCCGTCACAGGATCGACCGAAGCAGTCGATATAATATTTTCCCTCCTGGACGGTCGCATCGATCGGTCGCACGTATCCAGCCGCACCGGCCGCGAGGATCTTCGCGCCGGCGGGTGCAACCAGCTCGATTCGATCGAATCCCGCGGAGAGGAACCGAAGCGTGAGCGTGCGGCGATTTCCCGTCCGGACTTCACCCAGCCGCTGCACGCCCGGTGCCGCCGGGATCTTGGCGTCGGCGGGCGCCGGAGCGAGCCAGCGCGGCCGGTCACTGAACGGCAGCTTCCCGCGCTTCCATCCGCTTCCAGCGCCGGCCGGGAGCGACGCGGCGTCGTTGAGCACGGACCAGGAGGACTTGAACGCCCTGAGATCGGTGACGTGCTGGATCACGAAGCGCTGCTGCCGATCGGCGGAATAAGCGGGAGCGGCGGCAGCGGCGGCCCAGCCGACGAGCGCGAGCGCGCCGGCAAGCATCGCCGTCAGGCGCAAGCCCGTCGACCGAATCAGCGGGGCGGCCTCGATCAGCACTGGCAAGATCAGGAAACTGCCGAGGGGCGCGAAGAGCCACATGGGTCCGCCATTCAGAAGCTCTTCCAGCAGGGCCAGCATCGCGCCCCAGGTCAAATAGAGGAACAGGATCGCGAGCGCCGAGCCGAGCCGCTCGGCGGGCTGCCACCAATGGCTCGCGATGATGCCGATGAGGACGATGAGCGGCGGGAAGAGGAAGAATATGATTCCACCGGGCGCAACCAGGCCGATTGCACCGCCTATGAGGAGGAAGATGAGCCAGAACGCAGCTCGAAGCTGCGTCCGGTCGGCTTTGCTGCCGACGGTCGCGAGCAGGATCGCCGCGACGACCATGACCGAGGCGTAGGTCGCAAGGTTCGTCCAGATTGGCTCGGCGCGCCAGAACATGCCCTGGCGGATGGCTCCGATCGCCGCGAGGGCGAGCCACGACAGCGCTGCCGACCCGATCATGGTCCCGACTGCGACACCGGCGCCCCGCATCAGCCTTCCGCGTCGCCAGCCGATCGCCGCGAACGCAAACAGCAGGCCGACGAGCAGGATCGCTCCAATGGCGAGCGGAAGTGTAATCAACGCCCGCCCGGAAACGTCCATGAAGATACGTGTCCCGGAAGCTTGCGGCGGCATTCCGTTGGCGAGCGCGTTCGTCAGCGCCAGGACCTGGTCGCCCATGTGCTGCAAGGTGCGATGGTCGAGGGCGGCGAGGTCGTCGCCGGCGCTGTGGTAGCGAGTCTCGTTGCCGATCGGAGCGATGTTGAGCGTCAGCCAATGACGATCGGCGAAGCTGTTGACGTCGGTGTAGTTGGGCATTTGCCGGTAGACGTCGGTCGAGAGCGAATTGGCCACCGGATGCGCGACCGTGCCGCTGAAGACGGCGATGGCGGACCCGTTCGGAACATTGGTCTCGAACATGTTGGCGGGGCCGCGGACACCGCGTGCCTCGAGGTTGATCAGGCTGCCGACGTTTCGGCTCAAGGGATCGGCGAGAAAGGCGCGGGCGCCGACAAGACCAAGCTCCTCGCCTTCGTTGAAGAGCAGGATGACCGGCCGCTTCAGCGCTCGCTTGCTGATGATCGAGCCGACCTCGAGCAAGGTCGCGACTCCGATGCCGTCGTCGCCCGCGCCGGGACCGACGGGCGTGCTGTCGTAATGGGCGTTGAGCAGCACCGCCTTGCCGTTCGGCGGACCGAAAACGGCGATCACATTGCGAACTCGAGCGCAGGAAACGCCGCGCTGCTTGAACAGCTCGTTGCAGGCGGCCTGGTCGCGGACGATGGGCTTCAGGCCCATCGACTGGAGCAGGGTGACGATCTTGCCGCGCACGGCGTCGTTTGCCGCCGTATCGGCCGGATGCGGCCGCTGGTCGCCGAGAATGAACGCGAGGCGGGCCGCCGCCCGTTCGGCGTCGAACTGGCCGGGCGAATCATGCGCCCGGACCGCGGGCAATTCGATGAGCGACGATTTCGCCGCCATCGCGCCGATGAGCGCGAGCAGCACCAGAGCCAGCCATAGTGTCGGTCGGCGCATGCTTCCCCCTTGCCCGCGCGAAGGCGTGAGCCATATCGCTTTCGCGGCCCGCTTGCGATAGGGCCCGAGCGAACCTTCTGGAGGCGAATGAATGGGCTATCGGGTCGCGGTTGTCGGAGCGACTGGGAATGTCGGGCGCGAGATCCTGAACGTGCTTGCCGAGCGCCAATTCCCGCTCGACGAGGTCGCGGCGGTCGCTTCGGCGCGCTCGACCGGCGACGTCATCGATTTCGGCGACAGCGGCAAGGAGCTCAAGGTTCAAAACCTCGAGCATTTCGACTTTTCAGGCTGGGACATGGCCCTGTTCGCCGCGGGATCGGCGATTTCGAAAATCTACGTGCCCAAGGCCGCGGGAGCCGGCTGCACCGCGATCGACAACAGCTCCTTGTTCCGAATGGACCCGGACGTCCCCTTGATCGTGCCGGAGGTGAATCCGGAGGCCATCGCGGGCTATCGAAAGAAGAACATCATCGCCAACCCGAACTGCTCGACGGCGCAGCTGGTGGTGGCGCTGAAGCCGCTCCACGACGCCGCGAAGATCAAGCGTGTGGTCGTCGCGACATATCAGTCGGTGTCCGGAAGCGGCAAAGCGGGCATGGACGAGCTGTTCGAGCAATCGCGCAACATCTTCGTCGGCGACTCGAACGAGCCGTCGGTCTATCCCAAGCAGATCGCGTTCAACGTCATCCCCCACGCCGGCGATTTCCTCGACGACGGATCGACCACCGAGGAGTGGAAGATGGTCGTCGAGACCAAGAAGATCCTCGATCCGGCGATCAAGCTGACGGCGACGTGCGTCCGAGTGCCGGTGTTCGTCGGCCACAGCGAGGCCGTGAACATCGAGTTCGAGCGGGAAATCAGCGCGAAGGAAGCGCAGTCGATCCTGCGCGAGGCACCCGGCGTCATGCTCATCGATAAGCGCGAGTCGGGCGGCTACGTCACCCCCGTCGAGTGCGTCGGCGATTATGCGACCTTCGTCAGCCGCGTTCGCGAGGACCCGACCATCGAGAACGGCCTGTCGCTATGGGTCGTCAGCGATAATCTCAGGAAGGGAGCGGCGCTCAACGCCGTGCAGATCGCCGAGCTTCTCGGCCGGAAGCATTTGAAGAAAGCTGCGTGATAACCATGCGTACAATCATCCTGTCCACCTGTGTGCTCGTCGCGCTTGCCGGCTGCAAGCTCCAGCAAGCTCAGGAGGCGCCACTGACGAAAGCCGAGGCGACGAAGGTCGCGGAGCAGGCCGAAGCCAATTTCACGACCGGGAACGTCAAGGCGGTCATGGGCCAATATGCCGACGGGGCGGTGATATTCGATGCCGGCCATCCGACCTTCAGCACCGACCGCAAGGTGCAGACGGGCTGGGCGCAGGACTTCGTCAGCATGAAACCCACGGATTACCACGTGCCGGACCGGCAGATTCAAATCCTCGGGCCGGATGCGTTCGTCAGCTCGGGCACGGAGGTCTTCTCCGTCTCCGCCGGCTCGGCGACGCCGACGATCAGCGCGCGCTTCACGGACGTATTCCAACGCCAAAGCGACGGCAGCTGGAAGATCGTCCACGAGCACGTCTCGCTTCCACCGGCGGCGCCTGCGGCAGCCAAGCCCTAGGGCATGTCGCTCCAGTATCGGAGCAGGTTCTGCTGGATGAGCTGCAGCCGGTTGAAATGCTCCGGCGCCATCTTGAGGCCCTCGAGCGCTGCGACTTCGTTGAGCTCGAACAAGAGATTCCGTCGAAAGGGGTCCTGGATGCGGCTCTGGATGAAAGTGATCGCAACCAGCCGCTCGCCCTTGCTGACCGGAATCACCTGATGGAGCGTGTCCGATGGATAGACGATCGCTTCGCCGGGGCTGAGCTTGAACTTGAGCTCGCCGTCGCCGAGCCGGAGGTGTAGCTCGCCCCCCTCGTAATCGCCCGGCTCGTTGAGGAAGATCGTGCAAGAAAGGTCGCTTCGGATCGTCGCTCCGGGCAGCTGGATGAAGGCGGCATCGGCATGCGCCCCATATTTCATGCCGGGCTTATATCGGGTCATCATCGGAGGCGCCAAAGCGATCGGAAACGCGAATTCCATGAACTCGGGTGACCGAAGCAGTGCCTGGCGCAGGAGGTCCGAGCTCTTCTGATAGGCCGCCGGCTCGTGAAGCTGCTCGTTCTGTTTCGCAGTGTGATGCGGATTGGTGGTTCGGCCGTCGATGAAGGGCGCGGCCTCGGCGATCTTGCGGCATTCGCCGACTTCGGAATCGGTCAGGATCTGCAGGACCCGGTACATTCAGTCTTCCTCTGAGCGGGCGAGAGCTCGCGCGAGCATCGGCGACTTTTCGGCTGCCGAGCGGAGCATGGCAAGGGAATCATCGATCGCGGCGGTGTGCGAGGCCGCCGCTTCCGCGATGAGCTCGCGCCGAAGGTCGGCGCTGTACTCATACTCGAGCCCCTTCGAGTAGCGGTTCATGAGAGGCCCGGTCGCAATCGCCTGAAGCTGGGCCTGATCCGCATCGAACCCGAAGAACCTCGCGACCCGGCCAAGCTCAGCCGGCATGTCTTCGAGCATCGCATCGAAGTCGGCCCATTCGACGTGCCGGCCCGGCATCGCGTCTGCCGCAGCTTCGAGCGCGGTCATCTCGCATGCCCAGGCGATTGCGGCCAGCCCGGCATCATTGTGGGCTGTCCAAGTCGAGACCCGACGCGATAAGCGCTGCGCTCTCGGTGGAGCGAGCTGGCGAAGCTCGATCAACGAATTCTCGCCGGCAAGGATGCTGGCAACGTAATTCCGGGGCGCCGCGTACATGAACAATGCGCGTTCGCCCGCGGGAACGAGGTCCTGTGCGATTTCGCTGACGAAGCTCGTCGCTTTCACGCAGGTGAGCTGGCCCTCGGCGAAGGAGCGCGACATCAGCTTTGGAATCGGATCGAGATATCGCGCACGAACCTCCGGTGGGCTCAGCGCCAGGTCCCGGAGCAGTCGGGGTTCCCGAATGGCGAGCACTCCCTCCAATTCCCCGAGCAGTCGCGAAACCAGGGTCGACCCGACATGGCCGATGTGGAAGATCCAGCGCGCGTCGCTGCGAAGTTCCGAATCCATGGCGCTTTCCACTTGCGGCCAAGGCACGATCTGCGCGTCGACCGGCTGCTGGAGCATTCGATCGTCGAGGAAGCTGGCCGCGCGATAGCTGTCGGCGTCCATCGCGATCAGCCGAACCATCCCGGCGGCAGGGTCGAGCGCCTGGGCGAGCCATGTGGCGTCGTTCGCGATTTGCTCAGGCGTTGGAGCGCTGGACATGCCGCCCCTTAGCCGCGCATTGCGCGACTGACCAAGGGAGGACGAATTGGCCGAGCAAATGACCGGCGGCTGCGCCTGCGGGCGGGTTCGATACACCGCGACGATTAACGGCGACGACGCCTATCTCTGCCATTGCCGGATGTGCCAGCGCGCAACCGGGTCGGTCTCGATCGCGCTCAAGAACGTGAAGGCCGCGGATGTCAGCTGGAGCCATGAGCCTGACTGGTACGACAGCTCGCCGATCGCGGTACGGCCTTATTGCCGTGAGTGCGGCGCATCACTCGGTTTCAAGTTCAAGGACGGCAGTGAGAATATGGACCTGACAGTTGCGTCCTTTGACGACCCGTCACGGTTCAAGCCGAAGCACCATTTTGGCGCGGAGAGCATGCATCGCGCCTGGCTCAACACCGAGAGCCTGACCGAAATGCGGACTGGCGACTATCAAAAGCTCGTCGACAAATGGGTGGAAGCAACCGGAGAGTTTCCGGGTTAAAATTCAATCGGCGGGCGTCTCGGCAAGCGGTCAGGCGCGACTTGACGCTCGCTCGGAGAGCCCTGCCCAAGGATTAGCAATCTCGGGCGCAAATAGGCCTGCTCGATTAGCGCTTCATATTGCCGTGCCAGCTCTTCATGGATTGCGGCCGCTTCGGAATTGCCCGCAACTTCAGCCAGCTTGCGCTCGGCGGCTGCGCGCTCGCGATAGTAAGATAAGTCGTTCGGCTGCATCAATTCGCCCTCTCAGTCGCCGCAACGGTGAAGAATCTGCGAGCGGTGATTGCTGCAACCTAAGGCGGCGGTTCCTGCGATTCCTATGATCTGAGTTACCGGCTTTGTTTTTTTTGGTGTACTTGGCGACGGCTCATTCCGGCTGGCGGTCGAGATACAAATAGGACGGATCGAACTCGGCCGTCTTCCGGAGTTCGGCAAAGTCGAGGATTGCAAGCCGCCTGTTCTGCAGCTCGATAAGCGATCGCCGCCTAAGGGCCTGAAGCGTGCGATTCACATGGACGGGGGTCAATCCGAGGCAGCTTGCAAGCTGA
>JBKPOR010000217.1:0-10055 GCA_046765675.1 Pseudomonadota bacterium
GCCATGCGGAGACCCTGTTCCTGGCGTCGACGCGAATCGATCCCCAGAACAATGCGTAATCGTAGATGTGGAAGTTGTTCCCCGGCAGCGGCGGGGGCGTAAATGACGGAATGTCGCCGTCGATCACCAGCACCCCGCCCAAGCATCGCGCCCCGACCATGCCCGGGCGGAACGTCGCGGACCGGAAATTGGCCGTCGGAATCAAGGTGCCGCGATTGAGCTGAGCCGGAGCGACGCCGTTCTGTGTCCCGGTGAGCGGATTGACGCAAAGCGCCTCCTCCTGCCGCCGAACGCCGCCGGTCAGCCCTTTCGTTCTTTCCCACTCGCCGAAGAAGTTCGTATTCGGCGGATCACCGAAACTCATCCACGAGAGGACACATCCGGTCTGTTCGGGCGAAGTGCACGCCGGAAGGCCCAACGCCGGCAAGTCGACCGTGGTGCTAATCGGCCAGCCGGCCAGGTAGGCCGCGACAATTCGTCTTGCGACCGGCCTGTTCGCGATCTTCTCTCGCAGCAGACGCACCAGCTGCAGCGCGCCCTGGCTATGGCCTGCAAGGATGATGCCGCCGTCCTTCGGTGCCTGCCTCAGGAATTCGTCGAAAGCCGCCACGACATCGCCATATGCGAGGTCGAGCGCCTTTTGAGAGTCGTCGCTCTTCAAGAGAAATGCGCCGTAGGCCGCCTGCCGATAGCGGGGCGCCCAGATTCTTCCGACGAGATTGAACGCGCTTGCCTGGCTTTTGACGAAGAGCTGGTTACGGGCCTCAGTGAGCGGATCGGCATGGAGCGGTGCATTCCAACGGTCGCCGACCAGGTAGGTCGTCGGGTGGACATAAAACACGCTTGCGTTGCCGATCGCGCCCGCAGTCACGCCATCCGGCAACCATCGCGCCGGGTCGTTATCCCCGCGGGGATTCAGCGCGGCATTGGAAATCCAGTTATCGGGCAGCCCATAGTCTGGTTCGCCGCTTGCCCGAGGCGCCAGGAAATGACCCTTGGGCGTCGCCTGCTTCAGCAGAATATTGCCGCCCCATTGGTAGATCGCGAATCCTGCCGCGACGACCAGCAGCGTAAGGATGAAGACCGCAGCCAGGAATCGCCGGACGCACATTGGGCGCGGCCCTATTGGCCGTGGACGCGGCAAGCAAGTTCCGGGCGGAGGACAAAGAAAAGGGCGGCTGCCGGGCCGGAACCTGGCAACCGCCCTCGCTGATCCCAAGTGGGATTACTGGTATTCAGCGGTGAGGTCGAAGTTGCCCGTATAGTAGCCGTTTGCCTGGTTGACGCCGATGTCGAAATCGCCGCCGACATAGACGACAAAGTTGCCGTTCGCGTCGGCAGTGCGGCTCGTCGATCCGCCCTGGTCCAGATTCAGGCTGCCGGTGATCGAGGCGCCGCTGACGGCGTCGACCAGTGTCAGCCCGCCGACTGCCGCCGGAGTGAGCGTCAGCAGGACAGTCTCGCTGGGAGCAGCAAGACCATCGAAGCGCGCGGCCGAAGAGGTGCTGGGCACGAGCGTAACGCCACCGCCTGCCGAGCGAACGGCAAGGGCGTTGGCGGACACGCTGACAGTCCCGGCAGAGGCACTGGCAGCGACCGTGCCGAAGTCCAAGGGAGCTGAGTTGATGAGCGAGTGCGTGGAAAGCACTCGGCCATGAGCTTCGGCCTGGGCATTGTCAGTGACGGCCTGGGCGAACGCCGGCGTAGCCACGACGAAAGAAGCGGCGAGCGCCGCGAGGCAGATATTAAAACGCATTTCTTGATTCCCCACTTTTGGAATTGAGGCCCCCTGAATACGAACAGGGTTTCAAAACTCGTTGAAGGATTGAGGTTCTCGCGATCTTAACCATGTCCGTCAGGAAAGGGGGGCCGGCCTTCCGGACGATTCCCCGGAGCGCGGCAATCGGTAAGCGGCGCGGTAACCGAGCCGGTTTGGCGACATTCTTCAGCCGGAGATCATCGTTCGCAAACCAGCGCGCTTAACGGACGCTTTGCCATTCGGGCCCGGCTTGCCGCTGAATAGCCCCGCCGCTATCGACCCGCCCGCAATGTCTGTGTCCCCTGAACAGGTTCGTCATATCGCCAAGCTCGCGCGCATCGCGATGAGCGACGAAGAGCTCGACCGGCTGCTGCCTGAGCTCAACAACATCCTCGGCTGGGTCGAGCAGCTGGGCGAGGTCGATACCGATGGCGTGGAACCGCTGACCGCAGTGATCGATCAGAAATTGCGCTTGCGCGAGGACGCGGTAACCGATGGCGATATTCGCGACGAAGTGCTCGCCAATGCGCCCGAGCCGCAGCATGGATTCTTCGGCGTGCCGAAGGTGATCGAGTGAGCGAGCTAACGTCCAAGACGATCGCCGAGCTGCGTGACGGTCTCCGCGGCGGCGAGTTCACCGCCCGCGAAATCGCGGTGCGCTACAATTCGGCCGTCGAAGCCGCGCGCCTGCTCAACGCGTACACCGTAACGACCCCCGACGACGCGCTTAGCTGTGCCGACGCTGCCGACGAGGCGCGGTCGTCGGGCGAGTTGAGGCCGCTCGCCGGAATTCCCCTCGGCATCAAAGATCTGTTCGCGACGCGCGGGGTCAATTCCACGGCCGGCAGCCGCATCCTGAAAGGTTTCAAGCCGACCTACGAGAGCACAGTCACGGCAAACTTGCGCAAGGCCGGCGCGGGCATGCTCGGCAAGCTCAACATGGACGAGTTCGCGATGGGCTCGTCGAACGAAACGAGCGCTTATGGGCCGGTGATCAGCCCGTGGCGGCGGAAGGGCAGCAATGTCGGATTGACTCCTGGCGGATCGTCGGGTGGGTCCGCCGCCGCGGTCGCTGCGAGCATCGCCCCGGGGGTTACCGGCACGGACACGGGCGGGTCGATCCGCCAGCCGGCGGCGTTCACGGGCATTTGCGGAATCAAGCCGACCTATGGCCGCTGCTCGCGCTGGGGAATCGTCGCGTTCGCAAGCTCGCTGGACCAAGCCGGGCCGATGGCGAAGACGGTCCGCGACTGCGCGATCCTGCTCGAAGCGATGGCCGGGTTCGACCCGAAGGATTCGACCTCGCTCGACCTGCCGGTGCCGCAGTGGGAGGCAAATCTCTCGAGCGATCTCAGCGGCAAGCGCGTCGGCATTCCCAAGGAATATCGGATCGACGGCGTCCCCGCCGAAATCAACGCCTTGTGGGACCAGGGGATCGAGTGGCTGAAGGACGCCGGAGCGACTCCGGTCGAGATCAGCCTGCCGCACACCAAATATGCGCTGCCGACTTATTACATCATCGCGCCGGCTGAGGCCTCGTCGAACCTCGCGCGCTATGACGGCGTCCGCTACGGCTTGCGCGAAGAGGGCGTGAAGACCCTCGACGACATGTACGCGGCTACCCGCGCCGCGGGTTTTGGCGCCGAGGTGAAGCGCCGAATCATGATCGGCACCTATGTCCTCTCCGCCGGCTTCTACGACGCTTACTTCACCAAGGCGCAGAAAGTGCGGACGCTGATCAAGCAGGATTTCGCCAAGGCGTTCGAGCAGTGCGACGTCATCCTCACCCCGACCGCTCCGTCGGCGGCGTTCGGAATCGGCGAAACGACCGATCCACTGGCGATGTATTTGAATGACGTGTTCGCGGTTCCGGCGAGCCTTGCGGGGTTGCCCGCGATGAGCGTTCCCGGTGGACTGGACGGGCAGGGCCTTCCGCTCGGCCTTCACCTCATCGCCAATGAACTCGACGAGCAGACGGTGCTCAACGCGGGCCTTGCGATCGAGGAACGCGCGGGCTTTACCGCCCGGCCGGAGAGATGGTGGTAATGGCTGACGCTCTCGCACCCTATCGTATCACAGGCGAGACCGGCGAGTGGGAGGTCGTGGTCGGCCTCGAGGTCCATGCGCAGATCACCGCGACCAAGTCGAAACTGTTTTCGGGAGCCGCGACCGAGTTCGGGGCCGAGCCGAATACCCAGGTGTCGCTGGTCGACGCCGCGATGCCGGGAATGCTGCCGGTGCCGAATCAGGAATGCATCCGCCAGGCGGTGCGGACCGGAATGGCGCTTGACGCGGTGATCAACCGCTGGAGCCGCTTCGACCGGAAGAATTACTTCTACGCCGATTTGCCGCAGGGCTATCAGATCAGCCAGCTCTATCATCCGCTGGTCGGGCCCGGCGAGGTCGAGATCCTGCTCGACGAGAAGGACGAATCATCCGCCAAGCGCATCGGCATCGAGCGAATCCATGTCGAGCAGGACGCGGGCAAGCTGATGCACGACCAGCATCCGACGATGAGCTACGTCGACCTCAATCGCTGTGGGGTCGCGCTGATGGAGATCGTGTCGCGGCCCGACATGCGTTCGCCGGCAGAAACAGGGGCTTATTTGAGGAAGCTGAGGGCGATCCTCCGCTACGTCGGATCGTGCGACGGCAATATGGAAGAAGGCTCGATGCGCGCCGACGTCAACGTCAGCGTGCGCAAGCCCGGCGGCGATTTGGGGACCCGGACCGAGACCAAGAACGTCAACTCGGTGCGTTTCGTCATGGCCGTGGTCGAGCATGAGGCGAAGCGGCAGGTCGAATTGCTCGAAAGCGGCGGGGCAGTTGCGCAGGAAACGCGGCTGTTCGATCCCGACAAGGGTGTCACGCGCGCGCTTCGCTCGAAGGAAGACGCGCACGATTATCGCTATTTTCCGGACCCGGATTTGCTCCCGCTGGAGCTTGATGAAGCGTTTCTGGAGGAATGCCGGGCAACCCTGCCAGAGCTGCCCGACGAGAAGCGCAAGCGCTATGAGGGCCTTGGCATAACACCCTACAATGCCAGCGTTTTGACTGCCGAAGTCGAGACTGCGCGCTGGTTCGATGAACTGCTGGAAAGCGGGGCCGAGCCCAAAGCGGCGGCAAACTGGACGGCGTCCGAATTATTTGGGGCGCTGAACCGGATTGGCAAGACGATCGAGGACAGCCCGGTATCGCCGGCGCAGGCAGCCGAATTGCTCAAGCTGGTCGGCGACGGGACGATCTCGGGCAGCCTGGCCAAGCAAGTGTTCGAGATCATGCTCGAGACCGGCGAGCACGCCGGATCGATCGTCGAGAGCCGTGGCCTCAGGCAGACCAGTGACACCGGTGCGATCGACACGAAGATCGACGAGATCCTCGCCGCCAACGCCGACAAGGTCGCGGAATATAAAGGCGGCAAGGTGGCTTTGTTCGGCTTCTTCGTCGGCCAGGTGATGAAGGCGATGGCCGGCAAGGCCAATCCGCAAGTGGTCAACGAGCGGCTTCGGTCGAAGCTGGATTAGCGCTCCTGCGAAGGCAGGAGCCCAGACCAGCGCGCAAGCGCTGCTGACGCAGCGGACTGGACCCCTGCCTTCGCAGGGGTACAAGGATGCGCATGCGCAAATTCCTCACCATCTCCCTTGCCGCCCTTCTCCCCGCCGCCGCCTGCGCCCAGGCGCCGGCCGAGCCGCAGGCCCCGCTCGCGAAAGGTGCTCCGAAGCTGCTCGTCGTCATTTCGGTCGACCAGTTTTCGGCGGACCTGTGGGACGAGTACCGTCCGCATTTCACCCAAGGTTTCGCCCGGCTCGCGCAGGGCGCGGTCTTCCACAACGGCTATCAGAGCCACGCCGCGACCGAGACCTGCCCAGGCCATTCGACGATCCTGACCGGCGACCATCCGGCGCGAACCGGGATCATCGCCAACGTCTGGACCGATCAATCTGCACCTCGCAGCGACAAGACCGTCTATTGCGCGGAAGACGAGAGCGTGCCGGGCAGTAATTCCACCGCCTACACAGTCTCACCGAAGCATCTGCTGGTTCCGACGCTCGGGGAGCTGGTGAAGATGCGCTGGCCGGCGAGCCGCAGCGTCGCCGTTTCGGGCAAGGACCGCGCGGCGATCATGATGACCGGGCAAAGACCGGATCAACGCTGGTACTGGACCGGGCAGAAATACGAGACGGATCTTGGCGGAACGATCGTCCCGGCGGTGTTGGCGAAGGTCAATTCGGCCGTCGCGGCAGCATTGGCTCAGCCGAGAGATCCGCTCCAGCCGCCAGCCGTCTGCCAGGGCAAGGCGCGCGTGATCCCCATCGAGGGCGGAGGCAAGCCCGTCGGTGCCGGGCAGCTAGCGCGGGCTGCCGGCGATGCGGCGGCCTTCCGCGCCTCGCCCGAATTCGACGGTGATACGCTGGCGCTCGCGGCGGGACTGATCGACGAGATGAAGCTCGGGCGCGGCCCGGCTCCGGATGTCCTCGCGATCAGCCTGTCGGCGACCGATTATGTCGGTCACACTTATGGCACCGAGGGCGAGGAGATGTGCCTGCAACTGCTCGAGCTTGACCGCGAGATTGGCGATTTCCTCTCGCTGCTCGACAGTCGTGGGATCGACTATGCCGTCGCTCTGACCGCGGACCATGGCGGCAAGGATGTCCCTGAACGCGAGAGGCTCGCCGGAGTGGCAGCCGCCGTTCGCGCCGATCCGGGCCTGCGAGCGAGCGTGATCGGTCCGAAGCTGGTGACCCAGCTCGGCCTGACGGGGCCGGGCCTGTTCGGTGACATCGGCGGCGACATGTACATCGACCGATCGCTGTCGCCGGCGGACCGCAAGAAGCTCCTGACGGCGGCCGTCGCCGCTTATCGCGCGCACCCGCAGGTCAAGGCCGTGTTTACCGCCGCGGAGCTTGCCGCGACGCCCGTTCCGACGGGCGCGCCGGTCGGCTGGACGCTCAAGCAGCGCGCCCGCGCCAGCTTCTACGCACCGCGATCGGGCGATTTTGTCGTGCTTCTGAAGAAGGACGTGACGCCGATCCCGGACACGACGCGCTACGTCGCGACCCACGGCAGCCCGTGGGATTACGACCGCAGGGTGCCGATGCTCTTCTGGCGGCGCGGGATGGCTTCGGCACCCAGCGATGCGGCGGTCGACACGACCGACATCATGCCGACCCTCGCCGCTTGGCTGGGCCTGCCGCTCGCTTCGGGCTCGGTCGACGGACATTGTCTGACCAGCGCCGCCTCGTGCCCGTCAGCCGCCGGGGGAGTCGAGCGAGGAAAGCGCTAACCACCTATAAATAGGCGCTTTTCTTTCATGAACCGTTCAGCAATAGTCGGACACTGAGGCTGATGGGGAAGGGGCGCAATCCGCGCTCCTTGGAGGTGTTCGATGCGAAAATGGGGTCTCGCGCTGGCGCTGGCGGCCGCTGTGCCGATGAGCGCGTGCGTCCAGACGCGGCAATATGCGGACGTCCAGTTCACTCCGCCGCAGGGCGATTACAAATTGCTGGTCCTCCGGCCGGACGTCTCGGTCGGGTCCCTCACCACGGGCGGAATCGTCGAGCCTCGCGCGGACTGGACGGAGCAGGCGCGAACCAACATCATCGCGGCGCTTCAGGCACAACAGTCCGGCCGGGGCGGCAAGATCCAAATCCTCCAGCGTCGCAACCAGTTGCGCGGAGTCAGCGAGCAGGAGGTCGCCGACTTCGAACGGTTGTTCTACGCAGTCGGCGAATCGATCGTCATCCACAAATATCTGGGCCAATATCTCCCAACCAAGCGACGTCAGGGACTCGACTGGACGCTTGGCGAGGACGCGGTCTCGCTGGGCCGCAAGACGGGTTACGATTATGCGCTGTTCCTTCATGCGGAGGATTCGGTCGCGTCGCGCGGCCGAGTCGTTCTCGGCGTGCTCGGCCTCGCGGGCTGCTTCGTCGGATTTTGCGCTCCCAACATCGGTGGTGCGACCCAGCTCGACTATGCGGGGCTGGTCGACCTTAAAACCGGCGAGGTGGTGTGGTTCAATGTGGTCCGGGCGGGCAGCGAGATTCCTGGCATTGCGTTCGGCGACCTGCGCACTCCGCAAGGGGCCACGCAAATGGTCGACCGGCTGCTCAATCGGATGAAGCCAGGCCAGGCGGTTCGACGGGCTCAGGCGGAGAAAAACTGATGTGCGCGCGCTGCTTTGAAATCAGCCGCCGCTCGCTGCTCGTCAGCGGCGGCGTGGCCGCCGCCTCGCTGTCGACCGGAATCGCCGAGGCACGCGTCCTGCCGAAGGACATGGTTCCTCTTGTCGGGCCAGGTTACCGGCCGACCGAAAAGGACGAGCAGGGCATCTGGCAGCTGATGGATCGGGCGGAAGAGGAGATCTCCGGATCCAATCTGCTCATCAACGATCCGAAACTCACCGGTTATCTCAAGGATTTGATTGGAAAAGTCGGCGGCCCGGCTGCCAGGGATTTCCGCATCTATCTGGCGCATATTCCCGATTTCAACGCGATGATGTTCCCAACCGGCTTCGCGGTCGTCTTTTCGGGGCTTCTGCTGAGGATGCGCAACGAGGCGCAGCTCGCCGGGGTCATTGCCCACGAATCGGGCCATTTCTTGCGCCGTCACATGATCCGCAGCTGGCGCGACCAAAGGCGCAAGACCGATATTTTCGCGATCGCCGCAATGGCGGCGGGGGTCGGTGGCGCTGCGGGCGGCGTGTACCTCGGCGACTACGTCCAGCTGGCCCAGCTAGGCACGATCCTGTCGCTGTTCCAATACAGTCGATCGATGGAGGCCGAGGCCGACGCGATGGGCGCGAAGCTTATCGCGCAGGCCGGCTACGAGCCGATCGAAATGTCGAACATCTGGCAGCAGCTGATTGGCGAGGAGACGGCCAGCGCGCGTTATCGCCGCAAGCGCCGCCGGCGCGGATCGCTGTTCGACACTCACCCGTCCGAGGGCTCCCGGATGGCCGACCTCAAGGCGGACGCGCTTGAAGTGAAGGAACCCGGCCGCACTTACGACGTCGGCCGGAACCGCTATCTGGCGACGATCGGCGGTATCCGGCCGATGCTGCTCGAGGATCAGGTGAAGCTCAACGATCCGGGCGCGAGCCAATATCTCATAGAGACTTTGGCGCAGGACGGTTGGAACGGCCTCCTGCGTTACTATGAGGGCGAGGTCTGGCGGCTCCGCAATCGCCGTGGCGACGACGCGCGCGCAGCACTGAGCTACGCCTCGGCCGTCTCTTATCCGGACGCTCCGGCGGATGCCTGGAGGTGGCATGGGATTTCGCTGATGAAGGCTGGACGCAATGTCGAGGCGAAGTCGGCGTTCGCCCGCTATCTCACGATGAAACCAAACGCCGCGGATGCCGCCTGGGTGCGGCAGATGATCGGTTGAGGGGAGCGCTCAGAAAATGAATCGCATGATCAAGCTCACCCTGGTTGCCGGCTCGGCACTGATGCTCTGCGCCTGTTCGAGCATCGGCGCCGGAGAATATGGCTTCAGCAACTACGCTTTTGTGGGGGTCCATCGAGTCCGGGTCGGTGACGGATCGCTGACGGTGACCCCGCCGCGGCCCTACAATCGCCATCGCTCGTTCTTGTGGTCCGACGTCCAGGACGTCGAGGACTGGACCCAGAATGGGCCCTATCTGGACGGGATCAGTTTCGTCTCCGGCCTAAAGAGCGGGCGATACCTCATTCGCCAGAGCAAGCGCGCCGACCAGCAAGTCCCGAAATTCCGATCCGACATGACTCCGCCGGAAATCGCGGCGATGCTGGAGAGCCTCTATCGAGTGAAGGGTGGGGCCGTTGAGTTTCGCACCCTCTCTCTCCAGCCGCGCCCATTCCTCGGGACCGGCGGGTTCCAGCTCGATTATGAGCATCTCGACAGCGATGAGCTGTGGCGCAAGGGCCGAGCAGTCGGAACAGTGATCAACGACCACCTTTATTTGATCCTCGTCGACGCCGCGCGCTCACATTATTACGGAACGATCCTCCCCGATTTCGAATCGATCGTCGCCTCGGCTCACCGCACGCGCTAGCCGACCGGCGAAATTGGGCCCGGTGAAGGGTTTGTCCCCGGCGAGGGCGGAGTCGGAACGTCGACGTCGGGGCCTTGTGGAGGCGTCTCAGGAGGCGGTTCAGTCGGCTGTCCCGGCTGGCTTGGCTGGGGAGGTTGCCCGGGGGGCGTTTCAGGAATAGGCGGCTGCTGTTGCATCACTATCTCCATGGGGCCCCAACGAACGGCTGCCCCCGCGGGTTGCCCGCCGCCCGATCCTTGCTATAGGCCGCACCTCCTTGGC
>JBKPOR010000218.1:0-2304 GCA_046765675.1 Pseudomonadota bacterium
GACCAAAAGTGGGACAAGGGCTGCAAATAAAGCGGGTCGGCGATCTGCGCCTGGCTCACGAAATTGGCGGTGAATGTCATCGCCCCGACGATTTGCCAGATGAAAGACGGCCAAAGCGCAGTCGGAAGGAGGAACAGTGCAATGGCAATGGTGACGGCAACGGTCACGAACGATGCCGGAAGCAGCCTGCGCGCCCGACGGAGATAGAATCCCGAGAATGTGAAATCGCCTCTGTCCACGCCCGACGCAATCATGCCGGTCATCAGGAAGCCCGAAATGACGAAAAAGATGTCGACCCCTATTACGCCGTAAGGAAGCCATCGGGGAAAGGCATGGCAGACGACGACCAGCAGAACGGCAATGCCGCGAAGGAACTGAATGTCGCGTCGTTGTCCCCGCACCAGCAACCCCCGAACAGGCTTAATTGAAATTAGATGGCGCCTCAAACCTAGCACGCCGGCAGCCGTCGCCAAGCAAGCAGAAGGGATTGTTTCACTTCAGCACGCGCCGCGAGTTGAGGATGGCCCGTAACCCGTAACCCGTAACCCGTAACCCGGAACCCTTCGAACCTCCGGACATTTACCATATGACAACTGTGAGTGGGCTAGGGGCAGCAGTATTGGTCCCGAGGTAAGAGCCCGATGTTCGATCAGTTGAGCCATAAAATGACCGCTCGCTCCGCGACCCTGCTGCTCGCGATCGACAACAGGCTCGACCGGATCCTCAAATATTGGCTGTTGCTCGCCGGACTCCTCTCGGCCGCGCGGATCGCCTTCACTCCGCACCCCTTCGTCGCTGCGGGCTTCTCGACGTTCACTTCGTACATGCTGCTGGTGGTGGCGCCGTTCGCCTCGACCTTGCTGGCGCTGCGCTGGTTCCGCGACGGCCATCGTCAGGCGCAGCCGGCGATCCGGCTTGCCCGGGTCGGGAGCTGGCGGCCTTTGACCCGCTTCGAAGCTGAACGGCACTCGCTCTATGGCCCGACCGGCTATCTCCTATCGCTGCTCGTCGGGATCATGCTGAACGTCCCCGTGCGGGCGGCCGAGTATCTCGCGGCGATGCCGCCGATTCCCGAAGCCTCGCCCGAGTGGCTGTCCGCTCTCCATTTCGCGATGACGTTTGACGTCGTGCTCTTCAGCAGCCTCTACATGGTCGCCTTCGTTGCAGCGCTTCGCCGGGTGCCCCTGTTCCCGCGCCTCCTGGTCGCGATCTGGATCGGCGACCTCGCGATGCAATTGTTCACGGCGGAGCTGGTGACCCACGCGGGCTATGTGCCGGCCGAAGTCGCAAGAGAGCTCCATGGCCTTCTCGACGGCAACGTGAAGAAAGTGCTGATCAGCATGACCCTTTGGCTGCCGTATCTGTTGTTGTCGACGCGAGTGAACGTGACTTACCGCCACCGCATCCCCGCTTAAAACGACTTCTGAGATCTTTGGACATCTGCGCGAGGCATCTTGCGCCTTCGCGTCGTTGCATGAAACTCAGCGTTCCGACTCGGAAGCTCCGGCAAAATCGGTAACGAAATCCGGCCCTTGAGCTGTGGATAATTCTGCCTGCCGAACGCCGGAATGTCCAAAAATGGGACAGAATGATAAATTTTTAGGGCTTGTTCGCGCACCCCCTAACTAAAGATAAGGGTATTATAAATCAATGACTTACGCGCGCCCTTTCCAAACCAGAGACGTTAACCCGAATTAAAAATGTTAGGTTGACAATGTGTTAACGCACAGGCAGCCAATTCCCAGCTAAGCGCTCGGGGGCGCCGGTCACCTGCCGAATAACTCGGTTCCATCGGGCAGGTGGCGGGGGGAGTTTGCATTCCTTTCTCCGACCAACGCGAAGCGAGAGAGCCCGGCCTCGGGAAGGGTGCGGGTGCGTGAGAGAAGGAATGGTAAAATGAAAACTTTGATTAACCTGATGAAGGACGAGTCGGGCGCTTCGGCGGCCGAGTACGCCCTGATCCTGGCGATCGTTGGTGGCATTATCGCCATCGCCGCCATTGCTCTCGGCAACGCCGTCGGCAACGCGATGAACCGCGCAGCGACCTGCGTCGATTCGAAGGGCGCGGCGAACTACACCGCCAACTGCTGATCTGCCGGGGCCGCTTTCGGGCGGCCCTTGTTTCAAGTGCTCGTTGCGAGCGCTTAAGGGAAGGAATGGGAACATGAAAACTCTGATCAATCTCATGAAGGACGAGTCGGGCGCTTCGGCGGCCGAGTACGCCCTGATCCTGGCGATCGTTGGTGGCATTATCGCCATCGCCGCCATTGCTCTCGGCAACGCCGTCGGCAACGCGATGAACCG
>JBKPOR010000219.1:0-15426 GCA_046765675.1 Pseudomonadota bacterium
CGGCACGACGGCGAATATCGCTGGCTGAGGAGCGTGTCGCAGCCGCGCTTCGGGACGGACGGGGAGGCGGTCGGGTTCATCGGGGTCGCGACCGACATCACCCTCGCGAAGGAGGCGGAGCTGGAGCTTCGGCGCCAGGTCGAGGAGCAGACCGCAGCGCTGGCGGCATCCGAGGCGCAGTTCCGGGCGGTGTTCGAGGCGGCGCTCGAGGTCATGGTCCTGCTCGAGCCGGACGGGACGGTGCTTGCAGTCAACAACCGGCGCGAGATGTGGCGCCACCCGGAGCCCAAGGACGCCGTCGGCCGGAAGCTGTGGGACGCTCCCACCATGCTCGCTTATCCGCAGCATATCCCGGTGATGAAGAAAGCGATCGCGACCGCGGCCCGGGGCAAGGTCTTCACGACCGAGGTCAAGATGGAGCGCGAGGGGGTTACGACCTCCTACCTCGACGTGTCGGTTCAGCCGGTGCGCGGGCCCGACGGGGCTATCCTCTATCTGCTGTTCGAGGCGCGCGACATCACGGATTTGAAGGCGGCTCAGGAGCAGCTCCGGCAGAGCCAGAAGATGGAGGCTCTGGGGCAGCTGACGGGCGGGATCGCGCACGACTTCAACAATTTGCTGACGGTGGTCGTCGGGGGGCTCGATATCATCGCCAAGCGCCTCCCCGACGAACGATTGAAGCGCTATGCCGACAACGCCCTCGCCGCCGCCGAGCGCGGGGCTCGGCTGACGGGCCAGCTGCTCGCCTTCAGCCGCGTGCAGCGGCTCGAGGTCCGGCCGACGCAAGTCGCGGCGCTGATCGAAAATATCCGCCCGCTGCTGCGCAACGTGCTCGGCCCGGGCATCAGCAAGACCTTCGATCTCGACCAGGAAATGATGCCGGTCATGGCCGACCCGACGCAGCTCGAAGTCGCGGTGCTCAATCTCGCGATCAACGCGCGCGACGCCATGCCCGACGGCGGGGTGCTGCATTTCTCAAGCCGCAGGGTCGAGGTCGCGGGCGATCCGGAGATCCCCGACGGAAGCTATATCGAGCTCACGATCAGCGACACCGGAATGGGAATGACCGAAGACGTCGCGGCGCGCGCGTTCGAGCCGTTCTTCACGACGAAGGAGGTCGGCAAGGGGACCGGGCTCGGCCTCTCCATGGTCTACGGTATGGCGCGCCAATCGGGCGGGACCGCTCGGCTTGAGAGCGTGCTGGGCGAGGGCACAGCGGTCAAATTGTTGTTCCGGGCCGCCGAGAGCGAAGCTGCGCGGGAGGCCGCCGCCGCCGAGGACGAGGCCGAAGCCCCCGAAGATCGCTCGCCGGCCAAGGTCCTCGTCATCGACGATGATCCGGATGTGAGGCAGTTCATCGTCGCAACGCTCGAGGAGCAGGGCTATCGGGTGCGCGAGGCGGCCGACGGCGCTCACGGGCTGAAGGAAGCCGCGCGGGAGCAGCCCGACCTCGTCATCCTCGATTTCATCATGCCCGGCCTGTCCGGCGCGGAAGTCGCCAACCGACTGCTGTCCAAGCGCCGCAACCAGGCGATCCTGTTCGTCTCGGGCTACAGCGAGACCGAGGCCGTGCGCCGGGTCGCGCCCAATGCGCCTTTGCTCGCCAAGCCCTTTCGCGCCGAGGCGCTCGACAAAGCGGTCCGCGGAGCGCTCTCGCTGCAGGGCTGAGCGATCCGGCGTCTCGATCAACTATTTCGCCGAACCAATCATTTTGCGCTTCACGCGAGCGGTTTAGCGACGAGGACAAGGAGAAAGGCTCAAATGGCAGTCCACCAAAATATCCTTGACGCGATCGGGAATACGCCGGTCGTGCGCCTCCAACATCTGGCTCCGGAAGGCGTCGAACTGTTCGTCAAGCTCGAGGCCGCCAACCCGATGGGATCGGTCAAGGACCGGCTCGCGCTGGGAATCATCGAAGCCGCTGAACAGAGCGGCGAGCTCAAGCCCGGCCAGACAGTGATCGAAGCAACCAGCGGCAACACCGGGCTGGGCCTGGCGATGGTGTGCGCGGCAAAGGGCTATCCCCTCGTCGTCGTGATGGCCGAGAATTTCAGCCTCGAGCGGCGCAAGATGCTGCGCTTCCTGGGCGCCAAGGTAGTCCTGTCGCCGCCTTGGGCGAAAGGCACCGGGATGATCGCCATCGCGCGCAAGCTCGCGAAGGACAATGGCTGGTTCCTGTGCCGGCAATTCGACAATGAAGCGGGGGCCGACATCCACAGCCGAACCACCGCCGTAGAAATCATCCGCGACTTCGGACCGAACGGCCTTACGGCCTGGGTCACCGGCTTCGGCACCGGCGGGACGTTGAAGGGCGTTGCCCGAGTGCTTCGTGAGCAGAGCCCGGCGACTCGGATTGTCGTCGCGGAGCCCGAGAATTCGGCCTTGATAGGAAGCGGAATCGCGCAGGATTTGTGCGCGGACGGCCAACCGGCGAAGAGCCACCCCGCCTTCCATCCTCACCCGATGCAGGGCTGGGTCCCCGACTTCATTTCCAAGCTGACGCGAGACGCGCTCGCGGACGGCCTCATCGACCGGACGGTCGGGGTTAGCGGTAGCGAGGCGATCGATTGCGCGGTCCAGCTGGCGCGGCGGGAAGGCATTTTCTGCGGAATCAGCTCCGGGGCAACGCTCGCTGCCGCGCTCAAGCTCGCGCGCGACGAAGCGCCGGGTTCGCGAATCCTTGCCATGCTGCCCGACACCGGCGAGCGTTACCTTTCGACCCCACTCTTCGGAGACATATCGGTCGACATGGGCGAGGAAGAGGAGGCTTTGCTGTGGTCAGCGATGCCGGCGATCGCGCCCGCAGCGGCATCCGCCGCGGCACCCGCGCCTGAACCCGTATCCACGGACTCGACCGCTCGCGCATTCGTCAGCGACGCCATTCACTCGAACAAAGGAAAGATCGTGATGTTCGCGATGAGCTGGTGCGAATTCTGCTGGTCGGTGAGAAAGCTTTTGGCCACCCTTGGCGCCCCACTCGTATCGATCGACATCGACACGCCCGAGTTCCGCAAAGCCAATGACGTTCCGAAGATCCGCGCCGCTTTGGCGGAGCTGGCCGGCAACCCGACCTTGCCGCAGGTCTATGCGGGCGGAACACATCTCGGCGGCTGCATGGAAATATTGGCCGCGGCGCAATCGGGCGAACTTCAAAGGCTGCTCGCGGAGAACGGCATCACGTGCGACGCCGGGCCGATCGACGCATACCAATTCCTGCCGAGCTGGGTCACGCCGCCGGAACGCGTTGCGGCCTGATTCCAAGTCCTGCTGCCGAACCGGTCAGACCTGGCCCAGGTCGCGCAGCAGCTCCTTGAACCACGGCACCGACGTGTCGAACGCCTTGCCGCCCGCGATCCGGTCGAACTCGATCACGCGCAGCTCGTCGCCGCGCTCCTCGTCTTCGCCGACCACGCCGGACTCACCCCGAAGCGCCGCGTCCACCGCGTAAGTCGTGCAAGCGCGGATCAGCGCGAGATCAGCCTCGTTCGCGGGAGCGGAGCGCGCGAAGTAGCCGCTCTTCTGCACCAGCACCTTCTCCGCGCCCAACTCGACCGCGAACCGCTTGGCAAACCACTCGCCCGGATTAACCTTGTCGAGCTGGACGTGGCCAAACGGGTCGCGCGGCACTTCCTCGCCCGCCGCGTCCATCGCGGCGACGATCTCTTGCGCACCGGCGCCTTCGGAAATGAACAGGTTGACGCTGCTGTGCTTTTCCATGCCTTCTCGCAGCCGCCTGGCTTCCTCGGCGATGTTGATCGGCCGTTCCGGCACGTAGACACCATGGACGTCCCATTCGGCGGCCGAGTTCTCCAGCCATTCGGCGAATTGCGCGTCCTTGACCCACCGGTGGTGTGCGAGCGCGGTTGCGGCGGTGAGCCATCCGCAGTTCCGGCCCATGACCTCATGGACGATCAGCATCCGCGGGTTGGACGAATGCTCGGCAATGATGTTGCGGGCGTAGAGCGCGCCCTGCTCTGCGGCGCTCCACGCACCGAGCGTCTGCTTGATTGGCACCACGTCATTGTCGATGGTCTTCGGCAGGCCGACGACCGTAAGCTCATAGCCGTGGCTGCGAAGGTAGGCGGCAAGGTCGGCGGCGGTGCCGTTGGTGTCGTCCCCGCCGATCGTGTGAAGGACGTCGATGCCGTCGCGCCGCAACTGTTCGGCAGCCACGTGAAGCGGATCCTCCCCGGGCTCGACGAGGCCTCGCTTGACGCAGTCGTCGACGTTGGTGAGCCTGACCCGGCTGTTGCCGATCGGACTTCCGCCGAAGGCGTGCAGTCGGCCGGCCGTCGCCCGCATCTTGTCGGTCACCTCCGCCGACTTGCCTGTAAGCAAGCCGGCGTAGCCGTCGAGGTAAGCGATGATCCGCACGCCCGGCGCGACCTCGGTGTACCGCTCGATCAGGCCGGCGACGGTGGAGGAGAGGCAGGGCGCGAGGCCGCCCGCGGTGAGCATGGCAACGGTGGTGATAGGCACGGGGCCTACTCTGCCAACTCGTTACCGTCGCCGCCAGAGCGATCTATTCCAACGGGGTCGAAACGGGCGGAAAGCGGACCAAAAGAGCAAGGAATGCTTCTTTTTGAGTGACGCTATGGCGCGTTCCACCTGCCTTTCGGCTCGGCATAGCTGTCCACGCGGCGCAGCGGGCGCTCGTGCCAGCCGATGTTGACCGCCCAGTAAGTGGGATAGAACCACAGCTGGGAATAATTGAGGTTGTCGTGGATCCAGCCGGCCAGGATCTGCCAGTCGCCAGGCTGGTGATGCGCATCCCAGAAGGAGGGGATCACAACGCAGGCCATGGCGCCCATGCAGCCTTCTGAATCCCGCACGTCCCAGATATGCCGGGCCGCGTTCGCCTCGTTGCTTGCGCAATTATAGCCCGCCTTGCCCTCGCGCTGCATCGCGTGCCCGAGCGCGTTGACCTTTGAGCTGCGATAGGCTGAGCGAACCCGCACCGTACCCCAGCGATCCTGCAAGGGCTCCAGACATTCTTCGCACAAGCGCGTTCCGGCGACGATTGCGAGATCGGGATCGTCAGGCGCGTTGAGCAGCCCGTGGACTTGCGCGATCTCCGAATGCAGCATGTCGCGCATGAAGAAGCTCTTGCTCAGCCGCGCCCGGCCGAGCTCGCTAAGCGTTTCGACCGTCGGTGGGGTCTTGCGCATGCGCGGAAGCATAACGTGGCGACGCGATCAGCGCTCAGGGAAAATTCGAGCTGAGAGGCCCCCGCCAAAAGTTCATCTCGGCGCTGCCGTTTATCTCGCCAGAGTAGCCGAGTTCGCCTCCTTCTCAGCGCCCGAGAAACTTACCCGCTGCGCCAATGAGCTCGCCCAATATGTCTCCAGAGCCCGAAGACTTCGGTTGGGACGCGCTGTCGGTTGTGCCCCGCTGCGCAGAGCCACCGAATACCCCGCCTAGCCCACCAGACTGACCGGCATGTTTCATGACATATCCGGCGGCGACCATTGCGAGGATAGGAAGCATCTTCTTCAAGAGTGATGGTTGAACGCCGGACTGTGCGGACGCCGATGCGGCTACTGCCCGGCTGCCGTCCTTCGAGCCGAAAAGCTGGCCGAGAATCTGGTTGCCTTTGTCGACTTGGGTCGGCTCGTTCGAGGTCACATTGTCGAGCAGACTGGCGCCGCCCAAACCACCGATCGTGCCGAGCAATCCGCCAAGACCGCCAAGACCCGGAAACGCACTTCCCGCAGGCTCCGAATCCGCCGCCGCAACGGGATTCTGGAAGCTGGAGAGAATGGACGGCAATAACGCCGTCGCGCCTGCTTCTGCGGTTGCCGGATCGACTCCGATCTCGCGTGAAATCGCTTCGACAGCACCGGTCTGCTGCAGCATCTGATTGATGTTCATAGTGGTATCTCCTGCTCACGGGCGAATGGCAAACTCGTGCCCCATAATCGGCTGTCGCAGGCGACTCGCCGGAGTCGGACAGCTATGAGACGATGAAGGTGATCTTCAGGGTTACGCGCCACTCCGCGACCTTGTTGTCGCGAATGATTGCCTTGGTCCCTTTGACCCATGCGCCTTCGATGCCGTTGATGGTCTCGGCCGCCTTCGCAATGCCGTCCCGGACTGCGGCCTCGATGCTATCGGTGGAGCTCGAGATGATCTCGACGGTCTTGGCGACGGCCATTGGCGTCTCCTAAGTTCGCGCCAGACACCTAACTCAAGTTAGAGTCAATGAGCAGCACGATGACTGCCCCCATTTGAACGCCGAAGGCCCGCAATGGGTGGAAAGCGGACTTTGAACGGCTATTATGAGGAGATGACCGCTCCGTGCACATCGCCGCGAACGACCGGCAGCGGTTGGAAACAGGTCGCTTCCAAATGCGGCATCGGGATCCTGATGCTGGTCGCGGCCGCGACGTCCGCATGCTCGAGCAGCGGTTCCGACGGTTCGCCGGACAATAATGCGGGCAGCTCGGGTGGACCGACGTCGAACGCGGTGACGCCAAGCCCGCCGCCGTCTTCCCAAGCTCCAACCGCAGCGGCCATTCCAGAAGGCTATACAATCGTCGCAGCGCGAAACTTCGGGGTGACCTGCGACGGCGTAATGGACGACACGCAGGCGCTTCAGTCGGCGCTGAACGGACTGAAGTCATTCCAGGCGCTCCAGCTGCCGGCGGGAACGTGCGTTTACTCTAACATCCTCAGTCTTGGCCCCGACAAGACCAACGTCATGGTCGTTGGCGCCGGCAAAGACGCGACGATCCTCAAGGCAACCGATCCGCTGCGTAGCTCATTCGTCGTGGCCAATGGCTCGGCCAACGTCATCGTCTCAGCTTTCCAGGTCTATTCGCCCAGCTCAACGACCCGCACCGTCGACGCCAATGGTCGCGGGATTTATGTCGACCGCGCATCCAACGTCATTGTCGACAATGTGAAGGTGGTGAAGGTTTCCGGCGCAGGGGTTCTGTTCAGCCACGTTACCGGCGGCATGATCCAGAACAGCGAGGTCGACGACAATTTGGCCGATAGCTTCCATGTGACCACCGGAAGCTCCAACATCACCATGCAGTTCAACGTCGCCCGCCGCGGGGGCGACGATGCATTTGCCTCCATCGGCTATGAGGGAAGCGGCCAGAACTTCAACATCTCGATCCTGGACAATCAGGCCTATGACGGCGCCTGGGCCGGCGGAATCGGCATCGAGGGAACGGTTGGCGCCAAGGTCTATCGGAATAAAATCTACCGCTCCGGGATCGCCGGAATCCGCATCGATAGCCAGACCAACGGCGGCTATTACACAGCGGCAAGCGACCAGATCGACCTCCAGGACAATTACCTCGAAGGCTGCGTGACTCGGACCGACACGCGTCACGGCTCAATCATGATGTACGCCAACTATTTCAGCGTTCGCGGGGTAACCGGAGCCCGCAACATCATCGTCAACCCGACCAGCGGTGCCGGAATTCGGGCTTACGGGATCAGCTCGACCCAAAACATCGTTGCCAATTTCGTCGGCACTCAAATGTCCGGGCTGACGACGCCATTCTCTATTGGCAACTACGCGACGATCACGCGGAGCGGGACGAGCCTCAACGGCGCTCTGGTCGACTGATCGGACGAACGAAGTCAGCGGACGAGGCGTTTCCTCAAGTCCGCCTTGATCGTCGGACCCGCCAGATGTGCGTCCACATTGGAATAACCTTCGCGCCTAAGCGCATTTCTGACTTGCTCGATCGTGACGGAGCCGCGCGCCAGTTCGAACGCTCGCTCGATGATGTCCGGGGAGTGCATGTAGCTTCCTAAAAGTTTCGCTTCCGTCATAAACGACTTCAGGGCCGAGTGCGTTCCCTCCACACACAGCGGCGAGGGGTGCTGAACGCCGCGGCCGTTCGAGCGTTTATTCAGCGATGGTGCGACGCTGTGCCCCTCTTCTGCTTCTCCTGAGCGCGCCGGCGCTCGCTCAGCCGCTGCCGACCGCGGCGAGCGCGTCCGTGACGCCACAGGCGCGGGCGATCTTCGAAAAAGACTGGGTGCTGATGAACTGGGCGCTCAAATTCTACGACACCGACCGGGATATCCTGCTGTCGCCGGGCGAGGCGCAGGCCGCGGCCTCCGCATTTCGGGCGATGGCGGACGTCAATCGCGATGGCCGGATCACGACCGACGAATATCACGCCGCCCGCAGCTTTATCCTGGCAAGATACTAACGCAGCCACGAGATCTCACTGCCACGGGAGCCAGGCGGCCGTCCCAAACAGGATGATGTTGAGATAGGCCGTCGAGGCGAAACCGGCCGCGCGGTGGACGGGCTCAATTCGGTAGCCGATCCAGAATGCGAAGCGCGAGACGATGAATATCACGCTCGCCGCCGAGACGATCCCGAGCTGGGTTCCGTTCGCCGTCGCGGCCACCGCCATCGTCGCTGCGAACAGGAGCGCATATTGCTGCAATGTGTTGTCCACGACACGGCCGTTGACGATCATCGCCTGGCTTTCCTTGCCCGCCGTCGGGTCGATCGCATCGCTGAGGAAGCGGGCATTGCCGACGACGATGATCGCAAGGAACAATGGCGCCGCCGCGAGCGCGAGCCATTTGGCCGCGAATGCCAGGCGGTCACCCGCATCGGCCGTGATCGGAAGGCTCGGCATCACGGCCGACAGGCTGATCAGCGCGCCGATCATGATCGCAACGCCGCTGGCGGCACCGATCGCGACGAGTTTCTGCGGCCTGTTCATTGCGACTGCTCCCCTCAGTCCCGAGCGAAAGCTGAAACCCAAGAAGGCGGCAGCCAAAGGGGACCGCACCGGCAAATCGTATCACGCAGGCCGGGCCCGAAAAAGAGAAGAGCGCAGGATGGGGCCTGCGCTCTTCCGGGAAGGTAATGGTAGTGGTGTCGGCCTAGCAAAGCGGTCCAAGCACGCGAAGATATCGAAAGTTAGTGTTGCGGCCCCGCATCGGCTATCTCAGGAGCGGTGGGGAGAGGGCTTACACTCTATTCGGGGCGCGTCATCGCGCTCGGCCGCCTGTTGCTCGCGACCTTGTTCATGGCCGCGATCGGGATCGATATCAGCCAGCCCGCGCAGTCGCCCACCGAGACCTATGCATTGCTCATCGCCTATCAGGTCTTCGCCGCAGCGATCGCGGGTCTGACGTGGAACAATTGGTGGCTCGATGCGAAGCTTGCCGGCCCGGCGCACGCGGTCGACATCATCCTGTTCACGATCGTCGTCTACCTGACCGAAGGCTATACCAGCCCGTTCTTCATCTTCTTCGTCTTCATCCTGCTGTCGGCCGCGATCCGCTGGGGCTGGCGCGAGACCACCCTCACCGCGATTCTTCTCGCCATCCTCTATTTGGCCGAGGGCCTGTTCTCGGCCCACTCGAGCATCGGCTTCCAGCTCTACCGGTTCATCGTCCGCGCCGGACATCTCGTTATCCTGTCGCTGATCCTGATCTGGTTCGGAATCCACCACTGGCGAGCGCGCATGCCCTCGCCGGCCGACGAGCTGCTGTCCGGGCCGCGGCACGATCCGTCCCCGTTCGAGGCCGGGCTCACAAGTTCGATGCAGGCGCTGAATGCCTCATCCGGAGCGATGATCTGGAACGAAGGCGGCAAGGATCCGGCGGTCTTCATCTGCCGAGACGGAAAGATCGAAACGATCGTTCCCGCGGCGCTGGATTCGGTACAAATCGCCCCTGCCCCGTGCCTCTATGATATCAAGCGCAAGCGCGCGCTGATGCGCGATTCGGAGCGCAATTTGCTGGGCCGTTCCCCGCGAGAACTGATCGGCGAGGAGCTTGCGACCTCGCTCGGCCTTGGCGAAGGCCTCGCCGTTCCGATCCGCACTGCAACCGGTGAGGGCCAGCTGTTCCTGGAAGAACTGTCCCTTTCGACCGACCATCTCGATATCGGCGAACAGCTCGCGGCGGATCTCGCCGCGCATATCCAGCGTCATGCGCTGCTCGAGGCCGCGGCCGACAGCGCTGAAGCGCGCTCGCGAATCGCTCTCGCCCGCGACCTTCACGACAGCGTCGTACAGTTCCTCGCCGGAGCCGCCTTCCGGCTCGAGGCCATGAAACGGTCCGAAGCATCGGGCCGCAAGCTCGAGCCCGAGCTCAACGAGCTGAAGCAGCTGATGCTGCAGGAGCAGGGCGAACTGCGCGAATTCATCACCGCGCTGCGCACCGGAACGCTGGTCGCGCTTGCCGACCTGGCTCGAGACCTCAAGGTGCTGGCGGACCGGCTGTCACGCCAATGGGCAATCGAGTGCGAGTTCACTCACGAGGGCGGCGCCGTCATGGTTTCGACGAACCTTCATCTCGACGCCCACCAACTCGTTCGCGAAGCTGTTGCCAATGCCGTTCGTCACGCTCGCGCGAACACGGTTCGTATCGCGCTTAGCGCAGTCGACGGAGAAGTCCGGCTGGACATGGTCAATGACGGCGCCGCCTTTCCCAAGCACGGCGGCCGAATCCAGCTTCCCCAAACGCTCGAGGAGCGCGTCAACCAGGCGGGGGGACGGATCGAGCTGTCGAGAGGCATGGGTGTGACGAAACTTTCCATCTCTTTGCCAGTCGCGGGCCGCCGGGCATGATCCGAATCCTGTTAGCCGACGACCATCCGATGATCCGCACGGCCATCGAAGTGTTGCTTCGCGAAACGCCGTTCGAGCTTGTTGGGACCGCGACGAATGGCGTTCAGGCGCTGAGCGAGGTCGAGCGCCTTTCGCCCGACATTCTGCTGGTCGATCTCGAGATGCCCGGATTCAACGGGATGGAGGTGATCCGCAGGCTGCAGGCGAAAAAAGATCAACCGAAGGTCATAATCCTGACTGCGGCGATCGAGGATTCGTCATTGATGGAAGCGCGCTCCCTCAAGGTGCACGGAATGGTCCTCAAGAATTCGGATCCCGCCTATCTGCTCGACTGTTTGGAAGCGGTGAGCTCGGGACGGACCTGGACCGATCCGGAGCTTCAGGCCCGCGCCGAGCAGCTCGCGCAAAGCTTCAGTGGGGAGCGCGTCGCCCTGGCCCCTCGCGAGCGGCAGTTGATCCGTTATATTCGCCGCGGCCTGCGCAACCGTGAGATCGCCAATGAGCTTGGAGTCACCGAGGGCACGGTGAAAGTCTATCTTCATGCAATCTTCGAAAAGCTCGGGGTCAAGAACCGCACGGAGCTTGCAATCCGGGCCGACGAATATCTCGCCGAGAGCTATTTGAAGAACTAGCCCAATAAGCCTGGCTTATCGCTCAGCGTATTCGTTTCGTTTTCCACCCGATCGCGGCGTGCGTAGGGCGCTCGGCCAGATACGAAACGGACCAAGGAATCAAACGATGACCAAATCCCCTGATTGGACGCCCGAAATCGGCGTTCTTGGAACAGGGAGGATGGGATCGCGGCTGGCAGCGATGTTCGCTCGCGCCGGCCGCAAGGTGGTGCTGGGTTCGCGTGATCGCGACCGGTCATCGGAGTTGGCGGCGACGCTCGATATTCCGTCCCTGCGCGCCGGCAGTTATTCCGAAGCTCTCGAAGCTCCGGCGGTGATTCCAGCGGTGTTCATTCGGGACGGGCTCTTCGACCTCCTCGACCGCCAATGCGGCCGGCTTTCGGGCAAGCTGCTCATCGACATCAGCAATCCCTTCAACGCCGACTATAGCGATTTCGTGACGCCGTGGGACACGAGCGGCGCCGAGGAGCTTCAGCGCCGCTTCTGCCAAACGCGCGTCGTCGGAGCGTTCAAGAACGTGTTTTGGGAAGTCTTCGACCATCCGAAATTCGGGGAGACCGTCAGCGACGTTCTCGTCACCGGCGACAATGAAGGCGCAAAAGCCGAATTCATGCGCCTGGCCGAGGGCACGCCGTTTCGCTACCTGGACGCGGGACGGCTGATCAATAGCCGGACGATCGAACGGCTAACCTTCATCACCAGCAGCCTGGGGCAGCAGCTTCATTCCTATCCGCGGATGAACTGGCGCCTGCTGACTCAGCAGGATCGCGAGGCCGCCTGAAGCCCCCATCCGGCGGGCCGGACCAATGCTCGCCATGCCCCGGGGCATGGCCGCGCGCTTCACCCCGCCATGCGCTTGGCTCCGAGGCCGAGGACCATCTGGTTGGCGCGCTCGTAGGACAAGGGCTTGCCGAACAGATAGCCCTGGATCGTGTCGCAGCCGAGATCGCGCATCCGCTCGAAATCCTCGGCGGTTTCGACGCCCTCGGCGGTGACGCTCATCCGGAAGCTCTTGGCGAGCTGAACGATCGATTGGATGATCGCGACGTTCTCGGGACGAGATCCGGCCTCTCGAACGAAGCTGCCGTCGATCTTCAGCTTGTGGAACACCGCCTTGTTCAGATAGCCGATCGACGAATAGCCCGTGCCGAAATCGTCGAGCGCGATCCCGACGCCGAGCGTACGAAGGCGCTTCAGCACATCCAGGGTCGAGCCGTTGTCGCCCAGGAAGACGCCCTCGGTCACTTCGAGCTCGATGCGGTTCCCCGGCAGCTTGTTGCGGGCAAGTGCCTCGCTGACGGTATTGGGAAGGGCCGGAAGGATGATCTGCTTGGGGCTGATGTTGAGCGCAACGGTGATCGGCGCCGGCCAGGTCGCCGCGGCCCGGCACGCTTCGGCGATGACCCATTCACCGATCACCGGCATCAAGCCCGTTTCCTCGGCGACCGGGATGAACACGTTGGGCGGGACCAGGCCGCGCTGCGGATGATTCCAACGGATCAGCGCCTCGAAGCCGACCAGCGCTTGGGTCTTGGCGTTCACCAGGGGCTGGAAGGCGAGGTGGAATTGCTGGGAAGCGATCGCGGAGCGAAGGTCGCTTTCAAGGCGGACCCGATCGTCCTGCTCCGATTGCAGCTCCGACGAGAAATAGCGCGCGCAGCCGCGGCCCGCGTCCTTCGCCTGGTAGAGCGCTAGGTCGGCCTTGAGGATCAAATCGTCGACGGTGGCGCCGTCGATTGGACCGAACGCACAGCCGATCGACACTCCGATCCGAATTTCGGTCTGGTCGATCACATATGGCTCTTTGATCGCCTGGATAATGCGATCGGCAAGCTGCTCGACCTTGCGCCGGCTCTGGGCGTCGGTGACGACAATAGCGAACTCGTCGCCCCCCATTCGGCCGACGTGACCGGATTCGCCGACTTCGTCGACGAGGCGCTTGGCAACGGCGCGAAGTACGGCATCGCCCTTCGGGTGGCCGAACGTGTCGTTGACCGGTTTGAAGCCGTCGAGATCGAGGAACATGATCGCGCAGGGCACGCTGCCGCTCGTCGACGAGCGCAGCGCCTCGCCGAGCAGCTGGCGCATACGGCCGCGATTGGGCAGGCCCGACAGCACGTCGACGTTGGCGAGATGGGTCAGGCGTTCCTGGGTCTGGCGGATTTCGGTAATGTCGGATCCCACCCCGCGGAAGCCCTCGAACCGACCGGCGGTGTCGATGATCGGGTCGCCGGAGATCGAGACCCAGCGCGACCCACGGGCGGTGCTCAGCTCCATTTCGAGCGCGTTGAACGGCTGCTTTTCAAGAAGCACCCGGCCGAGCTCCGCGTGACCGCCGAGGAGGGCTGGGAAAGAATAGCCGAGCAGCTGGCTGGCGGGCTTGCCGAGCAGACTGCTCATTCGATGGCTGATGTAGGTCGTGCGATTCTCGCCATCCACGGCCCACAGCCATCCTACGCCCCGTTGCTCATATTCCTGAAGAAGGAGACTGGCGCTCTCGCTTTGGCTTCCGACATCGGCGTTGGTTTTCAACTGGTGGAACGCCCACCGGGCGACGGTGAGAACGCCGAAAATCGACACGCCCATGGTGAACAGGATCGAGAGCATGTGGGGAAACGGCAAGGTGTGGCGGCCAAGGAGCAACGAACCGCCGACCCCGATGGTGAAGACGATCATCCAGGTCGTCGCGCAGGCCGGGATCACGACCAAGCCCATGGCGGCGATTCCAAGGCCGGCCATGATCGATGCCGTGATCACTTGCGTTCCGGGATCCACCGCCGCGAAGGAATAGAACGGCAGGCTGAGCCAGATGACTCCGCGGAGGACGATTTCGCCGACCAGCATCCACATCGGTACGCGCCTGCCCGAGCGGCCAACGCAAGTAATCGACTGGTGACGCGCAAACTGCATCGCACCCAGGTTGACCGCGCCGACGCACAGAACCCAGGGGGCCAACCATTCGGGGGAAACCACGGTCCATAGATTCGCGGCCATCATCAACGCCGCGACAATATTCGCCGCGGCGAAGAAAGGGGCGAGCTGGGCGCGGGAAATCAGCTGGACATCGCGCAGGGGCGAGCTTTCGTCGTCGGCCCCACGATTTGTGAGACCGGCCGATTCCCCGCCGGGAAGCCGCGCCGAAATCAAGCGCTTATAACGATCTGGAGCTTCGTACATCCACCCGCCGTTCCACCTGTGGTGAGCGGAGTAGGCAAAGAGCGTTTAAGGGCAGTTAAGGCCGTTTCATTTTCCGGCCGAATCCTAGCGTTCGCTGTTAACTTCGATCAACTTTCTGCTCGATTTCAAGAGCAACCGCGCCGGCCCGCGGATTCACCGGCCTGTCTTTCCCTTGGGCTTGCCGGAGGGCTGGCCTATATCCGCCCAATGGCGAGCGACAGCGCGACCCTCGACAGACGGGCGGCCACTCCCCGGCGTTCGGCCGATACGCCGAAGATTCACTCGCCGGCGGAGCCGATCGCCCGCGGCATGGGGCTCGACCAGCCGTTTTTCGACGACAAGAACCGCGCGTTCTGGATTCTCCAGTCGATCGGCTGGAGCGGTTATTTCTTCCTGAGGACGATTTCGGGCTTCGCCAACAGCAAGGGCTGGATGTTCATCGTCCACACCCTTTTGCTCACGGCAACCGGCTATTCGCTGACGTTGCTGATGGCGTCGCTCTACCGACGCCTCATCACGCTTCGGCCCTGGCTCACGCTCGGCCTTTCCTTTGCAGCCGTCGTGCTTGCTTCGGTTGCATTCTCGATCATCGAGACGTGGAGCGTCTCGACCTTCATCAACCCCGACTACCAGCCCGCAGGGGTCGGATATCTCGGTGCTATCCTGCTCGATTTCGCACTGCTCACCGCCTGGACCGCGCTCTACTACGGGATCAACTATTTCCTGCTGCTCGAGGACCAGATCACGCAGCGCGAACGGTTGGAAAGCCAGGCGTCGAGCGCGCAACTTGCGATGTTGCGCTATCAGCTGAACCCGCACTTCCTGTTCAACACGCTGAATTCCATCTCGACCCTCGTCCTGCTGAAGCAGACGGAGCGGGCCAATGCCATGTTGGCGCGGCTGTCGTCCTTCCTCCGCTATACGCTCGCCAATGAGCCCACGGCGAAGGTCACGCTCGCGCAAGAGGTCGAGACTCTGAAGCTCTACCTCGAGATCGAAAAGATGCGGTTCGAGGATCGGCTTCGGCCGCATTTCCGGATCGAACCCGATAC
>JBKPOR010000220.1:0-23569 GCA_046765675.1 Pseudomonadota bacterium
GTGGGCTCGGAGATGTGTATAAGAGACAGAGACCAACAAGCCCATGGATCCCGAGGCCTTCGATCGGCTCTACGACGATTTCCTCCTCGCACTCGCCGACAAGGACATGCTCTATGCGGCTGACCTCTACGGCGGGTCTCAGGCTGAGAACCGCGTGCGGGTCCGAGTGATCAACGAGCTGGCTTGGCACAACCTGTTCATCCGGACCTTGCTGGTCCGGCCCGAGCCTGACGAACTCGCGGACTTCTCGCCCGAATTTACGATGATCGACCTGCCGAGCTTCCGCGCCGATCCCGAACGCCACGGGTGCCGGACCGAAACGGTGATCGCGGTCAATCTCGAGAAGAAGGTCGTTCTCATCGGCGGGACGTCGTACGCGGGCGAGATGAAGAAGTCCGTGTTCGGGCTTCTCAACTTCATCCTTCCTCCAAGGGGCATCATGCCGATGCACTGCTCGGCCAATATCGGGCCGAAGGGCGATACCGCAATTTTCTTCGGGCTCAGCGGCACCGGCAAGACCACGCTTTCGGCCGACCCCAATCGCACCCTCATCGGCGACGACGAGCACGGCTGGTCGGACAGCGCCGTCTTCAACTTCGAGGGAGGTTGCTACGCCAAGATGATCCGCCTGTCGCCAGAGGCGGAGCCGGAGATTTTCGCGACCACCAAGAAGTTCGGGACGGTCCTCGAAAATGTCGTGATCGATCCGATCAGGCGAGAGCTGGATCTCAACGACAATAGTCTCGCCGAGAACAGCCGCGGCGCCTATCCGATCGAGTTCATCGCGAACTGCTCGCGCGAGAACATGGGACCAGTGCCGCGCAACGTGGTGATGCTGACCGCCGACGCGTTCGGAGTGCTTCCGCCGATCGCAAAGCTGACTCCGGACCAGGCGATGTACCACTTCCTGTCAGGCTATACGGCCAAGGTTGCCGGAACCGAGATCGGAGTGACCGAGCCGGAAGCGACGTTCTCGACCTGCTTCGGGGCGCCCTTCATGCCGCGCCATCCGTCGGTCTACGGCAATCTGCTCAAGAAGCGCATCGCCGAAGGAAGCGTCGACTGCTGGCTGGTCAACACCGGGTGGACCGGCGGCAAATATGGCGTCGGGAGACGCATGCCGATCAAGGACACGCGAGCGCTCCTCAACGCCGCCCTCGACGGGTCGTTGAAGAACGCGGAGTTCAGGAAGGATCCGAACTTCGGATTCGAAGTGCCGGTCGAAGTGCCGGGGGTGGACAGCAACCTGCTCGACCCGCGCGGAACGTGGGCAAACCCTGCGGAATATGACTCGACCGCTGCGAAGCTGGTCGACCTGTTCGTCAAGAATTTCGCGGAGTTCGCTCCGCACGTCGACGAAGGCGTGCGACAATCGGGTCCGACCCAAGCGCAACAACAAGCGCAACCCCAAGCCACACAAAACACGCCAGCTTGAGCCCGGTCGTCGATCGGGCTCCTCCAAGGACCCGACCGATGACCGAATACCGACCCCGACTCTTCAAATCCGACGCCGAGATCGAGCATCTCGGCGAAGGTCTCATCGCGTGCAAGCTCGCGCGCGAGGAATGGACTCACGAAGCGCATCTCGCCGCGACGACTTATTTGCTGACCCGACGGCCCGACATCGCAATCGACAAGGAGCTGCCGGGCATGATCCGCCGGTTCAACGAGAGCGTCGGCGGAGTGAATGACGATAGCGAGGGCTATCACGAGACGATCACGCGTGTGTTCCTGCACGGCGTCAGGCTGTTCCTCGCCGAGGCCGGCCTGGACGAGCCCCTGCATGAGCTCGTCAACGAGTTGCTCTTGTCGCCGATGGGCCGACGAGACTGGCCGTTGCGCTTCTATTCCGCCGAGCGCCTGTTCTCGGTCGAAGCGCGCCGGCATTTCGTGCCGCCGGATCTCGCGGCGCTCCCGTAGCGGGGAACACTCACGGATCCTTCCGGTTATGAGGCGGGATCTCCGAGTCACTGCGTGAAACAGGAGAAAATCAATGAATCCTGATCTCGATTCCGTGAAACGGCTCTATGCTGATCTTCTCGATGCCTGGAATAGGCGCGATGCGGAAGCTTTTGCGCGCGGATTTGTAGCCGATGGAGCACTGATCGGTTTCGATGGAAGCACGTCGAACGGCCGCAGCGATATCGAGGACCACCTGAAGCCGATCTTCGCGGATCATCCGACAGCAGTGTTTGTGACCATCGTTCGCGACGTTCGATCGGTCGGCCAACAGGTTGCAATCCTGCGAGCGACCGCCGGCATGGTTCCACCGGGCAAGGACCGAGTCATGCCGGAGCGCAATTGCCTGCAAACTCTCGTCGCTTCACGGGACGGCGAGGCGTGGCGGATCGAGCTCTTCCAGAACACTCCGGCCGCGTTGCACGGGCGACCGAAGGAGGTCGAAGAGCTTACTCGGGAGCTTCAGGAGCAGTTTGACAGGGCTGGAGAAGTTCAACCCGCCTAAGCTGTCGCAACGCTCGAGTTTGTCGCGTTGCCCTAAGCGCTGGCACTGCTAGTCAGGCGGCAGCGGAGGGTGCGAGCATGACACGAGCTTTGAGACTGGCGGGCGTGCTCTTGGTTTCAGTGTCCGGCTTGCCCGCGGTCGGAATAGCCGCGCCGCCCCGGGCGGCTTCGGAAAGTGCAGCCGATGCCCGGCTCAAGTCGCTCTACGATGCTTTCGCGACATGGGATGCCGCGGAATCGGCGGTTTTTGAGGATAAGCGGGGCGAGGTCAAACCGGCCGATCACCTGCCCAAGGTCGATCCCGCTTCCCAGGAGCGCCGCGCAGCGCACCTGAAAGAGCTGCTGGCCGAGTTGAAGGGCATTCCCGAGGCACAATTGTCGGCTGGCGAACGGGTCAATGCCGCCGTGTTCCGGACATTGCTCGAAAATGCGATTTCCGATGCTCATTTCCGCCTCTGGGAAATGCCGTTCAACAGCGACAGCTCATTCTGGACCTATCTCGATTCCGATCGGCTCGACGATGCCGCCGAATACCGTCGCTACATCGCGAGAATGCGCGACATACCGCGCTTCTTCGATGAGGAGATCGCGAACATGCGCGCCGGGCTGGCGCGAGGCTTCAGCGTGCCGCGCGCAACGCTCGAAGGCCGCGATGCTTCGATCGCCGCTTTCCTCGCCGACGACGTATCGAAAAGTCCGTTCCACAAGGCGTTCGAGACGTTTCCGGGAAAGATTCCGCCGGCCGAACAACAGTCGCTGCGTTCGGAAGGCGAGGCCGCGATTCGCGATTCGGTGCAGCCGGCCTACCGCAAGCTTCTCGAATTCTTCCGGGCCGAATATCTGCCGAAGACCAGGACGACGATCTCAGCGCACGACCTGCCAGACGGCGACGCTTATTACCGCGCCACCATCCGCGAATTCACGACGCTCGATATCCAACCCGAAGAGATCCACCGGATCGGGCTCAAGCAGGTGGCAGAGATCGAAGCCGAGATGCGCAAGACGATGCGCGAAAGCGGGTTCAAGGGCTCGTTCGAGGAGTTCCTGAAGTTCCTGAAAACCGACCCGCAATTCCAGGCAAAGACCGCCGACGAGCTGATGGGAGTGTCATCTTACGTTGCCAAGCGTACCGACAAGGTCATCGGCAATTACTTCGGTCTGCTGCCCCGGCACCGCTTCGGAATCATTCCCGTCCCCGACGCGCTTGCGCCTTTTTACACCGGGGGCCGCGGCGGGCTCGATAATTGCATGATGAACACCTACAATTTGCCGACCCGGCCGCTCTACAACATCCCCGCGCTGACGCTCCACGAATGCGAGCCGGGCCACAGCTTCCAGGCGGCGCTGTCGCTCGAACAGAAGGCGCTGCCGCGCTTCCGCCAGAATCTCTATTTTTCGGGCTATGGCGAGGGCTGGGGCCTGTATTGCGAGTGGCTCGGCAACGAAATGGGGATCTATCGCACGCCTTACGAACGGTTCGGCCAGCAAAGCTATGCGATGTGGCGCGCGGCGCGGCTGGTCATCGATACCGGAATCCATCGCTACGGATGGTCGCGACAGCAGGCGATCGATTATCTCGCCAGCCATACGGCGCTGTCGCAGCATGAGGTGGAGACCGAGATCGATCGTTACATCAGCTGGCCGGGCCAGGCGGACTCCTACATGCTTGGCCTGCTGACGATCCGGAAGCTTCGCTCGGAGGCCGAGGCCAAGCTCGGCCCGAAGTTCGACATTCGCGGCTTCCACGACACCTTCCTCAGCATGGGCGCGGTTCCGCTCAATGTGCTCGAGCAGCAGATGCGCGCGTGGATGGCGGCCGAGGCGGTGAAGCCGGCAAAGCCGGCCAATAGCTAGACTTCCTGGCCTGTTTTCGGGCCGCGCTCAGTAGGTTCCGTCCGTTCGTCTTGCTGGAACAACACCTTACAGCGTAAACGGCCCGGTCTACTGGCTTCCGCGCAAGTCGCGCTTAGGCTGCTGCGTTTTCCCCGTCACGCTTGCCCGAAGGATGTTCACACGGTGCGCCTATTCAATTTTTCCTCGCGCGGAATCGCCATCGATCTCGGCACCGCGAACACCGTCGTCTACGTCCATGGATCCGGGATCATCACCAGCGAGCCATCGGTCGTCGCGATGGAATTCGTCAACGGCGTCCGAAGGGTCCGGGCGGTGGGCGACGATGCCAAGCTGATGATGGGCAAGACGCCGGAAAACATCAAAACCATCCGTCCGCTGCGCAACGGCGTGATCGCCGACCTCGAAGTCGCCGAGGAAATGATCAAGCATTTCATCAACAAGGCGCATGGCGTTCCAAGCCGTTTCTCGCGCGGGCCGGAAGTCGTCATCTGCATTCCTTCGGGGGCGACCTCGGTCGAGCGGCGGGCGATCCGGGATGCGGTCACCAATGCCGGCGCTGATCGGGTGTCCATGATCGAAGAACCGATGGCGGCAGCGATCGGCGCAGGGCTTCCGGTAAGCGAGCCAATCGGCTCGATGGTCGTCGATATCGGCGGGGGAACGACGGAAGTCGGCGTGATCTCGCTCCAGGGCCTGGCTTATTGCCGCTCCGTCCGCGTCGGCGGAGACCGCCTCGACGAAGCCATTGCGGCCTATGTCCGGCGCAATTTCAACCTGTTGATCGGTGAGGGCACGGCCGAACGGGTGAAAATGGAAATCGGAATTGCCCGTCCGCCGGAAGACGGGATCGGACTCACCGCGCTGATTCGCGGGCGCGACGTCAGCAAGGGCGTGCCGAGCGAGATCGAACTGAACCAGGGCCAGATTGCCGAGGCGGTAGCGGAGCCGGTTAGCCGAATCGTCGAGGTGGTCCGTGCGGCGCTCGAGAACACCCAGCCCGAGATCGCCGCGGACGTGATCGATCAAGGCATCACGATGACCGGCGGCGGCTCGCTGCTGCGCGAGATTAGCGGAGTGCTGGCCGACGAGACCGGGCTTCCGGTCCGTGTGGCCGACGATCCAATGAGCTGCGTTGCGCTCGGCGCGGGCCGAACCCTCGAGGAACCGCTCTATCGCGGAGCGCTGATTCCCGCCTGACCGGCCGGCATTCCGAGCCCAAGCCGCAAAGCCCCGCGGTCGCCCTTGCGCTTGAACGCGACCCATAGCGGTGGGCCGATGCTTAGCTGAGGCAAAATAATCCCGCTTTTACTGATTGTTAACCACACCGGCAGACTTTGTCGGCGGAGGTGCCACCGTGTCCTTACTGGCACGATTCGAAGCAACGAGCGAAACGGCCGATCGGCGCGCGTCGGAACGGCGCGAGCTTCGGCTATCGATCACGACGTCGCTGCCGAAGTCGCCCGAGCTGGCGGTCACGATCCATGACCTCTCCGAAAGCGGTCTCCTGCTCGAAACGCGTGTTCCGCTAGCGGCGGGCCAGGCGTTCGAAATCTTCCTGCCGCTGGCTGGCGCGGTTGAAACCACGGTCGTCTGGTGCAGCCATAATTTCTACGGCTGTCAGTTCAGCCAAAGAGTGCCGCGGGCCGCGGTTAGCGCCGCGCTCCTGCAAAGCGCGCCCAAAGACGAGCCGGCGGAAGACGGCGAACCTTCGCGCGACGTGCTTTCGCAACTGCGCGACCTCAACTCAAAAATAGAACAGGTCGGTCGTGGTCTCGACCGTACGATCGAGGAGCTTTCCGCTGGACGTTCCGTGATCCGGCCGCGCGATCCGGACGAGGTGCTCGCCGCCGCTCTGCCGCGATCGCAGATTCTCCCGCCCCCGGAGGCGGAAGTGAAGCCCGGCGCCGAGTTCGAACGCTTCTATGAACCGCTGCCGCCCATCGAAAGCGATCCGGCAAGGCCGGTCGTAATCATCAGCCTAGTCCTGGGGGGCCTGGCGGTCTTGATCCTGATCGTTGCCCTTCTCGGACTGCCGCTGACGCTCTAAGCGACGTTCGTCCGGGCGATATAGTCGTCGACGTTCTTGGCCAGCACGTCCATCGGCACATTGCCGCCTTTGACGACCGCGTCGTCGAATGCGCGCAGGTCGTATTTCGAACCGAGCGCCGATTTTGCTCCGTCGCGCAGGCGATTGATGGTCGAATGGCCGACCTTGTAGCCGCAGGCCTGGCCGGGCCAGCTGCAATAGCGATCGACTTCCGACGCGACTTCGAGCGGATTTGAGCCGTTCCGCTCAACGAAGAAATCCACTCCCTCCTGGCGGGTCCAGCGTTTCGCGTGAAGGCCTGAATCAACCACTAAGCGGCACGCTCGGAAAGCGATCGACTGGAGATAGCCGAGGCGTCCAGCGGGAAAGTCGTCATAGACCCCCAGCTCATCGACCAGCTGCTCGGCGTAAAGCGCCCATCCTTCGGAATAAGCGTTGAATGCCAGCATCGTTCGAATGAGCGGCATCTTGTTGGCATATTCGCCCTGCCAGACGTGGCCTGGGATCGCCTCGTGCGCGGCGAGGTCGGGCAGGCTGTACCTGCTGTGCAGGTTGGTGTCGCGGAGGTTGATCCAGAACTTGCCGGGGATCTTTCCGTCGATCGAGCCGGCGCCGCCATAGGCGCCCGGAGCGCCGGGCTCTTCCTCGGGCGGCATGCGCTTCACCTCGAGGTGGCCGGGCACGAGCGTATTGAAGGCACGCGGCAGCTGGGCGCGGATCAGCTTCAGCCGCTCCTGGATATAGGCCATGATCTCGGCGCGGCCGGCATCGCCCTCGCTGAACTTGTATTTCGGGTCCTTGGCGAGTGCCTTCATCCGTTCGCCGACCGAGCCCTGGGTGTACCCCAGGCTCTTGAGGATCGGGTCCATTCGCCCCTGCAGCTCATTGAGTTGCTCGAGACCCATGGCATGGACCTCGTCGGGCGACATGTTGGTCGTCGTCGAGGCCTTGAGCGCCCAGGCGTAAAATTCCGGCCCATGGGGCCGCGACCACATTCCCGGCACGTCGGTCGCGGAGGCGCGCTCGGCTTTCAACTCCTCGATCTGACGCTCGAGAGCCGGAGCAACCTGCGTCGTCACGATCTTGCGCGTCCGGGCATCCCAGTCGCCGCCGATGTTCTTGGCCTTGGTCCGCTTGACGATGGAATCGACGATGCCGCCCCCTTCATGTGCATTCTTCGCGGCGAGGGTGAGCTGGCTGATGGCCTTGTCGATCAGGAAATTCGGCGGGACCAGGCCTTGCGCCCGAGCGGCTTTCATTCGCTCGAGCTCGCCGTCGAGTTGCTTCGGATATTGCGCAAGCCGAGTGAGATAAGCTTCGGCGTCCGAGGCATTCTCGATCGGATGATCCGTGTCGAGGAACTTGGGTGTATCGAGATACGCCCCGACGTTCTGGATGACGACGTAAGGCGTGTTGCGCCAGCCACCGACCGCGACGTCGCCGTAGGGCAAGGCAAACCCTTCCAGCGCAGTCTTGTAAGCGCTCTTCACGACTTCGACGCTGGTTCGCACCGGGAAGGACAAAGCGGCCGTATCGACCGCCTCCGCGCGTTGAAGATCGGCCTTGAGCGTGGCCGCGACCTTCTGCTGGCCCGCAGCCGAGCGGTCGCCGAGCGTAGTTCGCAAGCCGGCGCGGTTGCCGGTGTCGATCCCGAGCGATGTCGCGCCCTCGGGGCTCAGGCGAAGGAGATTCTCGGCAATGGAATCGAGCAGCTTCGATGCGTCCGTGTCGCCCGCTGCTGCGCCGCCGACTTTGCCGGTCTGGACCTTGCAACCTGGAAGCAGTGCAAATGCCGCACTTGCGACGAGGGCCGCGACCGCCTCGCGGCGCGAAAGCTCAAATTGTTGCACGAAAATCTCCGTCAGGCGGGTGGAAGGACGCGGTGCGCCTCAACGGTGAGGCAATTGCCCTCAACGCCGGTGATGCGCACGCGTTCACCGACGGCCGCTGGGCCGCCGCGCGCGCTCCAATCACTGTCGCCGACGCGGACACGGCCGTTCTGTTCGTCGACCGCGACGACCACCGTCACTACCTTTCCGACGAGCCGTCCCGCACGGTCGTTCAAGAGCGGGTCGGTGCTATCCGCCGTACGATTTGCGTAGAAGCGCCGCCCAACCATCACCGCGATCACGGCATAAAGCGCGAACAGCGCGAGCTGCGATGCCGTGCCGAGGTCGAACAGGATCGTAAACAGCCCGGTCGCGATTCCGGCCGCACCGAGGAAGACGAGGAAGAAACCGGGGGCGATCACTTCGAGGATCAGCAGCAGGACGCCGCCGATCAGCCAGATCCAGCCTGGATCGACGTCCATTCCGTTCATGACTTGCTTTCGGGAACGCTTGGCACGGCCTTCGCCCGCACGGCCGGAACAGCCTTGCCGCGACCTTCGCCGAACGCTTCCTTGGCGAGCTCACCGATCCCGCCGAGCGTGCCCATCAGCTGGGTCGCCTCGACCGGGAACAGGATGGTTTTGGAGTTGGGCGACGTCGCGAACTTGCCCAACGCCTCGACATATTTTTGAGCGATAAAGTAATTGATTGCCTGGGTGCTTCCGCCCTCGATCGCATCACTGACCGACTTGGTCGCATTGGCCTCGGCCATCGCAGAGCGTTCGCGTGCTTCGGCGTCGCGGAAGGCGGCTTCCTTCTGCCCTTCCGCCTGAAGGATTCGCGCCTGCTTTTCGCCCTCGGCGCGCAGGATCTCGGACTGCCGCATGCCTTCGGATTCAAGGATCGACGCGCGCTTTTCGCGCTCGGCCTTCATCTGCCGCGTCATGGCGTTGACGATGTCCTGCGGCGGGCGAATGTCCTTGAGCTCGACCCGCGTGATCTTCACGCCCCACGGTTCCGTCGCATGGTCGACCACGGCGAGCAGGCGAGCGTTGATCTCATCGCGCTTGGACAGGGTCTCGTCGAGGTCCATCGAGCCCATGACGGTCCGTAAATTGGTGGTCGAGAGCGCCATCAGCGCGCTGTAGAGGTCGCTGACCTCATACGCCGCCTTGGCGGCGTCGATCACCTGGAAGAAGACCACGCCGTCGACCGCGACCATGGCGTTGTCCTTGGTGATGATCTCCTGTCCCGGGATGTCGACGACTTGCTCCATCATGTTGATCCGACGCCCGACCCGATAGAAAAATGGCGGGACGAAGTTGAATCCGGGCTGTCCGACCCGAACGAAGCGCCCGAAATGCTCGATCGTGTAGCGATAGCCCTGGCGGACGATCTTGACCCCGATCATCACGTAAAGGAGCGCCAGGACCGCGAGCGCCGTCATGAAGGTAGTCAGCATGAGCTTCCCCGAATATTGATGCTGCTACATGATGCGACGCTCGGGCGGGCTGTGGAAGCGAAATCGGACATGAGTGCGGACCCAATTTGTGAAAGCGAGCGTGTGACGATATGATCGAGGACCTGCATCCCGTTCGATCGGTCCTGTTCCTGCCTGCCTCCAATCCGCGAGCGATCGCCAAGGCCCGCGAGTCCGGCTCGGACCTCGTCATCCTCGACCTCGAAGATGCGGTGAAGCCGGATGACAAGGATTCTGCGCGCCAGGCCGCAGTCGACGCTTTGGCCGATGAATGGCCGATGGCGGTCGGTATCCGGATCAATGCCGTCGGCACCGAATGGCATGGGCAAGATCTTGTCGCGGTCAGCCACTGCGGCGCCGGGTTCGTCGTCGTTCCGCGCGTTGAAGACAAAGAGGAGCTGTCCTTCGTCAGGAAACAGACTGGAAAGCCGGTATTGGCGATGGTCGAGACCGCCAAGGGAGTCCTTGCCGTCCATGAGGTAACCCACGACTGCGCGGGCCTCATTGCCGGGACGAACGACCTTCGATCGGATCTGCACCTGCCGCTGGATTCGGGGCGCGAGCCGATTTCGGCATCGCTCCAGCTTATCGTCCTCGCGGCTCGGGCGGCCGGAATTGCGGTCTTCGACGGAGTGTACAACCGGCTCGACGACCTCGACGGATTCATCGCCGAGGCGGAAGAAGGGCGGCGGCTCGGCTTCGACGGCAAGAGCCTGATCCATCCAAGCCAGATCGAGCCATGCCACCAGGCGTTCGCTCCATCAGAGGCGGAGCTCGAGCAAGCCCGGCGATTGGTCGAGGCCTTCCAGGGTGGTGCCGAGCGGTTCGAGAATCAAATGATCGAGCGGATGCACGTCGAGCAGGCGCAGCGGATGCTGGCACGTAATCGAGCCTAGCCGCTACTTGGCAAAATCGGCGACTGCTGCCATGGGCCGATATGGCCCAACTCAACGACGCTCCCGATATTCCGCTCGGACTGACGTTCGACGACGTACTCCTGCAGCCGCTCGAATCGTCGGTGCTGCCGAGCCAGGCGGACACCCGAACCCAGCTGACCCGGGAAATTCCGCTCCACATTCCGATCCTGTCATCCGCGATGGACACGGTGACCGAGACCGACATGGCGATCGCGCTTGCCCAGCTCGGCGGGATCGGGGTCCTTCACCGGAACATGGACGTCGAGGCGCAGGCCGTAGCGGTGCGGCAGGTCAAACGCTTCGAAAGCGGAATGGTGGTCAATCCGATCACGATGACCCCCGACCAGACGCTAGCCGAAGCGCTCGAACTGATGAAGATTCACAGGATCAGCGGCATTCCCGTCGTGGAGAAATCGGGCAAGCTCGCCGGGATCCTTACCAACCGCGACGTCCGCTTCGCCGAGAACCCGCGCCAGCCGGTCAGCGAGCTGATGACGAGGGAAAATCTCGCGACCGTCCCGATCGGGACACCCGAAGCGGAGGCCCGCAAGATTCTCCACCAGCGGCGGATCGAGAAGCTGCTGGTCGTCGATAGTGACCATCATTGCGTCGGCCTGATCACCGTCAAGGACATTGAGAAATCGGTGGCCTCGCCGTTCGCGACGAAGGACGGAGAGGGTCGCCTGCGGGTTGCGGCGGCGACAACGGTCGGCGATGCCGGCTACGCCCGTTCCGAGGCGCTGATGGAGGCGGGGTGCGACTGCATCGTCATCGACACCGCCCACGGTCACAACACTGACGTCGCAGCGGCCGTCGAACGGGTGAAGCGTTCGTCCAACTCGATCCAAGTCGTCGCCGGCAACGTCGCAACGGCCGAAGCGGCCAAGGTGCTGGTGGACGCCGGAGCGGACGCGATCAAGGTCGGGATCGGCCCGGGCTCGATCTGCACGACGCGGATCATCGCGGGGGTCGGAGTGCCGCAGCTCACTGCGATCATGGAAGCCGCGGGCGCGGCGTCCAAAGCCGGTGTGCCGGTGATTGCCGACGGCGGAATCCGGACCAGCGGGGATATGGCGAAGGCGCTCGCGGCCGGCGCCTCGACGGTCATGGTGGGCTCGCTGCTCGCCGGCACGGACGAGGCCCCAGGCGAGATTTTCCTATACCAGGGTCGCAGCTACAAATCCTATCGCGGAATGGGGTCCGTCGGAGCGATGGCGCGGGGTTCTGCGGATCGTTACTTCCAGCAGGACATACAGGACCATTTGAAACTCGTCCCCGAGGGGATTGAAGGGCAGGTGCCATACAAAGGCCCGGCGCGCGAGATCATCCATCAGCTTGTCGGCGGGATTAAGGCCGCGATGGGCTATACGGGGTCGCAGACCATCGCCGAACTGCAAAAGCGGGCGAAGTTTGTCCGGATTACGAATGCCGGCCTGTCGGAAAGCCATGTCCACGATGTCTCCATCACCCGCGAGGCACCCAATTACCCGACGCGGTAGATGACTCCGGCCGCTCGCCTCCAGGCGGCAATCGAAATCCTCGATGAAGTCATCGCGTCTGCGCGGGACGACGGGCCGCCGGCGGACGCGATCGTCACGCGTTATTTCAAACAACGCCGTTATGCCGGTTCGGGGGACCGCCGCGCCGTTCGCGAATTGGTGTTCAGAGCGGTTCGCCACACAGCCGAGCGGCCGGAGACGGGGCGGGCAGCGATCGCCGGATTGGCTCAGGACGACCCGGCGATGCTTGATCTCTTCGGGCAGCCGCGCGGCCCCGAGGCACTCGGCTCGAACGAACCGGCTGCCGCGGCGGGTATCGTTCCCGAATGGCTTGGCTGCGAGTTATCGCCCCTGGTCCCTGGATCGGAATTGCCGGCATTGCTTGAGCGCGCGCCGCTCGACCTGCGAGTCAATGCGGCACGCGCGTCCCGCACCGAGCTGTTGCCGGAGTTCCCGGGCGCGCAACCGACGCTGGTCAGCCCGTGGGGAATCCGCCTGCCGGCCGGCAGCAAGGTCGATGACCATCCGGCGTTCAAGGCTGGGCTGGCCGAAGTTCAGGACGAGGGCAGCCAGCTCATCGCTCTCGCGTGCGAACCGAAAGATAGCGAAGAGGTGCTCGACCTATGCGCCGGCGCCGGCGGCAAGGCTCTGGCACTCGCCGCGATGGCTCCGGCAGCCCAAATTCTCGCCGCCGACAGCAATCGCGCCCGACTGTCGAAGCTTCGACCCCGCGCGGAGCGGGCAGGGGCGGCAATTGAGACGCGGCTATTGAATCCGCCCAACGAGCTGGCCGAACTCTCCGACTGGCATGGCAAGGCGGATCTCGTCCTTGTCGACGCTCCCTGTTCGGGAAGCGGCACCTGGCGGCGCAACCCGGAGGGACGCTGGCGTTTGACGCCTGACCGGCTCGATCGCTTGGTCGCGCTGCAAGCGCATTTGCTCGATATCGGCGCCGAACTCGTGCGCCCAGGCGGACGGCTGGTCTACGCCGTCTGCTCGCTGCTGTCCCGGGAAGGGGCAGGCCAGATTGGCGACTTTATCAGCCGCCGTTCATCATGGATTGTGCAGGAAATGCCCTTTGCCGCAGGGCGTTTGGATGGTGCCGGCCGGCTCTTGACCCCCGGCCACGACGCGACCGACGGATTTTTCGTCGCGCGGCTCGGTCGCCCATGCTAGGGCGCTGCCGTTGAGTGGAGAGAATTTGATGCGTTATCTTGCCCCTGTCCTTGCGGCGAGCTTTGCCGCTCTGGCTCTTTCCGCGCCCGTTTCGGGGCAGCGGCCCGATAATAAGATCGCGCCCAAATCGGTCGAACTTCAGAGGCAAGGCGAGGGCCTGCTCGCCACGGCCAAATTCGACCAGGCAGAGGACGCGCTGGAAGCGGCTCTAGCGGTCGACCCCCGGAATCGTTGGGCGTTCGTCGACCTTGCCAGGGTCGCCGAAAAGCAGAGACTGTTCGGCAAGGCTATCCGCATGGCCAACAAGGCCCTGTTGCTCGAGCCGAACGATCCGGACGCGATCGCCGTTCAGGGCGAAGCGATGGTCGAGCTTGGAGCCACCGCCCGAGCACAAGCCAATCTTCAGAAGCTGCAAACGATCTGCAGCAAGGGTTGCCCGCAACTTGCCCAGCTGTCCGCGGCGATCACTCGCGGCCCGAGCGTCGCTGCCGTAAAGCCGCCGCCGAGCCCCAAGTCTAACTGAGCGCCCGAGCAAGCTTCACATAGTCGTCGACGCTGAGCGTCTCGGCCCGGCGTTGCGGATCGATACCGAGGCTCGCGATAGCCTCGAGCGCTCCAGGCAGCCGCTTGAGGCTCGATCGCAGCATTTTCCTGCGCTGGCCGAACGCGGCTTGGGTAACCCGCTCGATGACCTTGGGATCCACGCCGGCCGGCGCTTCCATCGGGACAATGTGAACCACCGCCGAAGTGACCTTGGGCGGCGGAACGAAAGCCGAGCGCTTGACCGTCATCGCGATACGCGGGCTTGCGCGCCATTGCGCCGCGACCGAAAGGCGGCCGTACGCCTCATCGCGCGGGCGGGCGACGATGCGCTCGGCGACTTCCTTCTGGAACATCAATGTCAGCGAGCTCCACCACGGCGGCCACGGATCGGCGTGGAGCCAGCGAAGCAGCAGGGCTGTTCCGACATTGTAGGGCAGGTTGGCGACCACAGCGGCCCCGTCACCAACGAGCGCGCGCTCATCGACATCGAGCGCATCGTCGTCAACGACGGTTAGATCGCTGCCAAACCCATGCCCGAGTTCAGCCAGCGCCGGGAGGCAGCGCCGGTCCCGCTCTACCGCGACGACCTTTGCCCCTGCGTCGAGCAAAGCGCGGGTCAGGCCGCCCGGACCAGGCCCGACCTCGTAGACGGAGCGGCCTTCCAGCGGGCCCGGGATCGCCGCGATCCGCGCGAGCAACTGACGGTCCAGGATGAAATTCTGGCCGAGCGCCTTGCTCGCGCTGAGCCCGTGTCGGGCGATGACATCGCGGAGCGGCTCTGGGCTGGCGTTCACGCGGTCGCGGCTCGATGCCGCGCGCATTCCGCCGCCATCCGGATTGCCGCAGCCATGGGCCGCGGGTCGGCCTTGTCCTGGCCAGCGATGTCAAAGGCGGTCCCGTGATCGGGTGCGGTGCGAATGATCGGCAGGCCGAGGGTAACGTTGACCGCATCTTCGAAATGAAGCGCCTTGACCGGGATCAAGGCCTGGTCGTGGTACATGCACAAGGCCGCGTCGTATTTCGCGCGGGCGCTGGCATGGAACAGGGTGTCCGCCGGATGGGGGCCGGTCACCCGCCAACCCTCTTCGGCAAGAATCGATATGGCCGGATGGATGATCTCGATCTCCTCCCGTCCGAGCGTTCCGCCTTCACCGGAATGCGGATTGATACCGGCGATCGCGAGGCGCGGGTCGGCAATCCCGAAATTACGCTGCAGCCCGCGAAGCACGGCCCGGCCGCGGGCTTCGATGAGGCTGGTCGTCAGATGCCGTTCGACCGCCGCAAGAGGCACGTGAGTCGTCACAGGGACCGTTCGAAGCGTGGGGCCGGCAAGCATCATCGCTACGTTGGCGGAGGCGACGCCGCAGCGCTCTGCAACGAACTCGGTCTGGCCGGGGTGGGCAAAACCGATGGCGTAGAGCTGCTCCTTCGCCACCGGCCCGGTAACGACCGCAGCCGCCGATCCCGATCGCGCAAGGCCCACGGCAAGTTCGAGCGAATCGAGCGAGCAGTGTGCCCCCGCGACGCTCGGATGGCCCGGAACGTCCGAATCCGCGGCCGTAAGCTGGATCAACGGAAGCCCCACATCGAATGCCGAATCGGCTTCCCGTGGATCGGTGATGATTTCGACGGGGCCATCCCACACCGCCACGATCGAACGCGGGTCGCCGATGGCCACGAATGGTGGCAGGCCGAAGCTTGCCCGGTTGTCCCAGCACTTTGCGAGGACCTCCGGACCTATTCCGGCCGGGTCGCCGATCGAGATTGCAAGCGGTTCCGGGGAGTCAGAAGCCACGATTGCCGCGTCTATCTGAAAAGCGTCCCGCGTCTATCGAAAACCGGTCCTACCGAAATTCGATCACTGCATCTCGGCGAAGGTCGCGCAGATAACGACGTGAGCGCAGGTTGAGCCGCTCCTCGTTGAGCTGGTTGAAAACCTCGTCGTAGGATGGAGCCGTCGGGTCGACTTCGTCGCGTCCGCAAATCACGAGAACGCGCACGCCCTCGTCGAGCGAGCCGAACGGTTGGGTCGCCTGGCCAACCTGCATCGGTATCATCAGCTGCTGCAACGCGGTTGGCAGGTCGCGCATCTTCACCTGGTCCTGCTGGACGATCTCAGCATGGAAGTCGGCCGCCATCTTGTCCGCGCCGCCGCAGCCGCCGACGGTCCTGGCCGCCTCGGCAAACCGGGCGACCATCGGCTCAGCCTGCTGTCGCGTCGTTCCCTTGGGGAAGGCGATCGAGATCTGCTTGAGGCCAAGGATCGCGTCGCGCGGGTCTGGAGTCAGGATCTTGCGCGTATCCTGCACCGCCAGGATCGACACTCCACCGGGAATGCTGATCGGATTGCTGATCTGGCCGGGTGCCATCGCGCGGAGGGCCGCGCCGAGCGGCTGCGGCAGCTGCTCCGGCCGAACCCATCCGAGATCCCCGCCAACGGCCGCGGTAGAAGCTTCGGAATATTGGCGCGCGTAGCCGGCGAACGAAGCGCCGGCCTTCAGCTGCTCCAGGATCTTGTTGGCATTCGCGACAGCCTGCGATTCTGTATCCGGAGTCGCCGACAGGAAGATTTCGCCGACCCGATATTCTTCCGTTCCCTTCGAAGCTTCGATTTTCTGGATGACCGCCTTCACCTCGTCTTCGCCGACGCTGATGCTGCTTTCGATCTTCGCGCGCTGAAGCCGCTGCCAGGCGATTTCGCCTTCAATTTGTCGGCGCAGGGAGCTGATCGACGAGCCATTGCTTTGGAGGAACGCGGCGAGCTGGTCGGGCGACTGCTTCACGTTCCCGGCGACACGCGCGACCGTCCGGTCGATGTCCGACGGCTTGATCGTGATCTTTTCGGCTTTCGCGGCCTGGATCTGGAGCGTTTCGTCGATGAGGTTGCGAAGCACCTGCTGGCGAAGACGGTCGACCTCTTCGGCGGGAATCTTTCCACCATTCGCGATCGCCAGCAGCGCGAGGCGCTGGTCGACGTCGGTCTGGGTGACGACGTCGCCGTTCACGATCGCGGTCGCCTTCACGACCGACGGCATGGCCGTCCCGAAGACCTGGGGATTTTGCGGCAGCCTGAGCGCGCTCGTGCTGTCCGGCTGGCTCGAAACTGCAGTCTGACCCGACTGTTGGGCGATCGCCGACGAGGCAGTGGCGATCACAAGCGCGGCGGTGGCGTACCAGGCGCGCGCCGAAAACCGTTGGAAATTCAATGCCACTCTCTCATTTTCCCTTGCTTCCCAGCCCGATAGGTTAGAGGCGTTTACGCAGGCCCGCTGAACGCAGGCTTAGCGACCGAGACCTTTCAGTGCCAAATGAAATCCGAAAGTGCTTCCCTTTCGGAACGCGCCGATGTGCTCATAGTCGCGCCGCCACGTGAGTCCAAGCTCCAGGCAATCGTCCTCGTAGGAGATGCCCAGGCGGTTTCGGACGGGGGCATAGCCGTCGGCGAGCGACAACGGATCTTCGTCCTTGCCGGTGAGGTCGACGACCGTGGCTCCGAAGATCGACCAGTAGCGGGCAAACTTGACCCTTCCGGCGACCCTTAGCTCCTCCTTGTCGCGCAAGTCCTCGATGGTGGGGTCAATGTCGCGGTTGAGTCGCAAATAACCGATTTGGGCATACGTCTGCTCGGTGCCGACCGTCAGGTCGAGCTCATTGCGCCGAAAGGCAAAATTGTCCTTGTCGATCCGGTATCGATGAGTGATGTCGATCAGGCGTCCGAAGCGGATCCGAGTTCTTCCGACAATATCGGAAAGTCGGTCGGTAAGTCCCGTTCCTTCTGGGAAAATCCCCGGCCGGTCGACAATTCGATAGCTCTGCCCGATGGTCGTCATGATCGACAGGTTCGGACGATCGAGCGACCAGTCCAGGCCGTATGTTATGCGCGATCCGTCTTCCCACCGGTCATATCCGGGGAAGCGGTTGAGCGCGAACAGGTTGCTGTCCTCGAGATCGATCGACCGAGCATCTTCGTTCGGAATCTCGAGGTTCTGAGTCGGCGGGGTCAGGACCAGCTGGACGCGGGGTACGAGGCGCTGGATGCCTCCGAACGCCGGGCCCACAAAAGGCCATTTGAGGTCGGCTGCAAGGACGGCGATGCCGCGCGAGTGCCACCCGTCGGTTCCTCGATAGATAGCCACCGCCGTGCTCTCGGAATCCTCGGTGTGATAGAGGTCGCCCCGAGCGAACGCCGTGATGTCCAGCTCCTGGCCCCACGGGGTCAGCCGTCTCAGGTCCCACTTCGCGCTGGCAAAGGCGCGCTGCGTGTCCTGGCCTTCGATGCGGACGATCGAAAGGCTATTTGCCTCAACTTCGACCTTGCCGCCCAGCACGTCCCCGAAACGGACACGCGCATCCATCACGGGCAAGACGAGCGGCATCTGCTTCTGAACGTCGTCGACGCGCAGGCCCTGGAATGCCCAGCCGGCGATCGAGATGTACGAATCGGGCGAAATTCGCTCGGCATTGATGAAATTGCGAAGCCGGTCGTCGCGTGTGAGATCGTAGCGCCGGGTAACGGTCTTGTCGCTTGCCCAGCGAAATGAGCCGGTCACGCTCCACAGCGGATCGAGCTGGAATTTGCCGTTGGCCTCCCCGTAGGCGCGAAGCCCGCGGCCCTCGTTCTCCCCAGTTGCGCTGGGGTTGGCGCTTTCGATCGTTCCGTAAGTGGCGAAGCCGCCCAGCTGGAATGCTCCGAGGCGATTCAGCTCGCGATACTTCGCTTCGAGCGCAGGGTAGACGCCGCTGTACGCATGCGGAGTGACGGTGAGATCACGGTTCGGCGCAATCTGCCAATGGTAGGGGACCGCGAGCTCAAGCCCCTTCTTGGTCGAGTAGCTGATGTCCGGGACGAGCCAGCCGGTGATCCCGTCAGTGCCAGTGCCGATGCTGAAAATCGGAAGCAGCGGCAGGTTGATACCGAACAGCTGCAACCGTCCGCCTTCGAAGCGGACGCGCTGGCGGGCGGGGTCGTCGATTACCCTGACCGCCGTGATCGACCAGCTCGGCCGACGGGGGCAGCCGTTTGGACGGGTCACGGGGCAGGGCGAGTAGATGGCATTTTCGAGCGTCGTCACATTGCCGTTACGCGTGCCATGGGCCGCGGCGAGGCGCCCGCCGGATTCCAGGATGACCAGCAGATTGTCTACCGTACCGTCGCGCAACGTGTCGGTAAGAAGGACATTCTCACCGATCAACTTGTCGCCCTCCGGCGTGAGGACGACCACATTGCCCTGGGCATGAACCTGGCCCGATCTTCGGTCCCACACGACCTGGTCGGCGGCGAGATAATTCCCTTCGCGATTCATTCGAACGGTGCCCGTCGCTGTGACGACGTCGGTACCGCTGTCATAGACGACCTGGTCGGCGCTGAACTCGATCAGCGACGGCCCTTCCGCCTGCGCCGCCGGGGCAGGCTGGGCAAATGCTGCTTCGGGACACGCAAGCAGCATCGGCAGCGCTGTCCACCAGGCGAATGTCCCACGCAACGCTGCCAATCCCGCCGTTCTCTCGCTCTCTTTTCGCCTCGGCCTATCGCACCTTGAGTGCGCGCCGACAATCCGCGGCCCCGCGTCCTTTTGCCAAGCCGTCGCATGCATCCTAAAGCGCGCCGCAACGTTCGAATTTTCAGGGATCGCTAAGAATGCAAATTCGCTTCGCCGACCGCCGGCCCGAGGGCGACTATGCTTTGGTTTTGCCCGTCGCCGGCAAGGATCGGAAAACCCTGGGCTCGCTTGGGCCGGGAGAGAAGGCCGCGAACAGCGCGCTCGACCGGCAGCGGTTCGACGGCGATGCTTCGAGCACGGCCGAGCTGTTCTTCGACGATTCCGGGACCGCTCGCCGGTTGCTGGCGGTCGGAACCGGGACCGACGCTCCGGCCGAGGCGGCGGAAAAGCTTGGCGGCAGTGCTTCGGCCAAGCTGCTGACGTCGGGCGAAACGACGGCCGTGATCGACCTCAGCGGCCTGAATTACGACGCGGATTCGGCGGCCAGGGTCGCGCTCGCGGGAGCCCTGCGCGCCTGGCGCTACGACCGTTATCGAACGACACTCAAAGACAAGCAGAAGCCGACCCTGACCGAAATCGTGATCGTCGGTGCCCCCGCCGAAGCCGGCAAACGCTACACTTCACGATGGGAGCCGGTCGTCCAGGGTACTCAGCTCACTCGCGAGCTGGTCACCGAACCCCCGAACATCATCTACCCCGAAAGCTTCGTTGAGCGCGCAAAAGCCGCGTTGAAAGGCTCAGGTGTCGAGATCGAGGTCCTCGACAAGGCGGCGATGACCAAACTCGGAATGGGCGCATTGCTCGGTGTCGCCCAGGGCTCGATCCGCGAACCGCGGCTGCTGATCCTCAAGTGGAACGGCGGCGGAGAGGGCGGCCAGCCCACGGCTTTCGTCGGAAAGGGCGTGACCTTCGACACCGGCGGAATTTCGATCAAGCCGGCGCAGGGCATGGAAGCCATGAAGTGGGACATGGGCGGCGCGGGTGCCGTGGTCGGCGGATTCAAGGCGCTCGCCCTGCGCAAGGCCAAGGCGAACGTGGTCGGGATCTGCGGACTGGTCGAAAATATGCCGGGCGGCAATGCGCAGCGGCCCGGGGACGTCGTCACCACCATGAGCGGTCGGACCGTCGAAGTAATCAACACGGACGCTGAGGGCCGCCTCGTGCTGGCGGACGCTATCGCCTACGTTCAGAAGAATTTCCGACCCTCGACCATCGTGGACTTCGCGACTCTCACGGGGGCGATCCTGATCAGCCTCGGCCATGAATGGGCGGGTTTGTTCTCCAACAACGAAGAGCTTGCGGGACAGCTGCTCAAGGTCGGTGAGGATAGCGGGGACAAGCTCTGGCGAATGCCTTTGGCGGAATCTTTCGACCGGCTGATCGATTCGCCAATCGCCGACGTCAAGAATGTCGGCCCGCGCGAGGGTGGATCGATCACCGCGGCACAATTCATCCAGCGCTTTGTCGACGAAGGGGTCCGTTGGGCGCACGTCGACATGGCCGGCAAGGCCTGGTCGGATAAGGCCGGTACGACCTACGACAAAGGCGCGACCGGCTACGGCGTTCGGCTGATCGACCAATATGTCGCGGATGTGATCGAGCGCTGAGCTGGTGCAGATCGACTTCTACCAGCTTGGCGGAACCCCGCCCGAGCAGGTCATTGCAAGCATTGCTGACAAGATCCTGGCGCAGGACGGCCGGCTGTTGATCGTCGCTTCGGACGAGGGGGCGCTTACCCGCCTCGACCGCCAGCTTTGGGATCAGGGAGCGGCCAGCTTCCTGCCCCACGGCCTCGCGGGCGGCACGGACGACGCGCGCCAGCCAATCCTGCTTTCGACCAGCCCCGACGCTCCCAATCTGGCGAGAAACCTGCTGATCGCGGACGGGGAGTGGCGCGACGCAGCGCTCGCTTATGACCGTGCCTTTTATTTGTTCGACAACGTCACTCTGGAGGGCGCTCGGTTGGCGTGGAAGTTGCTCGCCGGGAGGGAAGGGATCGAGCGGCGTTATTGGGCTCAAGAGGGCGGCAAGTGGGTCAATAAGAGCTGAGTCTTGCTCCTTCCCGCGGTCGCGGCTAGGCGCTCGCGCAACTTCCAATCCAGCTAGTCACAGGAGACCGCTCGGCCATGGCCGTCACGCGCACCTTTTCGATCATCAAGCCCGATGCCACTCGCCGCAACCTCACGGGCGCCGTCACCAAGATGCTGGAAGACGCCGGCCTTCGGGTCATTGCCTCCAAGCGCATCCGAATGACTCGCGAGCAGGCCGAGGGCTTTTATGCCGTCCACCGCGAACGGCCGTTCTACCCGGACCTCTGCAGCTTCATGACGTCGGGACCGGTCGTGGTTCAGGTGCTCGAGGGCGAAGATGCGGTAAAGCTCAACCGCGATGTGATGGGTGCGACCAATCCAGCCGACGCGGCAGAGGGCACGATCCGCAAGACCTATGCGCAATCGATCGAAGCCAATTCAGTGCACGGATCGGACAGCGACGAGAATGCGGCGATCGAAATCGCTTTCTTCTTCACTCCAGGCGAAATCGTCGGCTAGCGACTGAGGCCGACGAGATGGAGCGAGCGGCCGCTGAACATGCCGCCGCTTTTCCACATGTAGCGCAACATGTAGGTGCCGGAGCTTCGCCGGTCCTGACCCATTTCGACGTAACGAGCCTCGATTCGAACCCGGACCGCAAGCGTGCGGTTCTTGGGCTCCTGGTCATGGCCGCTCAGGGCGGCTTCGACGTCATCCGCGTCGAGCTCGCCGTCGCTTCCGATGGATATGGGTGCTGCTCCCGGCAGGCCGATCGTCAAACCCTCCAGGGCGTGAGTCGGCTCGACCGGGCTGATGTTCAGCCTTTCGCCGTCGTCCTCCCGCTTGGCACGAAGCGTCAGCGGGATCGGTTGGCGTTGCTCGACGACGCGCGTCGGCTGGTTGTTCGTTGTGCTCTTCCAGGCGATCCAGACGCCGACGGCCGATACGATGAGTGCAGCGACGGCGATGACTTCGCCCAGGTTGATCCAGCGGCGTTTCTCGGTCTCGTTCATCGCCCGCCAGCTTCGAGCAATCGCCGCGGCGCCGCAAGCTCCCAGCTCGCGGCGATTCGATCGGCGACGTGGCCCCAGTCGACCTTCGGGCCGTTGAGGTTGATCGAAATCCAGCCCGAATGATGGAGATAGGCCGGCTTCGAATAAGTGTCCGGATCGGATTCGAGCAGCATGGCCTGCTCGTCGAGGCTGGTGGTCTTCACGCAGACGACCGTGCGTCCATCGCCATGATGATCGTCGCGGAACTGCGCGAACTGCTTGCCGGCGACGAAGAAGGTCGGCTGGCCGTGGGACAGCTTCTCCTCGGTCTCGGGCAGGTCGAGCGCTGCGGCGCGCACCTTGTCCAGGACGTCGCTCATCGGCCGGCGAACTCCGCCAAGACCCGCGGATAGAGTCCGTGCTCCGCCTCGAGCACCCGTTGTTCGAGGCTCTCCGCCGTGTCTCCGGACTCGACGGGCACTTCGGCGCTTCCAAGCACTTCGCCGGAGTCCAGCTCTTCGGTGACGATATGGACCGAGCATCCGTGGATCTCGTCGCCGGCTTCCAATGCGCGCTTGTGGGTGTCGAGCCCTCGATATTTTGGAAGGAGCGAAGGGTGGATGTTGAGCACTCGCCCGCGCCATTCCTCAATGAACCAGCGCGAGAGGATGCGCATGAAACCGGCGAGTGCAATCGTTCCGACGCGGTGCTCGTCGAGCGCGGCACTCAGGACTCGGTCGAATTCTTCCTTGTCGACGCCCTTGCTGTCCCACGCCCACGTCGGGATTCCGGCCGCCCGAGCCCAGTCGAGGCCCGCCGAGTGGGGCTTGTTCGAGGCGACGAGAACGACATGGTAGCCGCTCGCTTTTTCGATCAGTGCCCGCATGTTGCTCCCGCGGCCGGAAATCAGAACTGCGACACGCTTCGAATCACGCATGGTGGGTCGCGGACCAGCCTTCGCCTGTGACCGTGCAGCCGCGGTGCCCGGACTCCATCCTTCCAATCGTGAGTACCGTCTCACCAGCGGCCTCAAGCCCTGACGCGACGCTGGCGGCGTCGCCCTGGCTGACGATCACCGCCATTCCGATCCCGCAGTTGAATGTGCGCGCCATTTCCTCGTGTGCGATTTGGCCGGCCGCCTGAAGCTCGGCGAAGATCGGTGGGAGCGTCCACGAATCCGTTTCGATGACGGCATGGGAACCATCAGGCAGAACCCGCGGGATATTCTCGAGAAGTCC
>JBKPOR010000221.1:0-5774 GCA_046765675.1 Pseudomonadota bacterium
ATCGCCGAATAGGTTTCGACCGAGCCAATGCCGTAGAGGCAGCTTACCGAAGCGACGATGATCACGTCGTCGCGCTCGAGCAATGACCGCGTCGCCGAGTGGCGCATGCGGTCGATCGCCTCGTTCACGCTCGATTCTTTCTCGATGTAAGTGTCGGTGCGCGGAACGTAGGCTTCGGGCTGGTAATAGTCGTAGTAGCTGACGAAATATTCGACCGCATTGTCGGGGAAGAAGCTCTTGAACTCGCCGTAGAGCTGGGCGGCGAGGATCTTGTTGGGGGCGATGACCAGCGCTGGGCGCTGAAGCGTTTCGATCACCTTGGCCATGGTGAAGGTCTTGCCCGAGCCGGTTACCCCGAGGAGCACCTGGCTCTTCTCGCCGTCGTTCGCCTGGCCAACCAGTTCGCCGATGGCCTGGGGCTGGTCGCCCGCAGGTTCGTATTCCGAGACCAGCTTGAAGCTCAGCCCGCCTTCCGCCTTGTCCGGCCGCGCAGGCTTGTGCGGAACGAAGGCTGTAGTGTCCGGCTCTTCCAGAGTGGTTCGGATTTGAATCGGCATGGCCGGGATATAGGTTAGCTATCGCGGCGAGCAATTCGTTGATGGCCGCTAATGTCCGCTTTAGGTGGAAAGCGGAAAGTGACCGACCCAGCCCATCGCGACCGCGGCTCGTCGAGGCTGCCGGAACAATCAACGCCGGCAGCCCTTGTGATTAGTGGGAGGCGAATCAGGAGACTTGCCATGTCACTTTTCGACTTCTTCAAGCGCGACAAGGGTAAGGAGGTGTTCCAGGCAAACGCCGACGCCAACGAGCGCGCAGAGGCGATCCGCAGGGAGATCAAACGGCTCGGCCTTCCGGGCGACATTACGGTCGAGGTTGAAGGATCCCGGGTGAAGGTCGGGGGGAATGTTCCGGACGAGGCCACGCGCCAGAAACTGATGATGATCGTCGGCAACGTCAGACATATCGATAGCGTCGACGACAGTGGTCTTGCCGGTGCGCAGCAGGGTCAGCGCCAGCCTCGCACTTATGAGGTTCAGGACGGTGACACTCTCTCTGCTATCGCCAAGAAAGAACTTGGTGACCCCAATGCGTACAACCGCATCTTCGAGGCCAACCGCCCGATGTTGAAAGACCCGGATGAGATCTATCCAGGTCAGGTTCTTTTGATACCTGAATCGGCCGGCGCGACGGCTTAAGGTTTCACGTTTCGAAGAGGGAAAGCGCCGCTGACCACCGGCGCTTTTTCTCCATATGGCGCTTCTGCCGACGCCGCAGCCGCCGCCTTCTTGCCGATTGCCCGCGCGGTTTGCGCAGTTATTCTCGACGGTGCGCAAAGCAGGGGGATTCGTGATGAAACACAGCCTGGTTCTGATCGCTGGCGCAGCAGCGCTCGCGGCGTGCAACAAGGGGCCCGACATCAATGTCAAAAATGCGAGTGTCGGCGAAGTTGCCGAGAAGGTCAGCGAGGCGGCCGGCGGCGACAGCCTGATTGAGCCCGGCAAGTGGCAAACCAAGGTCACGCTGCTCGACGTGGACGTCCCCGGAATGCCCCAGCAGCTGGCGCAGCAGATGAAGCAGAGCATGGCCAGGTTCCAGGAGCGTGGCTACGAAACCTGCCTCACCGAAGCGGATGTGAAGCGCCCGAAGGAGGGATTTTTCGCCGGCAAGAACCGCAATTGCCGATACGACCATTTCACCATGTCCGGCGGCAAGATCGATGCCGTCTTGCACTGCGAAGGCAGGTCAACCGAAACGATGACCATGGCGATCAAGGGCACCTATTCAAGCAATGCCTATGAAGCGACGATGGCGATGGACGTCGCTGGCGCCCCGGACGGCAAGGGGATGAAGATGCGGTCGCGTTCGGAGTCGCGCCGAATTGGGGAATGCACCGCCGACGAGATCAGAGCCAAAACGGCCGGCTCGGGGAAATGATTCGGTAGATCGCCGTTGACGGCGCTGTGAGCGCGGTCGTTCTCATCAACCGCAGCGGCGGGGCTGTGACGGCTGACCCCAGGATCGTCGAGAGGATCGCCGATGTCCTTGGGTCGGCGGGCGTCGATGCGGACATCGAACTGCTCGACGGGGGCGATTGTGAGGTCCGCTGCCGGGCGATCGCCGAGCGCGGCGATGCGTTGGTGATCGTCGGCGGAGGCGATGGAACGGTCGGCGCGGCCGCCTCGGCCCTGGCCGGTACTGAGACCGCGCTTGGAATCCTGCCGCTGGGGACTCTGAATCATTTTGCCCGCGACCTCGGGATTCCCACTGAACTCGCCGAAGCCGCTACGCTCATCGCGACGCGTAACGAACGCCGGGTCGACGTCGGGGAGATGAACGGACGCACGTTCATCAACAATAGCGCGATCGGGCTTTATCCGCTGATGGTCGTCGACCGCGACCTCCAGCGCAAACGCCTCGGTCGCAGCAAGCGGCTGGCAATGATCGTCGCATCGTTGAGGACTCTCGTCCGTTTCGGTCACCATCGGCTGACGTTGACCATCAATGATGAGCGAACGGGCCGGGTCGACACGCCCCTGCTGTTCGTCGGCAATAATGATTATCGGCTGGATCTCGGCGCTCCCGGCCGGCGCGAGAGCCTGGATGACGGCGAGCTTTGCGTCCTCGTCATGCGCAAGAAGACCCGCCGGGGTCTCATCGCCGCAAGCATCCGGGCGCTGCTCAATCGCAGCCGGAGCGATGACATGGTCCGGATCGACGGCGTACATCGCCTGCAAGTCGCCAGCCGACGCAGCCACCTCGCCGTCTCGCTCGACGGCGAGATCGTCCGTGACGCTCCGCCGCTCGATTATGCGATCCGTAAGGGCGTCCTGCGCGTGATTGCGCCGACTCCTTGAGCCTCACACAGAAAAGCGGCGGGAAGTTGCCCTCCCGCCGCCGATCTGCGGTTGATTTCTGGACTTACAAGCCGCGCTCTGGCGCCGGGGCCGGCGGCGGCGGCGGAGGAGGAGGCGCCGGACACGTATCCGTCGCCAGAATCACCGAGCCGTCCGGGTACGTCTGCGTCGCTGGAGGCGGCGGAGCCGGCGGAGGCGGGGGCGGAGGTGGCGGCGGAGGCGGCGGAGCCGCGACCTCGTTGAAATTATAGATCAGGCTCGCGAGGATACTGTGCGACCGGAACTTGCTGTGGACGGTGTCGCCCAGGTCCTCGTCGGTGATCTTTCCGCCGTTGAAATAGCGATACTTCAGCCCGACGTCGAAGTGGCGGAACACCGGCGCGCGGACTCCGGCGATCACCTGCCATGCCAAATTCTGGTCCTTGATGTCGAAATGATCGGGATCGTCGACGACTGAAAATCTCTGCCGGATCCAGGCAACGCCGAGGCCGCCGCCGGCATAGAAATTGACCGCGTCGTCGCGGCCGAGGTCGATCAGCACGTTGCCCATCAGTGAATAAGCGCGCGTGTGGCCGTCCGCGTCGATCGAATCGACAGCGTCGCTATATTCGTCGTGCTTCGCCCATTTGTAGGCGCCTTCGACTTCAGCACGAACGATTCCGAAGTCGTAGCCGGCGATGAGGTCGCCATCCACCCCGATCTTGTGATCGACATCGAAGTCGGCGAGCCCGTCGGTGATGTCCGGGAACCGGATGTGCGAGTCCTGCGCCCACATCGGTCCGGCTTCGATTCCAAAGTATCCCGAGTGGTCGCGAGCGGCCGCTGGTGACGCGGTAAGAGCGGCGGCAGCCGCCGCGGCAAGCAAATAGCGTTTCATTCTTGTTTTGCCCCTGTTCGTTAAGGCCAATGGCCTGCCCGACATTGTAAACCGATTTTAAATGACAAGTCGAGCGGCCGGCTTGTTGCAGATGGGTTACGCAGGGTCGGCCGCTGGCCGCAGACCGTCAGCAACTGGCTTCCGAGCTCGAAACTGGCTGAGGCAAAAGCTCGAGGCCAACCCATCCCAAGCTGATCATCAATGAACCAGTGCGGCGGGGACCGGCTGGCTACTGCGCGAAGGCCGAAGAGCACGCCTGTTGCAGCGCCGCAAATCCACAGGAAAATTTTCGTTAACGCGCATTTACCGGCTTGCATCCCAGCGCGGTTAAGGCACAATAGATGGTAGGGAGACCAGGGGAACACTCAATTACTGGTGTTCGGCGCGGGAAAGCCTATATTCTTGCGACGGGCGACTCGTGCCTGATTTCCGCGTCTGTGGATATCGGGGACGGAGACCAAAAAAGCCCCGCTCGACCGCGAAAAAGGCTAGGATGTCCCAAATGGCTCCGAGTCGAACGTTTGGCGAACAAACGGTCCCCGACGGGACCGATGAAGGACGGGGAAGCGCAATGGATTTTTCACACGGCTCAGAAATCCCGAGCGACGACGTTGCCACCACCACCACGAGCGCTTCCAAGGGCGTCCACGCGCCGCGTTTCGACGTCACGACCGACGCCCAGCGGGACGACCTTCTAACCGAATTCGGAAAGGACACGCTGCGCGACCGCTATTTGCTTCCGGGCGAGAGCTACCAGGATCTGTTCGCCCGCGTCGCCGCAGCCTACGCCGACGACGCCGAGCACGCGCAGCGCGTCTACGATTACATCTCGCGCCTATGGTTCATGCCGGCGACCCCCGTCCTTTCGAACGGCGGCACCGGCCGCGGCCTACCGATCAGCTGCTATTTGAACAGCGTCGACGACAGCCTCGAGGGCATCGTCGGAACCTGGAACGAGAACGTCTGGCTCGCATCCAAGGGCGGCGGCATCGGCACCTATTGGGGGAGCGTGCGCGGCATCGGCGAGCCCGTCGGCCTCAACGGCAAGACCAGCGGTATCATCCCCTTCGTCCGAGTGATGGACAGCCTAACCCTCGCGATTTCGCAGGGCTCGCTGCGCCGCGGCTCGGCCGCCTGCTACCTCGACATCTCGCACCCGGAGATCGAGGAGTTCCTTGAAATCCGCAAACCCAGCGGCGACTTCAACCGCAAGGCCCTGAACCTGCACCACGGAGTGCTCGTCACCGACGAATTCATGGAGGCCGTCCGCGACGGCGCCGAGTTCACCTTGCGCAGCCCGCGCGACGGATCGGAGCGCAGCACGGTCGACGCCCGCTCGCTGTTCCAGAAACTGGTCGAGACCCGCCTCGCGACCGGTGAGCCGTACATCATCTTCATCGACGCCGTGAACAAGGCGATGCCGAAGCACCACCGAGACCTCGGGCTCAAGGTCACGACGTCGAACCTGTGCAGCGAGATCACTCTGCCCACTGGCCGCGACCATCTCGGCGCCGATCGCACCGCGGTGTGCTGCCTTAGCTCCTTGAACCTGGAAACCTGGGACGAGTGGAACGGCGACAAGCGGTTCGTCGAGGACGTCATGCGCTTCCTCGACAATGTCTTGTCCGACTATATCGCCCGCGCTCCGGACGAGATGGCCCGCGCCAAATATAGCGCGGAGCGCGAGCGGTCCGTCGGCCTTGGAGTCATGGGCTTCCACTCCTTCCTCCAGGCGCGCGGCCTGCCGTTCGAGGGAGCGATGGCGAAGAGCTGGAACCTCAAGATGTTCAAGCACATCCGGGCGCAGGTCGACGAGGCGTCGATGATGCTGGCGAAAGAGCGCGGACCCTGTCCCGATGCCGCCGACATGGGCGTGATGGAGCGCTTCAGCTGCAAGATGGCGATCGCTCCGACCGCGTCGATCTCGATCATCTGCGGCGGCACCAGCGCGTGCATCGAGCCGATCCCGGCCAATATCTATACGCACAAGACCCTGTCGGGCAGCTTCTCGATCAAGAATCCGTATCTCGAGAAACTGCTCG
>JBKPOR010000222.1:0-1372 GCA_046765675.1 Pseudomonadota bacterium
GTTGCAGGCAGTCGCCGGCGCTGATCTTCTTGTTACTCATCCGGCCGCGCCTGCTGGTCCATTGGTGGGAAAAAAGACGGGCATGCCCTGGATCTCAACCGTGCTGGCGCCGTTTTCCTTCATCTCGGCGTATGACCCGCCCGTTCCGCCATACTGGCAATGGACCAGAAGGCTGAGTCTGCTCGGCCCGGGCGTCATGAGGTTCTTACTTAATCTTTCAAAAGGTATGTTTAAGGCGAACGCGGTAACAGAATTCCGCGACGATCTCGGAGTTGATGACACCGTCAATAAGATGTTCGAAGGCCAGCACTCGCCGGCGCTTGTCCTGGCGCTGTTCTCAAAAATATTTGCTCAACCGCAGCCTGACTGGCCCAGGCAAACCGAGGTCACCGGATTTTGTTTTTACGACGGGAATCGTGAAGCAGAAGTTCCCGACGAGCTGACACGCTTTCTGGAGGATGGCCCACCACCGATCGTGTTTACTCTAGGTTCGTCCGCGGTTTGGATAGCGCGCGATTTCTTCCGCGAAAGCATCGAGGCTGCGAGGCGTGTGGGACGGCGCGCGGTGTTGCTTATTGGCGATCAGCGAAACCGGCCGCCCTCTCTGCCCGAAGGCACAATCGCGGTAGATTATGTTCCTTATCAATCACTGTTGCCACGAGCTTGTGTGGTGGTCCATCACGGCGGCGTGGGAACGACATCGCAGGGTTTGCTCGCAGGTGTGCCGACCCTGATCGTTCCTTTCGCTTTCGATCAATCCGACAACGCGGAACATGCTCGCAAGCTCGGCACCAGCCGCACGCTCTATCGGAAAAACTACTTCGCACAGAGAGTGGCGAAGGAACTAAACGAATTGCTCACTCAGCCGTCCTACGCTCGCCGCGCGATGGAAGTCAGTAGACAACTTCACCAGGAAGATGGTCCAGCTCGAGCCGCGGACCTCATCGAGCAGGTACTTTCCGGAACGCGAAACAACACCGAGGAACTCGCCTATGCTTCTGGTCATTGACGCGGGTAACACAAACATTACGTTCGCGGTTTTTCGAGAAAAGGAATTGATCGCACAGTGGCGATTGACTACTGAACCTGCGACGACCAGCGACGAGTATGGCGTACAGATGCGAAACTTGTTCGAGTTGGCGGGCATGGATTTCAAAGAAATCGGGTCCATTGTCATTGCCTCAGTGGTGCCCTCTTTGAACCAAACGTTAAAGCGAGTTGCCGAAGTATACTTCCAGTTGACGCCGTTGTTTGTCGATCACACGAGCGATACTGGCTTGAAGATTCTTTACGAACGGCCTTCGGATGTCGGCGCCGACAGAATTGTCGATGCGGTCGCGGCGGTGGCGAAGTATGGAGCGCCGTGTATAGT
>JBKPOR010000223.1:0-3978 GCA_046765675.1 Pseudomonadota bacterium
GCTGGCCGGCGACTGTTTGGTGTGGAACGGCGACACGCTTGTCTCGCCTTCGCTGATGCGCAAGGTCGTCGGCAATGACGACCGTAGCGGCATTTGCGTCACGATCGACCGGAAGGACTCTTACGACGACGACGACATGAAGGTCGTCGAGGACGGCGGGCGGCTCAAGGCCATCGGCAAGCGCCTGGATCTTGCGACGGTGAACGCCGAATCGATCGGCCTGCTCGCTTTCCGTTCAGGCGGTGCCGAACATTTCCGCGAGGCGATCGAGCAAGCGATGCGCACGCCCGAGGGAACGACGATCTGGTACCTGCGCGTCATAAATCACATCGCTCAGAGCAGCGACGTTTGGACACTCGACATCGAAGGCGAGGAGTGGGGTGAGGTCGATTTCCCGCCCGACGTTGAAAATGCGCGCGAGCTGACCGCGCGCTGGGATGCCGAGAGCAAAGCCGCGGCCGCATAGGGTGGACTCGCTGAAAATCCCGGTCGGCGACGGATTCGTCTCGGGATTGCTGCGCCGCCCGGACCGGGCGAAGGCGCTGTACGTCTTTGCCCATGGCGCGGGCGCGGGGATGACTCACAGGAGCATGGAATCGAACGCCCAAGGGCTCGCGGCCCGAGGGATCGCGACCTTGCGTTACCAGTTTCCATATATGGAGAAAGGCTCGCGGCGGCCCGATCCGCCGCGGATCGCCCATTCGGCGGTACGAGCCGCGGCTGAGGAGGCCGCAAGGCTGGCGCGAGGTTTGCCCCTATTCGCGGGCGGGCGGTCGTTCGGCGGGCGAATGACCTCGCAGGCCCAGGCAGATTCCCCGCTCCTCGAGGTAAGAGGTCTAGCCTTCCTCGGTTTCCCTCTGCATCCCGCCGGAAAACCGGGCATCGAGCGCGCCGAGCATCTCGCGAGGGTCCAGGTCCCGATGTTGTTCGTGTCGGGTTCGAGGGATGCCCTGGCGGAAATGGACCTGCTGGAGCCGGTTGTCGGTTCGCTGGGCGAGCGAGCGACGCTGCATGTTGTCGAGGGCGCCGATCATTCGTTCCGAGTTGCCGCGAAGGACGCAGAGGCGCTCGACACCATGGCCGATTGGATGCTGCGCCTCGCTCAGTAAGGCGGCTTGTCGAGACCCTTGGGGCTTTTCGTAAAAATCTCGCAGCCCGTTTCGGTGATTCCGATCGAATGTTCGAACTGTGCCGACAGCGAGCGGTCGCGGGTCACGGCGGTCCAGCCGTCGTCCAGCATCTTCACGTCCGGTCGCCCGATGTTGATCATCGGCTCCACCGTGAAGAACATGCCCGGCTTGAGCTCCGGGCCGGTTCCGGGCCGACCGGCATGGATGACCTCGGGGCTGTCGTGGAACAGCCGGCCGACGCCATGACCGCAAAAGTCGCGAACGACGCTGTAGCGATGCGACTCGGCGTGGCGCTGGATGGCATTGGAGATATCTCCGAGGTGGTTCCCCGGTTTGGCCTGTTCGATCCCGAGCATCAGGCATTCGTAGGTGACGTCGACCAGCTTGCGGGCTCTCAAAGGAACGTCGCCCACCAGGTACATCCGGCTGGTATCGCCGTGCCAGCCGTCGAGGATCGGAGTCACATCGATGTTGACGATGTCGCCGTCCTTCAGCGTCTTTTCGCCGGGGATTCCGTGGCAGACGACGTGGTTGATCGAGATGCAGCAGCTCTTCGTATAGCCGCGATAGCCGAGCGTGGCCGGAATGGCGCCGGCGTCGACGGTCATCCTGTGGACAATGTCGTCCAGATCCTGCGTTTCGACGCCCGGCACCACATGAGGCACGAGCGCATCCAGGATTTCTCCGGCGAGGCGGCCGGCCCGGCGCATGCCCTCGAGGCCCTCCGCGCCGTGAAGCTTGATGACGCCGTTCTTGGCTTCGACACGATCGTCCGTCGTGACCGTAATATATTGAGTCATGGCGCCTAGATAGGCATTCGGGATCGCGAAGTCACCGGAGGCCGAGTGAGCGAGCAATCGAAAACCTGGACCGCAGCGCTTGTCGTAATCGGCGATGAGATCCTGTCGGGCCGGACGCAGGATCGAAACGTCGGTCAACTCGCTACATGGCTGAATGAGCAAGGGATCCGCCTCGCCGAAGTACGGATCATTCCCGACAACCTCGATCGTATCGGCGAGACGGTCAATGCGCTCCGCTCCACCCACGATTATGTCTTCACGACCGGTGGGATCGGCCCGACTCACGACGACATCACCGTCGATGCCATCGCCGGAGCGTTCGGCGTGCCCGTGATCGTCCATCCCGAGGCCCGTCGAATTCTCGAAGACTATTACCGCGATCGGGGAGGACGACTCACCGAAGCGCGGTTGCGCATGGCCCGAACGCCGGAGGGCGCGGAGCTGTTGCTGAATCCGAGCTCTGGAGCACCGGGCGTAAAGATGGAGAATGTCTACATTCTCGCCGGGGTACCGCACATCGCCGCGAGCATGCTCGAAGCGCTGAAAGGCAGGCTGGAAGGCGGCCGGCCGATGGTTTCGGTGATCGTCGGCGCCCGGGCGCCCGAAAGCGATGTTGCCGACCTCCTGCGCGAGACCGAAGCGGCGCATCCCGGCGTTGCCATCGGAAGCTACCCGTTCTTCAAGGATGGGAAATATGGCGCGAATTTCGTGGTCCGCTCCGATGACGGCGACCTTGCCCGAACGACCGGCGAGGATTTGACGAAGCGCCTTCGTGACGCCGGATACGAACCGGTCGAAGGGGGAATCTGACCGCTCCGGATTTCATTGGGGGCGCGTAATCGGTTAAAAGCGCGAGATGGATCCCGGAGCGAACGGCTAGCCCCAGAACGTGCGGATTCTCCTCGTTACGAGCGAGATCCTGCTCGCCGAGGAAATGATCGCGCGCCACGAGCTCCCGCCGCGGGGTGTGACCACCGCGCGCCAGGTTGCGATAACCTGCGCCGGCGCATTCGAGTTCCAGGTCGGACGATCGGTCAGCTGGGTCGACCCGACGAGGCTGCTGTTTGCCGAGGCGGACCAGGACTTCATCGATCATCACGTGGTTCCGGGAATCGGACATCGAAGCGTGCTCATCGCGCCTGCGCAAAGCGTTCTGGAGGAACTGTCTCCGACCACGGGTTCCGCATTTTCCGATCGGGTGCGCGGCTGCCCGCTGCGGGTCCAAATGCTCGCCGATCAATTGCGCCGAACGCCCGATCCGCTTGCAGCGGAAGAGCTGGGCCTCGCAATTCTTGTCGCGAGCCTGGGTGATCCGCGCAGGGTTTCCATCCATGACACGGGTTGCGTTCGGAAGGCGAAGGCCCTGCTCCACGAAAGCGAGGAGCCCAGGCTGACTCTGACCCACATCGCTTCCGAGCTAGGCGTCTCGTCGATTCATCTGACCCAGGCTTTCAAGCGCTCGGAAGGCGTCCCGCTCTATCGATACCAGATGCAGCTGCGGCTCGGACGGGCATTGGCCGAATTGCCTCGGCGCGACGACATCACCGACCTTGCGCTCGATCTCGGATTCTCAAGCCACAGCCATTTTACGGCATCCTTCCGCTCGGCGTTCGGGGTGACGCCGTCGGCGTACCGCTCAGGCGCTTATTGCTGAGCCGCGGGAAGCGGAAGCGACGCCTGGCCGAAGAGATACAGCCAGCCCGACGGCGTCCGGACATAGGTGTCACTGAACCACAATGTGCGATCGATCTTCACACCGTCCGCAGTGCCTTTGATGAACAGCTTGGCGGTGACGACGGCGGTATCTCCGGCGACCAGAACCGACTGGCTGCCGTCCTCTTCATCCTGAAGTTCGTAGGTGATGGTTGCTTTGCGCGCTTCGGCGAGGAGGTCCTCGCGGCTGAACCGCCGCCCGCTGCCGACGACAAGCTGGAATTGCGGATGAAGGATGCGGGCCATCGTAGCCGCGTCATTGCGCTTCACCGCCGCCTGATAGGTTCGGTCGAGCTCGGCGACGATGTCATGGTCGCGTGATGGTGGAGCGGCGC
>JBKPOR010000224.1:0-17013 GCA_046765675.1 Pseudomonadota bacterium
CCCAGTATTGCCCGATCGAAGCTATGATCCTACTGATTTGATGTGCTCCAATCGACTCATCTGATTGGCACTTGCTCGGATCGGAATTTCCAAATGGCTGATAATGACTCCGCAGATGACACCCTTCTGACGTTGACGGCCGATATTGTTGCGGCGCACGTCAGCAACAATAGTGTTGCCGTGAACGACTTGCCGAACCTTATCCAGAACGTTCACTCGGCACTGAATGAGATTTCCGGCAGGGCTGCCGCGGCTGAGCCCAAGCCCGAGCCGAAGGTTCCAATCCGTTCGTCGGTCAAGCCGGACTATATTGTCTGCCTGGAAGATGGAAAGCGGCTGAAGATGCTCAAGCGGCATTTGATGACGCATTATAATCTGACGCCGGACCAGTATCGGCAAAAATGGGGACTTGCCGCCGAATATCCGATGGTCGCGCCAAATTATGCCGAACAGCGGCGTACACTGGCGAAGTCGATCGGTCTCGGCACGAAGCGGCGCAAGACGCGCGGCGGGAAGAAGGCGTAGCGTCGCTGGACGGCAGCCCCCCACGCACCTAATTTGGGGTCATGACGCGTACGATCGATATTGAGGCGCTCTGCGCCGACAAGGGCCTCAGGATCACTGAGCAGCGCAAGGTCATCGCCCGAGTGCTCGGCGACAGCGAGGACCATCCCGATGTCGAGACCTTGCACGCGCGCGCGGCGGCGGTCGATCCGAACATTTCTATCGCCACCGTCTATCGCACGGTTCGGCTATTCGAAGAGGCCGGAATCCTCGAGCGGCACGAATTTGGTGACGGACGCTCGCGTTACGAAGCAGCGTCCGAGACCCATCACGATCATCTGATCGATGTCGAAACGGGCAACGTCATCGAGTTCGTCGACGATGAGCTCGAGGAATTGCAGAAGCGGATCGCCCAGCGTCTGGGCTTCCGCCTCGTGGATCATCGCATGGAGCTGTACGGCGTCACCCTCAACCGAGATCGCTAAAGCGCCGAGCGTCACCCCACGTGCGGCATTTCGCATCGCTGGGCTGGTCCTGCTCTTCCTAACCTGCGCGCCGATTCATGTCGTGAGCCGGACGTTGTTCGGCCGTTCGCCCTGGCCTCAATGGTTCCTCGGCTCAGCGGCGTGGATCTGCGGCGCGCGCGTGCGCTCCGTCGGACGGCCCGTCGGACGCCACAGCTTGATCATCGCCAACCACACGAGCTGGCTCGACATACTGATGCTCGCGGGCGCGACCAATTGCGCGTTCGTGTCGAAGGATGAGCTCGGCCACGGTTTTCTGCACTGGCTCGCCGACCAGAATGCCACGGTTTACGTCAAGCGAGGTCACGTCAAAGGCGCCAAGGACCAGGCGATCGCGCTCGCCGGCGCGCTCGAAAGCGAGAAGCCTGTGACGGTGTTTCCCGAGGCGACGACCGGCCCGGGCACGCACCTTTTACCATTCCGCTCGTCGCTTCTTGAAGCTGTCAATTATGCCGCCAAGGATGTGCAGATCCGTCCGATCGCAGTCGATTATGGCGCTTCGGCGGGCGAAGTCGGATGGTGGGACGAGCCGGGGATGGCGAACGTCCTGCGCATCCTTGGCCGCCGGGGCACGCTGCCGGTCACGTTGCACCTGCTCGAGCCGCTGTCTCGCGCCGGCGACCGCAAAAGAATTGCTCAGCAGGCCCGCGATGCGATCGCATCGACGCTTGGCTTCAAGTCCGGGCCGCCCTCGCCTATAGGCTCGGATGAATGACTGCCAAGACTTTCAGAATCAAAAGCTTCGGTTGCCAGATGAACGTATATGACGGCGATCGAATGAGCGAGCTGCTTGCTGCTCGGGGAATGACCTCGGCTGCCGAGGGCGAGGATGCCGATCTCGTCGTGCTCAACACCTGCCACATCCGCGAAAAAGCCGCGGAGAAAGCCTATTCGGACGTCGGGCGATTGAAGCGCCCGGATGGCTCAAAGCCGCTGATCGCGCTCGCCGGCTGCGTTGCGCAGGCGGAGGGCGCCGAAGCGCAGCGCCGCTCGCAGCTGATCGACATCGTTGTCGGCCCGCAAGCCTATCATCGCCTTCCCGAGATGGTCGCCGCGGCCGCGCTCGGAGCTCGGCCCGTCGACACGGACATGCCGGCGATCAGCAAGTTCGACGCCATGCCGCCCCGCCGTCGCTCCAATCCCACCTCTTTCCTCACCATCCAGGAAGGTTGCGACAAATTCTGCACCTATTGCGTCGTTCCCTATACGCGTGGCGCCGAGATCTCACGGCCGTGGGCGGATGTCGTCGCCGAGGCGAATGCGCTCACCGACGCCGGCGCGCGCGAGATCGTGCTGCTCGGCCAGAATGTGAACGCGTGGACCCACGATGGCCGCGGACTCGCGGACTTGATCCGCGCTCTCGCGACGATCGATGGCCTGGAGCGCATCCGCTATACCACCAGCCACCCCGCCGACATGACCGACGATCTCATCGCAGCGCACGGTGAAGTCGAAAAATTGATGCCTTATCTGCACCTGCCTGTGCAGTCGGGAAGCAACCGCATCCTTAAGGCGATGAATCGGAGTCACAGCGCGGAAACATATCTCGCCATCCTCGAAAAGATGCGCTCGGCGCGGCCGGACATCGCCCTTAGCGGCGACTTCATCGTCGGCTTTCCAGGCGAGACCGAGGAGGACTTGGAGGCGACACTCAATATTGTCGACGAAGTGCGCTACGCTTCGGCTTATTCGTTCAAGTACAGCGCCCGTCCCGGAACCCCGGCGGCTGTGATGGAGGACCAAATTCCCCGCGAGGTCATGGATGACCGGCTTCACCGGCTGCAGGAACGGATCAACCTACACCGGCTGGCATTCAATCGCGCCAAGGTCGGCGTGAAGACGCAGCTGCTCATCGAACGCGCTGGAAAGTTGCCGGGCCAGATGATCGGCCGCTCGCCCTGGTTGCAGTCGGTCCATGTCGAGACCGACGCGCCACCCGGCGACATCGTCCATATCACCCTCGTCGCGGCCGGTCCGAACAGCATGACCGGAGCACTGCTCGAGAGAGCGGCTGCCTGATGGCTCGCCGCGAATTGCAGGCCGTGCCCGACGGCGCCCGGCTCGAGCTCGAGTTCGAGCAGCCCTATCTTCTTGGACCCCTGTTCGGGGATTACGATCGGCACCTCATCACTATCGAGAACCGCCTGGGCGTGCATATCGCGGCGCGCGGCAACAAGGTGCAGATCGAGGGCGAAGCCGACGCCGCGGCCCGCGCTCGCGACGTCCTCATCGGACTCTACAACCGGCTCGACCACGGTCACGATGTCGACTCGGAAGCCGTTGAGGGCGTCCTCGGAATGGCCGCCCAGCCGAACCTCGACGGGATCATTCAGGAAGAAGTGACTTCGGCGCCGCGGGTGATGATCCGTACCCGCAAGAAAACGATCGTTCCGCGCTCGACCATGCAGACGCCCTATATGGAGGCGCTTGCTCGCGACGACATGATCTTCGGGCTTGGACCGGCCGGAACCGGCAAGACCTATCTGGCGGTCGCCCAAGCCGTCTCCCAGCTGATCAGCGGCAGCGTCGACCGGCTGATCCTCTCGCGGCCGGCGGTCGAGGCCGGCGAGCGCCTCGGTTTCCTCCCCGGCGATATGAAGGAGAAGGTCGATCCTTATCTCCGACCGCTCTACGACGCGCTGTACGACATGCTTCCGACCGAACAGGTCGAGCGCCGGATCGCCAGCGGAGAGATCGAGATCGCGCCGCTCGCCTTCATGCGCGGTCGCACTTTGAACGACGCCTTCATCATCCTCGACGAAGCGCAGAATACGACGCCGCTCCAAATGAAGATGTTCCTGACCCGCTTCGGAATGCGCAGCCGGATGGTGATCTGCGGCGACCCATATCAGGTCGACCTGCCCGATCCGAGCAAGTCGGGCCTCGCCGACGCAGTGGGCCGCCTTCAGGGCATCAAGGCCATTTCGGTGATCCGCTTCACCGCCGCGGACGTTGTGCGGCACCCGCTCGTCGGACGGATTGTCGAAGCTTATGAGGACGGCTCCGAAGGGAACCGCGGGCCATGATGCTCGAAATTGCGCTCGACGCCGACGAGGAATGGGACAGTAGCAGGCCCTGGGACAAGCTCGTTCGGAAAGCCGCTGAGGCGGCGATCGCGGAGAGCGACTATCCGGATCTCATGGAATCTGAGCGCCCGGTCGAAATTTCCGTGACGCTAACCGACGACGATCACGTCCGCTTACTCAACGCAAAGTGGCGCGGCAAGGACAAGCCGACCAATGTTCTGTCATTTCCGATGGCGGATGAGCTTGATTTAACCAGAGCAAATGTTTCTGAGCGAGAACTGTTGTTGGGCGATATCATCATCGCCCGCGGCGTTTGCGAGGCTGAGGCAGCCGAGAAAGGCGTGCCATTCGAGCAGCATACTACGCACCTCCTGATTCATGGAACGCTGCACTTGCTCGGCTACGATCACCACGGCGATCGCGAGGCCGCGGACATGGAAGCGCGTGAGGTCCGCGCCCTCGCTCGGCTCGGAATCGCGAACCCTTATGAGGCGGCGGTCTGATGGCCACGCGCCACGACGAGGACGGCAGATCGCGGCTATGGCGCGGAATGCGCGCATTGATCTTCGGCGAGGGCGAACCGACTCTTCGCGAGGAGATCGAGGACGCGATCGACGAGGCCGAGGATTCGCGGCCAATCGCCGGCGACCTTTCTCCGGCCGAGCGGCAGATGCTTCGCAACCTGCTGCATTTCGGCGAGCGCACGGCGGGAGAAATCGCTGTCACTCGCGGGGACATGATATCCGTGCCTTCGGACATCGGCTTTGACGCTTTGGTCCGGGCTTTCGCCGACGCCGGCCACAGCCGCCTTCCCGTCTATGGCGCAAGCCTCGACGAGGTCGTCGGGATGATTCACATCAAGGACGTGTTCGAGGCGCAGGTCGATCCGGCGCGCGATCGTTCGATCCAGGCGCTGATGCGCAACCCATTGTTCGTTCCCGAGTCGATGGGAGTGCTCGAGCTCCTTGCCCGAATGCGCGCCGAGCGGGTGCACCTCGCGATCATCGTCGACGAATTCGGCGGGACCGAGGGCCTCGTGACGATCGAGGATGTGGTCGAGGAAATCGTCGGCGATATCGAGGACGAGCACGATATCGACGAGAGTGCCGGAATGCTCACCATGCTGGACGAGGGCCTGTGGGAGGCCGACGCGCGGCTGGAGCTCGAGGAGCTTCAAAAGGCCGTCGACCCGCGCCTCGTTGCCGAAGATGACGAGGTCGATACGCTGGGTGGGCTGGTCTTCCTGATGGCCGGGCACATTCCTGCCAAAGGCGAATGCGTCACTCATCGCTCGGGATGGAAGTTCGAGGCTGTCGATTCGGATCCCCGGCGCATCATCCGTCTCCGGCTTCACGCGCCGGATAACAAAAGCGGCGGCGGCTAGCCCTTCGCGAACAGATTCGCCGGCTCGGCCATCGCTTTGAACTCGAGCGCGTTTCCAGCCGGGTCGAGCAGGAACATGGTCGCCTGTTCTCCGGGCTCGCCGGCGAAGCGCACCGTCGGCGGGATCACGAAGTCGACCCCCGCGCTGTCGAGCTTTTCGGCGAGCGCCTTCCACTGTTCCATCGGGAGGACCAGTCCGAAATGCGGTACTGGCACTTTTTCGCCGTCCACCGGATTGGTAGCGCGTTTCCGCACCGATTCCGGCGCAAGGTGGGCGACGACTTGATGACCGTGGAGGTCGAAATCGATCCAATGGTCGGCGCTTCGACCTTCGGGGCAGCCAAGCAAATCGCCGTAGAAGCGACGAGCGGCGGCGAGGTCGTCGACGGGAAAGGCGAGATGGAACGGTGGTAAGCTCACGGTTGCACGCGTTTGAACCGGTCCGGTCCAAGCTGCAACTAACGGCGAGAGCGGGTGGTTACAAAAACCGGAGATGGCGATGAAACGGGCCACCCCTTATCTCATCCTCATGGCCCTTGGCGCGTGCGCTGGGCCGGCGCGACTGCCGCTGGAGGGGGGGATCGGGGCGAGGCCGCAGCTGCCGCCGCCGGAAAACGCCCTGATTCCGGCCATTGACGTTGCAAAAGCGACCGGATGGCCCGCGGGCCTGACGCCCACCGCCGCTCCGGGGTTGAAGGTGAATGCGTTCGCAAGCGGTCTCGATCACCCGCGCTGGCTTTACACCCTGCCGAACGGCGATGTGCTGGTTGCGGAGACCAATGGGCCCGGCACCGACCCCGGACCTCCTGGAATCAAAGGAATTTTCTTCAAGAAGTTCAAGAAGAAGGCCGGCTCGTCGGTTCCAAGCGCGAACCGCATCACCCTGCTTCGCGACTCGGACGGCGACGGAGTCGCCGAGTTCCGCTCGACCCTTCTCAGCGGGCTTCGCTCGCCGTTCGGAATGGCGCTGGTCGGCAATGAGCTGTTCGTTGCCAATGCGGATTCGCTTGTCGCCGTGCCCTTCACCCCGGGGCAGACGCACGTCACGGCGACTCCGCGCACGGTGGCCGCGCTTCCGGCGGGCCGCAATCACCACTGGACCAAGTCGCTAGTCGCATCGGCGGACGGCGGCTCACTCTATGTCGGAGTCGGATCGAACAGCAATGTCGGCGAGAACGGCATGGCGATGGAGCAAGGCCGTGCCGCGATTTGGCAGGTGGATCCACGAACCGGCGCGATGCGCCAGTTCGCCGGCGGTCTTCGCAACCCGGTCGGCCTTGGATTCAACCCTTGGAGCGGCAATCTTTGGGCGGCGGTCAACGAGCGGGACGAGATCGGCAGCGATCTCGTCCCCGATTATATTACTTCCGTTCGGGAGGGCGCTTTCTACGGCTGGCCCTACAGCTATTACGGCCAGCACGTGGACGTCCGCGTAAAGCCTCCGCGCCCCGATCTCGTCGCCCGAGCGATCGCGCCGGATTTCGCGATGGGGCCGCACGTCGCTGTGTTGGGTCTGACCTTCAGTCCCGGCCAGAAACTCGGCCCGGCGTTCGAAAGAGGCGCGTTCGTCGGCGAGCACGGCTCCTGGAATCGCAAGCCGCCCAGCGGCTACAAGGTCGTGTTCGTGCCCTTTTCCGGGGCGCAGCCCTCCGGCATGCCCGTTGACGTGCTGTCCGGCTTTATCAGCCGGGGCAAGGCGTGGGGCCGGCCCGTCGGGGTTCAGATCGCCCGCGACGGATCGCTGCTCGTCGCCGATGACGTCGGCAACACGGTGTGGCGCGTGACCGCCGCGAATTAACTTCGTCATTGCGAGGAACGCAGCGACGCGGCAATCCACGCGTCATGGATTGCTTCGCTGCACTCGCAATGACGGTTTTACGTTGCCGATTTTCCTGATCGCGCTAGCCGTTGGCGCGCTCTCCGCATTCGCTTTTGCGCCGGTCGGCCTTTGGCCGCTGATGCCTCTGGCGCTCGCCGCGCTTTGCGAGCTGATCTGGCGATCGAAAAGCCTGAAGCAGGCGCTCGCCGTCGGCTGGGGGTTCGGGCTCGGCCAGTTCGTCGTCGGATTGAACTGGATCCCGACCTCCTTCACGTACCAGGCGAACATGCCGGCGTGGCTTGGCTGGATCGCCCTTGCCCTGCTGTCGGTCTACCTGGCGGTCTATCCCGCGCTCGCGACCGGTCTTGCTTACCGGTTCAAGGGCCAACGGCCGGTCGCGCTGCTGCTCGCGTTCGCGGGCGCGTGGCCGGTCACCGAATGGCTGCGCGGGACGATGTTCACGGGATTCCCGTGGAATCCGGCCGGCGTCACCCTGGTCGATACGCACATACTCAACGCGGCGACTGTCATCGGCACTTACGGCCTGTCGTTGCTGGTCGTTCTTGCTGGCGGCGTGCTTTGGCTGCTCACACAAAAGAGATGGCGCGCCGCGGGCATTGTCCTCGTTATGTTGGTCGCGCTCCACTTCGTGCCCCGGCCTGAGGCGGCGGCGACCAGCCGCACCATCCGAGTCATTCAGCCCAATATCGGCCAGCAGGACAAATGGCGGCCGGGCTTCGAGGAGGAAGCTGCCCGGCGACTCGCGGTCTTGTCGATGAAACCGGACGGCTCACATCCGCGCCTGCTTCTTTGGCCCGAGGCCGCGGTCACCGATCCCCTTCAAGATGAGCTCACCGTCGACCGGCCTTATGCCGAGCTGGAGCGTGAGCGCATCGCCGGTATCCTCGGCCCGGGCGAGTATCTTTTGACCGGAGGAATCGCGGTTTTCTCAAAGGACGGCCGAGGGATCGACGGCGCCGCCAACAGCGTCTTCATACTTGGACAAGGCGGACGACAGGTGGGCCGTTACGACAAGGCTCATCTGACGCCGTACGGCGAATATCTTCCGATGCGGCCGGTGCTATCCGCCATTGGCCTGTCTCGGCTCGCACCGGGCGACCTTGATTTCACGCCGGGGCCCGGACCTCGAACGGCAAACCTGCGCGGCTGGGGCAAGATCGGTCTCCAAATCTGCTACGAGATCATCTTTTCGGGAAACGTCGTCGATCAGCGCAACCGGCCCGATTTCATCTTCAACCCTTCGAACGACGCCTGGTTCGGCCGTTGGGGACCGCCCCAGCATCTCGCGCAGGCCCGACTCCGCGCCGCCGAGGAGGGTATTCCGGTCATCCGCTCGACTCCGACGGGCATCAGTGCAGTGGTCGACGCCCATGGGCAAATCGTACAATCTCTGCCGTGGCGGACGGCGGGCGTGATCGACACTCAGCTTCCGGCCCCGGTATCGCCCACGCTCTTCGCTCGCTTCGGAAACCTCATCCCGTTGCTGTTGGGGTTTGCGCTGCTGCTGTCCGGCATTGTGCTTGGCCGGACTCGCCGCTAGGGCGGCGAACCGCATATAAAGACTTCCTTATATCCTGATATCGAGGCGCCGCTTTCAGCAATGCACAGCTCCTACCTGTTTACTTCCGAATCCGTTTCGGAAGGTCATCCCGACAAGGTCGCCGACCAGATTTCCGACGCGATCGTCGACCTGTTCCTGTCCAAGGACCCCGAGGCGCGAGTCGCCTGTGAGACCATGACCACGACCAATCGAGTCGTCCTCGCTGGCGAAATTCGCGGCGAGGGCGTGATGGACCGGGAGGGAAATTGGGCACCCGGCATCCGTGAGGAAATCGAGCAAGCAGTCCGCGAAACGGTTCGGAAGATCGGCTACGAACAGGAGGGCTTCCACTGGGACCGGTTCGACTTCTCCAACCATCTCCACCCGCAATCCGCCGACATTGCGCGCGGAGTCGATGCGGCCGGTAACAAGGATGAGGGCGCCGGTGACCAAGGGATTATGTTCGGCTTCGCCTGCGACGAAACCCCGGACCTGATGCCGGCGACGCTCGATTACAGCCACAAAATCCTTCACCGCATGGCCGACGACCGCCACTCGGGCAAAGCGCCTTTCCTTGAGCCCGACGCCAAGAGCCAGGTCACCTTCCGCTTCGAGAACGGCAAGCCGGTCGCCGCGACCGCGATCGTCGTTTCCACCCAGCACAAGCCGGGTTACGACCAGGGCGAGCAGGAAAAAGAGCTCCACGACTATGTGAAGTCTGTGGTTGCCGACGTGCTTCCGGAGGCCCTGCTCAACGAATGGACGGTCTATCACATCAACCCCACCGGCAGCTTCGAGATCGGGGGTCCCGAGGGCGACGCCGGGATCACTGGCCGCAAGATCATCGTCGACACCTATGGCGGTGCGGCACCGCACGGGGGCGGCGCTTTCTCGGGCAAGGACCCGACCAAGGTGGATCGGTCGGCCGCATATGCCGCGCGCCATCTCGCCAAGAACATCGTCGCGGCCGGTTTGGCGCGCCGCTGCACCATCCAGCTCGCTTATGCGATCGGGGTCAGCGAGCCCTTGTCGCTCTATATCGACACGCACGGCACCGGAACGGTCGATGACGAAAAGCTCGAGCAGGCGATCGGCCGGATCACCAAGCTCGGTGGACTGACGCCGCGCGGAATCCGCACCTACCTGGGCCTTAACAAGCCGATCTACCGCCCGACCGCCGCCTACGGCCATTTCGGCCGCAAGCCGGACGGCGACTTCTTTCCTTGGGAAAGGCTCGATTTGGTGGAGGATCTCAAGGCCGCGGTCGGGCTCGCGGCGCAGCGCGTCGAAGCCTAAGCTTAGCGGTCTCGGCTCCCGGCCCTCGGTGCGCCGACATCGGGCCCCATGCGCCGCGCGGCGGACTCGATCCCTTCGTGCAGCGGACGATGAACGAACGGGTAGGCGATGCCCAGAGTACATCCCCAGGCGATTAGTGAGAGGAAGACTCCGACCGACGCCCTCCCCGCGGGAATCAGCCCACCACTTGCAAGCGGCAGGATCATGATTGCTCCGGCTGCCCAAAGGGCGAAGCCGAACGCCATTCCAAAGAGCCAGCCTCCGCTCGCGTCGTTCGCCGCCCGGCCGAAAATCCGTGCGTAGGAAGCACCCGCCACCGCCATGATCGGCAAGCCCGCTGTCACCGTCATGGCGTCGGATATACCAAGAATGCGCGCTTCGACCCCGAGCGAGCCGAAGGCGTAGAGGATCGCGACGGCGGGCATCGTCGCAAGAAGCCCGGTGATCGACCCGGCAAGCACCGGCCGCTGCGTCGGACCGGGATCGTAGCCGTGCGCTCCCAGGAATCCCGGCATCAGGCCAAGACCTCTTTGAGCGCATCGCATTCCTGATATTCCGGCACTTCGCGATGCATTTCGATGAGATGCCGATAAGCGAGCCCGACCGCCCGCGGATCACGGTTGAGGTCGAACAAGCCGACCGGATCGACGGTGCCGTTCGCTTCGCGGAGCGCAACGCCCCAATCGATCTGGTCCGTCAGGCTGTACCAGGTGAAGCCGACCAGCGGCACTCCGGCGCGGCGCAACAACTGCACATTATGCCACTGCCGCCACAGCCATTGCGGCGCGTCCGAAGCGTCGATCCGGTTGGTCTCGGTATGCATCATCGTGCGCCGGTAGCGTTCCCAATATTGGCTCGCGATCACATACCAGCCGAACAATTCCCCAAGGGCGCGCTTGCGACCGTCCTGGTCGATCAGCTTTTCGTTCCATTCGTAATAATCGACCCCGAGAATGGTCCGCGCCGGAACCTCGCGCGCCATGAACTTACGATAATCTTCCGTTCGGCCATGCGTCTTCAGCTGGCCGGCCATGAGATCGCTCACGGGATGGGCGTAGAGCAGGTCGAGCGGAAGGAACCGTCTCTCGTTTTCCAGCGCCGCGAGCGCCTGGATTTCAGGATCCGGGCAGCACGGCTGGTAAAATTCGCTGCTCTCGCTGTTGACGAAGACCGCATCCGGCCGCGCTTGCAGGATGGCGTCGGTCATTCCGACACTGGCGGCGGCGAGGTTGAACGCGGCGATGATGAACGACTTCTCGTCCTGCAACTGCTCGTTCCAGACGCCGTCGAGGGCGCTCATCCGGGCGCAGACGTACATCTCGTTGACTGGAGTGTAGAAGCGCACCCACGGATAGCGCCTGGCGAATGCGCCGGCATATTCGGTGAGCGCGGGCGCGACGTCCGGATTCTGAAAGTCGCCGAGCCAGTGGGGAACCCCGAAATGGCAGAGATCGACGATCGGCTCGGGACCCCTGGCCTCGAGGTCGGCCATTGCTTCGTCTATCAACCCCCAGTCGTACCGGCCTGGTGCACTGTGGATGAGGTGCTGCGGCGGACCGTAGCGGAGATGCGAAACGCCGATCTCCCGAGCGAGCTCGAAATCCCGCTGCCATAAGGCGTAATGCTTCATGGTCTGCATTTCGTCGCGCCGCCAAAGGCCATGCTCGATCGTCGGGTAGCTGCACTCGATTCCCGTCGCGAAGATGAATGCTGCGCCTGGCGTTCGGCGCTCAGTGCCTCCGTTTCTGGGGCCACGGCGCGGGGCGCAACCAAGGTTCGGCGGCCGCCGAACCCGATAGCCCACAGGATGCGTATAGATCGAACCGACGGTGAGGCCGAAGATTGCGTGGCCGAGCAAGAGTCCAGCCAGCTTCGCCGGGCCGGCAGCGCTCAAATATGTTTCCCAACTCAGCCGCACGACCTCCTCGTGTCGGTGCATGAGTTCGAGCTGGGGAACGACGATCAAGATCGCGAGCAGCGCCGGCAGGATCGCGAACGCAAGGCCCTGCAACGACGGCGGCCATCTCAGGCGGGCCCAGAAGAAATAAGCGTAGAACAAGGCCCAGCCGGCGCCGATGAGCGCATGAGCTGCGAGACCTGCCGGCCACCATTGTATCGCGGGACCGTCCGGGAACAAAAGCGTGCCGAGCTGGCGAACCATATCGAAGCTCGGCATTCCGAGCAGGGCAAGCAACCGAAGCGCGGCATCCCACACTATCGCTCCAACTGCTCCGGCAAGGATCGCCTTGCGGAACGAGACGACCCTCAGCACGTCGCGATTTCCTCCTCTCGCTTGCCCGAAGAACGCACTTCGTTAGAGCGCGGTGCCATATGACCGCGTTCAAGTCCGGCGATCCGCTTACGCTCAACCGCCTCTACGGCCGGTCGAGCGGACACAAATTGCGCAAGGCACAGCGGGATCTGGTCGAGGGGCTTCTGCCTCAGATCGAAGTCCCCGCCGACGGAGAAATCACGGCGCGGCGGCTGTTCGGCGACGACCGGCCGCTGCATTTCGAGATCGGTTTCGGAGCGGGCGAACATCTCGCGGCGCGAGCCGAAATGCTGCCCGACCATGGGTTTATCGGCGCCGAGCCTTTCCTCAATGGGGTCGCAGCCGCCCTCGCACATATTCGCGACCAGCGTCTCGCGAATGTGCGCATCTGGCGCGGCGACGCGTTGGAGGTGCTTCAGCGCATCCCGGACGGCACGCTCCGCTTCCTCTATCTGCTTCACCCGGACCCGTGGCCAAAGGCGCGGCACGCCAAGCGCCGTATGCTGAACGACCGTCCGATCGATCTCTTCGCGGTCAAGCTTAGGCCCGGCGGCGAGTTCAGGCTCGCGACCGACGATCCAACCTACCTCAGCTGGTCCCTGATGATCATGCAGCGCCACGCCGGCCAGTTCGAATGGCTGGCCGAATCGCCCAGGGATTTCCTGGAGCCGTCCGGCGGGTGGATCGAGACCCGCTACGGCGCCAAGTCGCGCCGCGAGGGCCGCCGGCCCTATTACCTTCGCTTTCGACGCGCTTGAGCCGGCTCAAGGCGAAGCAGCCGGGCGCCGGAACCGTCCTCCAGAAGATAGACCTCGCCGCGCGGTCCTTGATCGACGGCGCGGATCCTGTGGCCCATGTCCCACCGGTCGGCCTTGGTCGCCTTGTCGCCACGGATACGCACGTGAATGAGCGCCTCGCCGGACAATGCGCCGATCAGCGCATCCCCCTTCCACTGCGGAAAGAGGTCACCGGTATAAATGAGCAACGAGCCCGGGCTGACGGACGGGTTCCACCAAACCTTCGGCTCTTCGAAGCCTCGGCCCTTGTGATCGTCGGGGATGTCGCGTCCATCATAATGCGAACCGTAGGACGCCCTCGGCCAGCCATAATTGCGGCCTTGCATGATGAGGTTCAGCTCGTCGCCTCCGCGCGGGCCCATCTCGGTCTCCCACAGCCGGCCGTCCGGCGCGAATGCGATGCCGAGCAGGTTGCGGTGTCCCATAGTGTAATAGCGGCCGCCGATCCGCTGGCCCTCGTCGGTCATGTGGATGGTCTTGCCGAGATCGCTGTTCGAATCCTGAGCGGGCTCGAACTTGAAGCGTTCCCCGCTGGTCACGAACATCGTTCGGTCCGGGGCGAATGCGATCCGTTCCGAATAGTGATTGCCGCCCGAAACCTTCGGGTCTTGCCGCCAGATGATCTTGAAGCCGTCGAGCCGCGGCTGGCCGCGCCCCAAGACTAGCCGGCCGTAGCCGATGACCGCGCCGCTTGTCCCGCCCGGACCGGCTTCGGGAAAGCTCAGGTAGATACGATGGTTGCCCGCGAAGTCGGGATGAGCCACCACCTCGGCGAGTCCTCCCTGCCCTTCGACGTGGACCTGGGGGACCCCCGCAACCTCCTGCTTTCTGCCGTTGATCACGTTGACCAGCCACAGGCGGCCGCTCTTTTCCGTGACGAGGGCGGCGTTGGTCATGCGAACGCCCGAACCTGGGAGGAAGTCCATTGCCCAGGGCGAATCGAAGGTTGCGACCTCGGTCATCGTGAATGGCCGGCCCGAACTCGCCGCGCCGGTTGGGGCCGAGGCGCCGCATGCTGCGAGCCCCAGGAAAATGGTCGCTTGAATGGCGCGCATGATCATCTGCGTCGTTACTCCCGTGCCCGCCCGGAGTTCCAGCGCGGCCGCAAAGGGCGTAGATTGGCATGTGGAACATCCCAATGAACCATTCCGGAGGATTGAGGCACCCATGACCAGGCGGGAGGAACCGTAGGTGAATTTGCTCGGGGCGGCCCGCCGCCCGCAGAACGAGGCCAGGCGATCGAGTGGGCTCGACGAAAGTGAGCTGCTCGCCCGCGTGCGCGAACGGGATTTGTACGCGTTCGAAAAGCTGTACCGGATCTACCAGCCGCGGCTGACGCGATTCCTGTTCAACCTCGTGCAGCGCCCGCAACTGGTCGAGGAGGTTTTGAACGATACGATGATGGTGGTTTGGGACACGGCCGCAAATTTTCGCGGGACAAGCAAATTGTCCACGTGGATCTTCTCGATCGCCTACCGCAAGGCGATCAAGGCGAGGCTGCGCTGGCCCGATCCCGTCGAGGACCAGACGTTCGATACGCGTGTCAGCAACGATCCCGGTCCCGACCATCAGCTCCAGCAGCAGCGGCTTCACGACGCGCTGGTGAAAGCCATGGACGAGCTTTCTTCGGATCACCGCGCCGTCGTCGACCTCACCTACTTCCACGGCATGGGGTACCGCGAAATCGCCGAAATCATGAACTGCCCAGTCGATACGGTGAAGACGCGCATGTTCCACGCCCGGCGCCGGCTCAAAGCCGCGATGTCGGGAACGATTTTCGACTGGCTCTAGGACGAATCGATGCCAGACGAACCACACGATCAGGCGGAAGCCCTTCTTCCCTGGTATGCCACCGGTAAGCTCGACGCGGCTGACCGCGCGGTGGTGGAAAACCACCTCGCTTCCTGCGCCCGCTGTCAGCGGCAATTGGCCACCGAGCGCGCCCTGATCCACGAGTTCCAGTCATTGGCGCCCGAGGTCGATAGCGGCTGGGCCCAGCTACGCGGCCGGATGGAGGCCCGGGGGCCAAGCGGCCGGAGCCTTGGAAGCGCCGTCGCCGAATTCTGGGAGTTGCTGAAACGGCCTGCCGTCGCAGCGCTCGCAACAGCGCAGATCGCCTTCGTCGCGATCGGAGCGACGATCCTGCAATGGTCCAGCCAACCGACTTACGTCGCGCTCGGATCGGCACCAGTCTCGGCGTCGGCAAACGCGATCGTCATGTTCCGCCCCGAGACTCGCGAGGTCGACTTACGCGGCGCTTTGGACGAGAGCGGCGCTTCGCTGGTCGGCGGGCCTACAGCAGCCGACGCTTATCTTCTTCACGTGCCCGCCAATGCGCGTCCGGCGGTCCTGGAGAAATTGCGGAAGAACTCAAACGTCACATTGGCGCAACCGATCGACGGACCGGACCAATGATCAGCCGCGGCGTCTTGAGCTGCCTCATCGCAATCTGCGTCGCGCTGCTCGCAGCGATGCCCGCGGCGGCGAGAGGCGTGACCATGCCACCTCCGGATCAGCAGATTCTGGTCATGGTCCAGCACCCACCCGACCATTATCGTCCCAACGGCGCTTATGGGGGCGGCTATGGCGATGGGGTCGCGCGAAGCGCCCGCGAACGGCTTGCCCGGCGCATCGCCCGCGCGCACGGCCTAACGCTGGTCGACGCCTGGCCGATGCCGATGATCGGGCTCGATTGCTTCGTGATGGCCGTCCCGACCGGCCGCTCGAGAGCGGCGGCCGTCGAGGACGTCTCGCGCGATGCCGATGTGCAATGGGTCGAACCGGCGCATATCTATGAGACGCAGGGCGCCTACGCGCCCAACGATCCGCTTTACCCTGCGCAGCCCGCGGCAAGCCAATGGCGCCTTGCCGACCTTCACCAGCTGGCCACGGGCCGCGGGATCAAGGTCGCCGTGATCGATAGCGGGATCGAAGCTCGGCACCCGGATCTCGCCGGTCAGCTCGTGGTCAACCGCAACTTCGTCGCGGGCCGCCCGGCGGCAATCGAGCAGCATGGGACTGGAGTAGCCGGCATCATTGCCGCGAAAGCGGACAATGGCCTCGGGATAACGGGCGTTGCGCCTGGAGCTCGGATCCTTGGCCTCAGGGCGTGCTGGCAGCCGAACAACAGCCGTGCCGTCTGCGACAGCTTCAGCGTCGTGAAAGCGCTCTATTTCGCCATCGATCAGAAAGCGGACGTCATCAACATGAGCCTCAGCGGCCCGAACGATCGGCTGCTTCGCCAGCTGATCGACCTCGCCCTCGAGCGGGGGTCTGCCGTCGTCGCCGCCTTCGACCGGAGGCGCGCCGACGGCGGGTTCCCTGCGTCGATCCTCGGAGTGATCGCGGTTTCCGACAGCGCCGTAGCCCCATCGCGAGGACATGTTTACATTGCGCCCGGCCGCGACATACCGACGACGCAGCCGGGGGATCGATGGTTTCTGGTCAATGGCAGTTCCTATGCCGCGGCACACGTCAGCGGGCTCGTGGCACTTCTTCGCCAGAAGCATCGGTCCGCGGGGCCGACTCTCGTTTCCGAACGGAACGGCACGATCAACGCCTGCGCCTCGCTCGTTCGGGTGACGGGCGGCTGTGATTGCGCCTGCTCTCGTGCAAGGGTCGCGACCGCGGCTCGCTAGCTCGATCTTCCGTTTCGCGGCTGCTTGTTCCGCCGTCTGCGCTGCCTCGCCCCTTCCGGCCGGGGTCGGCGCGGCCGTATCAGTCTTCAGCGATTCGCGTCTCCGCGGCTATTCGTTAAGCGAGGGGCATCCAGTCGGAACGCTCGACCTCTCGTATGACGACCCGAGCGGCCTCTACGCCGCTGCATCGGCC
>JBKPOR010000225.1:0-14698 GCA_046765675.1 Pseudomonadota bacterium
GGCGAGTCTCAGCCGCGATTCGCGGGCGCCGGCAGTCGCCAGTGCACGCCGCGCAAACGGCTCGGCTTCGGCGCTGCGGCGGAATTTCAGCAGCAAGAGAGCATGCTCTTCGGCGCGGAGTGGGCCAAGCAGGCTGTTGGGCGGAATCTGGTCGATCGAATCCAGCGCACCCGCGAGGTCGCCGCGGCCGGCCTTCGTCCAGGCCGTCACGAGGGGCGTCAGGAAATCGAGAGCGCCGTTCTCGCCTGAAACCGACAGCCACGGCATGGCCCGTTCGGGCCGGTTGCGCCGTAGCTCCTCCGAGGCCAGCAAAAGCCGTGCATCGCCGGTCAACTGCGCCGCCGGAACTTGCCGCGCAAGCTGCAGGGCCATGTCCATCCGCCCGGCACTGATCGCCTCGCTGAGAGCCTTTCGGGCGAGGTCGACTTGTTTCGGCTGGGCCTCAGCGAGCGCGGACAGGAGCGCGGCGGAGCGCGCATGGTCGCCGGTCATCGATGCGGCACGCGCCTGGAGGTAGACGAGCGAAGGGTCGCCCGGCGCCGGCTTCAGCTTTGCCGTCGCTGGCGTTGCGCTCACCAGCAGCAAGGCGGAAGCCGCGCCGGCGAGCAATTTACATGTTCGGGTAATTGGGGCCTCCTCCCCCTTCGGGCGTGACCCAGTTGATGTTCTGGGTCGGGTCCTTGATGTCGCATGTCTTGCAGTGGACGCAGTTCTGCGCGTTGATCTGCAGCCGCGGCTCGCCATCGCTATCCTCGACAAACTCATAAACTCCCGCCGGGCAATAACGCTGCTCGGGGCCCGCGTAGACGGGGAGATTGATCGCCGTTGGTATGTCAGGGTCCTTGAGCGTCAGATGAACCGGCTGATCCTCCTCGTGATTGGTGTTCGAAATGAACACCGACGACAGCCGGTCGAACGTCAGGACGCCGTCAGGCTTGGGGTAATCGATCGGCGCAGATTGGGCTTTTTTCTTAAGCGTCATGTTGTCGGGCTTGTGCTTCAGCGTCCACGGCACTCCGATCCCCAGATAGTTCAGCCACATGTCGAGCCCGGCATAGAGTGTGCCGATGGTGCCTCCCCAATGAGCGATCGCCGGCTGGGCATTGCGAACCGTCTTGAGGTCGCGCTCGATGCGGCTCGAGCGGACGGCCTTCGAATAAGCATGGAGCACGTCGCCCGAGCGCTCCTCGCCGATCGCCTCGAACGCGGCCTCGGCGGCGAGCATCGCCGACTTCATCGCGTTGTGCGTACCCTTGATCCGGGGGACGTTCACGAAGCCTGCCGAGCAACCGATCAAGGCGCCGCCCGGGAAGACGAGCTCTGGTATCGCCTGCCATCCGCCTTCGTTGATCGCTCGAGCGCCGTAGGAGACTCGCCGGCCGCCCTCGATTTCAGCGCGGATCGCCGGGTGCGTTTTCCAGCGCTGCAGCTCCTCGAAGGGGGAGATGTACGGATTGGCGTAATCGAGCGAGACGATGAAGCCCAAGGCGACCTGGTTGTTCTCCTGGTGGTAGAGGAAGCCGCCGCCCCACGCGTCGCTCAGTGGCCAGCCTTGAGTATGGACCACTCGCCCTGGCTTATGTTTCTCCGAAGGAACGTCCCACAATTCCTTGAGACCAAGACCGAAAACTTGTGGACCGCTGTCCTTTCGAAGGTCGAAGATCTCGGTGAGCCGCTTGGTCAGGTGACCTCGGGCGCCCTCCGCGAAGAATGTGTATTTCGCATGGAGCTCAATCCCGGGCTGGTAGTCGGGCCTGTGAGTACCGTCGCGTGCGATCCCCAAATCGCCCGTCGCCACCCCTTTGACCGACCCGTCCTCGTTGAACAGGATCTCAGAGGCGGGGAAACCCGGAAAAATCTCGACCCCCAGCTCCTCCGCCTGACCCGCAAGCCAGCGGCAGAGATTGCCCAGGCTCAGCGTGTACATGCCCTTGTTATGCATGAAGGGCGGCATGAGGATTTCCGGGATCGCGAATTTGCCCTTGGCGGTCAGGACCCAGTGGTGGTTTTCGCTCACCGGCACCGTCAGCGGCGCGCCCCGCTCCTTCCAATCCGGAAAAAGTTCGTTGAGCGAAACCGGGTCGACCACTGCACCGGACAGGATGTGGGCTCCGACTTCGCTGCCTTTTTCGAGCACGCAGACGGAAATTTCGCGCCCGGAATCGTTCGCCATCTGCTTCAGCCGGATGGCGGCGCTCAACCCCGCCGGGCCGCCGCCAACGATCACGACGTCATAAGGCATGGATTCACGCTGGCTCATCGTCTCTCTCTTCGTCGCGCTGTCCACACATTTCGACTCAATTGACCTGCGCATTCCTTGACCGAGGCGTCAATGGCGCGGAGGAAGAAGTGTGGGCGGGGAAGCGAATTCGATCGGCATTGCCGAGGCGCGCGGCGCATTGGGCTGGTGGCTCGAGGCCGGCGTCGACGTAGCCATTCAGGAAGAGCCGCGCGATTGGCTCAAGCCGGCGCGGAGCCCGCCGCCCGCCGCTCCAATCGTCAATGTTGCCGAGCCGACGCATGAAACCTTGGGCCAGCTCCAGGACTGGCTCGCAAGCAGCGCACAGCTGCCGCTCGCTTCGTCGACCGCCCGCCGAATCCTCCCTCACGGCCCCGAAAGAGCGGACGTCATGCTTCTGAGCGATGCTCCAGCGCTCGAGGATTTCGCCGCGGGGCAGCCGATCGGCGGCGATTCCTGGGCTCTCGCCGGGCGAATGCTCGCCGCGATCGGCATGTCGGCCGACAAGGCCTACAGCGCGTCCCTCTCCTGCTTTCACTCGCCCGGAGCTCGAATCAACGACAAGGAGCGTGCTGCCTGCGCCGAAATTGCCCGCCGGCACATTCGCCTGGTCGAGCCCAAGCGCCTGATCCTGTTCGGCGACGGGCCGTGCCTCGCACTGCTGGGCAAGCGGCTCGTCGAAGCTCGCGGCCATGTCCATAAGGTCGAGGGCATTCGCACGGTGGCAACCTTCCATCCGCGTCACTTGATTAAGCGGCCGTTAGATAAGTCCCTGGCATGGCGGGATCTGCAGCTTCTGATGGAGGACGAATCTTGAAGGCTGGCTTGCTCGCGTTGGGATTATTGACTTGGACTGCGCCGGTTTGCGCGCAATCGGCGGGACCCGACCCGCTGGCGCCCTTGCCGACGGATGCGCCGAAGCCTGATTCTCAACCGCCGCAGCCGGCTGCGACCGCGCCGCTACCGGCCCAGCCTGCCATTATCCAGCCTTCTATCGCCCCTCCCCAGGCCGTCAGGACGCCGCGGGATTGGCGAGGGGTCTTCGACGCGATCGATTCGCGCGATTGGGCCGCTGCGCGCGCCGGCATCGCAACCTTGCCGCCCGGCATCCTCACCCCGGTCGCCAAGGCCGAACTCTATACGGCGAACGGCTCGCCAACCGTCGATTTGGGTTTGCTCCAGTCTTTGCTCGCCGAGGCTCCGGAGCTCCCCCAGGCGGAACAGCTGGCGCGAATGGCGTGGAATCGCGGGGCGACGACCATGCCCTGGTACGTCCAGAAAAAACTGACTTACACGCTCGGGTCGGCACCGGTCCGCTATCGCGCCAAGCCGGTGCAAGGCGAAGCCGCCGCCGATCAGCTTCGTTCCGCGCTCGATGCATTGGTCAAGCTCGATGACGCCGCGGGTGCGGAAGCCCAGCTGCTGACCTATGCACCGCTAATGTCGGTCGAAGCGCGCGCGGAAGCCGGAACGCGAGTCGCCTTCGTCTATTACGTGCTCGGCCTCGACCTCGACGCCCGCCGAGTAGCCGATACCTGGCGCCCGGGAGCAACCGGCGAATGGGCCTCGCAAGCGGCCTGGATATCGGCTCTCGCCTCATGGCGCTTGGGTGACTGCAATTCCGCCGTCACGAAGTTCCAGCAGGTCGCCCAGCTCTCCCAGCAGCGCGAGCTTCGCGCCGGAGGCTATTATTGGGCAGCGCGCGCGCAGCAAGCGTGCCGGCGGCCATGGGCAGTGACGCCCCTGCTCAGGGCTGCGGCGAGCGCCGACGAAGCCCCCGAAAGCTTCTACGGGCTGCTCGCCCGCGAAACGCTCGGGATGGCGACCCAGCTTCCCCCCGATCGTTTGGTCGGCACCGATCCACCGGTCGAGCAATATGCCAACGTCAAGCGTGCGATCGAGCTCGTTCGGATCGGCGAGCCAGCGCTGGCTGAAGAGTTGCTTCGCCACCAGGCCAAGATCGGAGCGCCGTCCGAGCATCACGCTTTGATCGAGCTTGCCAAGCGGCTCGACCTTCCGGCCGCGCAGCTATGGCTCGCGAACAACGGCCAATGGGGAGCGCGCTCCGACGCGGCCGACCGCTATCCCAACCCGCGCTGGAGTCCGCTGAACGGCTGGCGTGTGGATCCCGCACTTGCATTTGGCCACATCGTCCAGGAATCGGCCTTCCGGCGGAGCGCCGTCAGTACCGCCGGGGCGGTTGGCCTGATGCAGGTCCTTCCGGTGACGGCACAGCTCGTGTCCCGTAATCGCGGCGTGCCTTACACCACCGCGGCGTTGACCAATCCGACCTACAATCTCGAATATGGGCAAAGCTTCATCGAGATGATGCGCCGCGATCCTGGCACGGCCGGCCAGCTGCCGAGGGTCATCGCCTCCTACAATGCCGGCCCGCTTCCAGTCGCCCGATGGGCGACGATCAACGACCGCGGCGATCCGTTGCTGTGGATCGAATCCATCCCTTATTGGGAGACTCGCTATTACGTTCCCGCCGTGCTTCGGAACATGTGGGTCTACCAAGGCCTCAACCATGAGCAAACGGCGACTTTGAAGGCGATGGCCGAGCATCGTTGGCCGGCCTTTCCGACGAGCATGACGCACCTCGCTCACTGAGATTGCCGCATTACGTTCTTGTTTTGTTCTGACTGATCGGCTAGCATGCCGGCCATGCCGGTCGAGTCGAGCCACGGACGCGGGGCGACCCGCAATCCGACCCCCACGCGCTTCAATTTGAAGGAACGGGTGACTGAGGGCGAATGGCTCGATCAGGTCGAAGCTCTCGACGGCATTACGGCCCGGCGGACCACGGTCACGATCGAACGCCCCAAGGGGATTCTCACCCGGAATAACTCTCCCGACATCGGCTTCGACCGCTCGATCAACGCCTATCGCGGCTGCGAGCACGGGTGCATTTATTGCTTTGCACGGCCAACGCACGCTTATCACGACCTCTCGCCGGGAGTGGACTTCGAGTCCCGACTGTTCGTGAAGCCGAACGCGGCGCAGCTGCTTCACGCTGCACTCTCGCGACCCGGGTATGAATGCCGCCCGATCGCGATGGGAACGAACACCGATCCCTATCAGCCGATCGAGGAAAGGTGGCGGATCACAAGGTCGGTCGTCGAGCTGCTGCTCGAAACGCGCCATCCCTTCACTATTACGACCAAGTCGAACCGGGTCGTTCGCGATATCGACCTGTTGAAGCAGGCCGCCGAACTACGGATCGCCTCGGTCGCTATTTCAGTCACGTCGCTCGACCCGAAGATCGCGCGAACCCTCGAGCCCCGCGCTCCCCAGCCCAAGAAACGGCTGGCGGCAATGAAGGCGCTGAACGACGTTGGCGTGCCCTGCTTCGTCGCAATTGCTCCCGTCGTCCCGCAAATCACCGACCACGAGCTCGAGCATATCGTGGAAGCGGCGGTGGAAGCTGGATCCCCCGGCGGATTCTATCTCCCCGTGCGCTTGCCCCATGAGGTTGCGCCGTTGTTTCGCGCCTGGCTCGACGAACATTATCCCGACCGCGCCGCCAAGGTCATGGCGACGATCCACTCGCTTCGCGGCGGACGGGACAACGACCCGAATTTCTTCAGCAGGATGCGCGGCCAGGGCCCGTGGGCCGAACTCCTGAAGACTCGCTTCGAGATCGCGTGTCGAAAATATGGACTCAACCGCGCGAAATTCGCGCTCCGCACCGACCTCTTCCAACCGCCCGAGGGCGACCAGATGCGGCTGCTCTAGGGTTCTCTTATCGATTGGCGGTCAAATTTAATCGACAGAGGTCCGTGACTTCCTTCCCTCCCCTGTCCTAGGCCATGCACATGACCCGAGCCCTTCTTGTTGCACTTCTCGCCGCATCCGCAGCGCCCGCACTGGCGCAAACATCGATCGCCACGCTCCCGCCGCCAGTGGTCCAGGACCCCAAGGTCGCCGCGCTTCGCGACCAGGCCCTAGCAAGCGACCATTACGCCTGGGACATCGTGGAAGGCCTTACGACCGAGGTCGGCCAACGGCTCGCAGCGACCGACGCCGAGGCGCGGGCCCGCCATTGGGCGGTCGCAAAGCTGAAGGCGCTCGGCTTCTCGAACGTCCACGTCGAACCGTTCGACATGCCCGTGTGGACGCGCGGGCCCGAAAGCGCGGAAATCATCTCTCCCTTCCCCCAAAAGCTCATGGTCGCAGCCCTCGGCTACAGCGGCTCGACCGGATCCGAGGGCGTGACCGGCCAAATCGTCTATTTCGACGGTGTCGACGCCTTGCGGGCCGCTCCGGACGATGCCGTGAAAGGCAAGATCGTCTTCATCGATCACCATATGATGCCGGCGCAGGATGGGGCCGGTTACGGGCAGTTCGGAGCGCCTCGGCGGCAGGGTCCGACGATCGCCTCGAAAAAAGGTGCGCTTGCGATCGTCATCCGCTCGATCGGAACCGATCATCACCGCAACCCTCACACGGGCGTTCAATATTTCACCGACGGAGCGAACCCGATCCCGGCCGGAGCGCTTCCGCTGCCGGACGCCGAACAGCTTGTCCGGATCCTCAAGCGCGGCCAGCCCGTCATCATGCACCTGACCCTGGTTAGCCAGAAGAGCGAAGGCGGTCATTCAGGCAATGTCGTTGCCGAGGTTCCAGGGCGCGATCCGAAGGCGCCGATCCTTCTTGTCGGCGGGCATCTCGACAGCTGGGACCAGGGCACCGGAGCGATCGACGACGGCGCCGGCGTCGCGATCACGACCGCCGCAGCCAAGTGGATCATGGACGCCGGCCGTCCACTCAGGACGATTCGCGTCGTATGGTTCGGCGCGGAGGAGCCCGGCGGTTTCGGCGGAGCGGCGCTTGCGAAGGCGCATGCGTCCGACCGCTATGCCATCGCCGGCGAAAGCGATTTCGGCGCCGACCGAATCTGGCGGTTCAGCACCAGCCTGATGAAGGATCAGCCGGACGCTTATGCGGCGCTGACGGCCGCACTCGCGCCGCTTGGCATTGTCAAGAACGACAAGGGCGAGGCCGACGGCACCGATGTCGGGCCGACCATCGCCGCCGGCGCTCCATGGGTCTCGCTGGGCCAGGACGGCACGCGTTATTTCGATATCCACCACACTCCGGACGACACGCTCGACAAGATCGATACGGACCAGCTCCGGCAGAATGTTGCCGCCTGGACCGCTATGCTCGCGACGCTATCAGGCGGAATCGCGCCGGAGCCGAAACGGGGCAAGAGGCGTTGATCCCTGCAAATAGGGAGGACCAGATGCGCATCATGCTCACAATTCCGCTGTTGCTTGTAGCTGCCTGCAATGTCTCAAAGGACGAAGCCAACAACACGGTCAGCGTCACGGTCAATGAAGAGCTCGCCGCCAACACCGCGAGCGATGTTGGCAACGACGTCAGAAATATCGCCAATGACGTGGGAAACGAGGCTGGCAATCTCAGCGACAAGGTCAAAAACACGGATGTCGACGTGAACGTCAACACCAACGTCCAGGCCGAGAACAAGGCGAAAACGAAGTAAGCCCGCTCGCCTTCTGCAAGGCTTCGGCGCGCAGCCTCCGCATCTAAAGGTTACAACTGGTTGACCAGCCGGAGCTTTAGCGGAGGATGGTCGGGGAGACAGGATTCGAACCTGCGACCCTCTGCTCCCAAAGCAGATGCGCTACCAGACTGCGCTACTCCCCGATAACCACCCGAAGTGGTACTTCGATCGAAACCTTGGTGGGCCCGGAAGGATTCGAACCTCCAACCTAGCCGTTATGAGCGGCCGGCTCTACCGTTGAGCTACAGGCCCTCCCGGTCCGTGTCAGATAACCAAGGGTTGGTCCACCGCCAAGTCAGGCGCGTGGGAATGTCAGCGCGATCGAATCCGGCGACGCGACCAAAGTCACTCCTGCGATCCGCGCCAGTCCGCGCGTCAGATGCAACCAGAAGCTCTGCGTGACTTCGGCTTCTTGCGATTCGAACAACTCCTCGTCCGACATGCCGCGTAAGGCTGCCGGCCGGCTGATCGACACCCGGCAATTTTCCAGCGCCTGATCGACGGACAGCGTCAGGCGCTCCCCTTCGGCGGCGCATTCGATTACCGCGCTGCACATCCGGAAGATCATTCGGTCTGCGAGTTCGGCCTCGATGGGAACGCTAAGGTCCCTGATGGTGCGCGACGCTTCGAGGTCTACGCCGCGCGCCTCGGCCATCTCGCGCAGCGATGGGATCATGCGTTCCACGAGCTGGCCCAGATTTACCAGCTGGCGCGATTCACCGTCCGACGTATGGATCTTCGCCGCAAAATCGAGATCGTCGATCGCTCCGAGCAGCAGATGCGCCTGCGAGACGATGTCCGACGCGCGTTCGCGGTAACGCCGGTCCGCGGGTCCCAGATATTGGCCGTCGATGATCTCGGCAAAGCCGATGATCGCATTCAGGGGAGTCTTGATTTCATGCACCAGCTCGCGCAGCGAATCCGGGTCGGTCAGCATTTCCGGGGCGGAGCTTCGCTCGGCGGGCGGCGGAAGATCGCGCAGTGCGATTCCGCGATAGCCCCGGAAGCGACCGTCACTGGGATCGAACGCGGGGACCGCGCTGATCTTCCATTCCCCCGAAACAAGTCCGTCACCTGGCACGGTAAGGGCCGAATCGCGGAACGGCGCGCGCATTGCGAAGGCCCGAATAACCTCTTCGGCCACCCGCGCTCCATTGTCGCTTCGAGCGATCGAACGGCCGATCAAGGCGCCGCGGGGGGCCCCCTCGACCCAGGCAATTTCTCCGGATGGTCCGCATTCCCAACGGAACAGGGCCGGCGCACCGGACGGAACGGCCGGACCGGGGCCCACGGCCTTTTGCTCACGTGTGCGCCGCCGGCGTTCGATTCGCGCGACAACCTCGCTGAGCGAAGGTCCGGCGGGTGCTCGCGGCCGGCGCTGGGCCGGCCTGCGCGGCGCTTGGCGCTCGGGCCTCTCGCTTGGAACGCGCTCGACCAACGCCTCGGTCGCGTCCGGTTCCGCAGTCGGAGCGAGTTCGGGATGGACCGTTTCAACGAAGCGCCTGGTCTCGTCGTCGGCGCTCGCGAGCAAGGTGCTCCACTGCCCGGCGTCGAGGCTCGCGGCCGCAAGGACCGGCGCGGAAACGGTCAACTTGTCCCCTGCGAAACACTCGAGCAGGCCGAGCGGGAGTGGAAGCGCGGCGACTGCCCGGGCGGCCGCGGCTCGCAGCGACTCGTCGACATCTTTGGATTCGGCGCGAATCGATTCCAGCGCCTGAGCGACGACGGGGCTCGAACTATTAGGTCCGGCGCGCGCGACAAGATCGACCAGCTGCCTCCAGCGGACCGCCGTGTCATGGCGGTCGCTCGCAGGCTGGTTGAGCACAGTCAGCAATCTATCGTCGAACCGCACCGGCTTTTCGCATCCTCCAGACGCACCGATCACAGGCTCTATGCGGCCGTTTACTTCGCGCTAAGCGTCAAGTGTTTAACCATCCCGAAACGGGACAGTTTGGCAAGCCCTACAGGAACTTCGACAGCAGCCGATGGAGGACGCCGGCTGATCCGGCGCCCGTGCACTAATCAGGCGCCCTGGAGGTAGAGAAGCCAATATTTCGCGATCTCGGCGCGAGGACCTTTGACCGCATTGAACGCCGCCGTGGCCCCGGCCTTGTCGTTCGACCGAGCGAGGGCCATTCCGAGATGGATGTTGGCGATGTCCGCGTCCACTCCGCCCTTTGCTAGTGCCTTGCGGTAGAGGTCCGCGGCCTTGGCATATTGGCCCATGCCGAAATAGCGGTCGCCGACGCGGACCATGGCGGTCCCCGTCTGCGCGATCTTCTCGGCTTCGGTGAGATCCGCCTCGGTGAGCTTTTGCTTGCTCTTGAGGCCCACGACCACGTCACGGAACATCGGCGAAGCCGGGTCGACCTTCTTGGCCGCGATTCCAGCGTCGATCACCGATTGGGCTTCGACAAAGTTCTGCTGGTCGGCCGCGGCCGTTGCGAACAGATTATAGTCCGTCGGGTTCGATAAAGCGTTCATCGTCTGCATCAGCCGGAGAAGGTCCAGCGTGCCCTCGACGTCCGGCTTGGCGAGGTTGCGATAAATGAGGATGGCATTCCGCCAGCTGTCGGGGCTGGGATAGGCTGTCACCCATTGGCGGCCGAGCTCGATCGCGGCCGGGGCCTGTGAGTCGTACGCAGCCTGGACCGCTCGGCGGTAGACATCTTCCGTCGGCTTCTGGCCGGCGGCGATGCGTGCCTTGATCGTCTGCTGGAAAAGGCTGGCGGCCTCGGCTTTCTGTCCCGCCGCGCTCTTCGCCTGGGCAAGCAATTCAATCGCGCCAGAGTCGTTCGGAGTCAGCGTCGTCGCGCGCTGGAACGAAGCCACCGCCTGAGCAGTCTGCTTCGCGTTGAACTGCTGGATGCCGAGATCCATGTACAACGCGGCGAGCTTCGTCGAATCCAGGAAGTTCGATGCTTCCAGGGCCTGCACTGCCGCGGCGAGGCCGGCAACGTCCTTCGCGTTCAGGGCAGCCTGGCGCTGGAAAACTCCGATCAGGTAACGGTCTTCCTTGGTCTTCGCGACCGCCTGCGCGGCAGCGATCTTGGCCGGAATGTTGGCGGTGTCATTGGCCTTCACCGCATTCTGCAAATCGACGATCGCCTTGAGCGCGCCCGCGGACGGCTTGATGTCGCCCGGCTTGCTTTGCTGCTGCTGCTGCTGCTGAGACTGAGGCTCGGGCTTGTCGCTCTCCTGCGAGCGCGTGAGCTGGGCGGCGGCGGGCACGGATGCAATTGCAAGGACGATTCCGAGCGCGGTGGTGGTGGTCAACTTCATCGGTTTCTCCCCCGAATGGAGACGGTTTAAAAAGGGAATATGCGCGCGAGCGCTTAGTCGTTCGCGGCGGACACGCCAAGCTCTCTGCCCCGTTCGGGCTGAACCCGCATTGAACCGGCCTAACTCTTGGAACCTTCCGGCCTTTGGATCGGTTGATTCGACTCAGGCCCCGGGCGAGCGGGGGTCCGGGGTGCTTCGAACAGGAGGCACTTATGAGACAGCTTGCACTCCCATTCCTCTTCGCCGGCGCCGCGGCCATTGGCGCCTGCGCCGCAACGCCTCCACCACCGCCGGGCGCAGTGCCCGCTGAATCTGTGGCCGCTTCCGGTGTGTGCGGCAGCTACGGCTATGTCGACATCAACAACGACGGTTGGATCAGCGGCGATGAGTGGAATACATACCGGACCAAGTCCTATAGTGGTTGGGACGTCAACGGCGACGGTCGCATCAGCCGATCGGAATTCGAACAGTGCTACCGCGCCGGCGGCTTCTATCGGTCGACCTATTACAATCCGGACTATTGGACCAATTATTGGTCTGCGTTCGACGCCAATGGCGACGGATATTTGAGCGCCGACGAATATTGGTCGGCCTCGACTTGGTCGCGAATCGACCGCAATGGCAATGGTCGAATCGACACCAACGAATGGGTCTGGTGGAACCCATGAGGTGAGCCGCGCACCTCGCGCGCGCATACGCGTGCGCGCGGGGTGGTGCTCGCGGTACTGATGCACTAGATAGATCGGCGGGGGGCGCGGCATTGGCCGCAACCCACGCGTGCATCCCTAATCGCAGGACTATTTCTTGGCCACCGAACCGCCAGTCGACGACCTCAATAACGACCAGCAGCCGCCGTCGGGCGGAAGTGACATCGCTCCCATCTCCATCGTCGAGGAGATGAAGACCTCTTACCTCGACTACGCGATGAGCGTCATCGTCTCTCGCGCCCTTCCGGACGTGCGCGACGGCCTGAAGCCGGTTCACCGCCGAATCCTCTATGCCTGCCAGGAAGCCGGCTATGTCGCCGGACGGCCATACCGCAAATCGAGCCGCATCGTCGGCGACGTCATGGGTAAATATCACCCGCACGGCGACAGCGCGATTTACGATGCGCTCGCCCGGATGACCCAGAGCTGGTCGATGCGCGTTCCCTTGATCGACGGCCAGGGCAACTTCGGGTCGATGGATCCCGACCCCCCGGCGGCGATGCGATATACCGAAGCACGGCTCGCCAAGGTCGCCAATTTCCTTCTGGGCGACATCGACCGCGATACCGTCGACTTCACCCCCAATTACGATGCGTCGGAGCGCGAGCCGCAGGTTCTTCCAGCGCGCTTTCCGAACCTGCTCGTCAACGGCGCGGGCGGAATCGCGGTCGGGATGGCGACCAACATCCCGCCGCACAACCTTGGCGAGGTCATCGCGGCGTGCCGCGCCTACATCGAGGATCCGGCGATCACTTCAGAAGGGCTGATGGAGCACGTCAAAGCTCCCGACTTCCCCACCGGCGCCTTCATTCTCGGCCAATCGGGGATTCGCAGCGCTTATACGACGGGTCGCGGCTCGATCATGATGCGCTCCCGCTACGTCGTCGAGGAAGGCCGCGGCGAGCGGCGCTCGATCGTTCTGACGGAAATTCCGTACCAGGTTGGAAAGACGGGCCTGGTCGAAAAGATCGCCGAGGCCGCCAAGGACAAGCGGATCGAAGGCGTCGCCGACATCCGCGACGAATCCAGCCGCCACGGAGTCCGCGTCGTCATCGACCTCAAGCGTGACGCGACCCCGGACGTCGTGCTCAACCAGCTCTGGCGCCACACGCCCGCGCAATCTTCCTTCCCTGCCAACATGCTCGCGATCCGTAGCGGCCGGCCCGAGACGCTCACTCTTCGCGACTTCATCGAAAGCTTCGTCCGCTTCCGCGAGGAAGTGATTACGCGGCGGTCCAAATTCGAGCTGTTGAAGGCTCGCGAGCGAGCCCACCTCCTGCTCGGCCTCGTCGTCGCGGTCACCAATCTCGACGAGGTCGTAAAGCTGATCCGGTCCTCCGCGAGCCCTGTGGTTGCGCGCGAACGCCTGCTCGAGCGCGAATGGCCAATGGAGGAAATTCGGCCGTACATCGCTCTCGTCGAAGCGGTCGAGCCGCAAAAGCGCGACAAGGCCTACCGCCTGTCCGACGCGCAGGTCCGCGCGATCCTCGAGCTGAGGCTGCATCGCCTCACGGCTCTGGGCCGCGACGAGATCGGCAATGAACTGGCGGAACTTGCCACCAGCATCGGCGAGCTGCTCGAAATTCTCGCCAACCGTGGCCGGCTCTACGAGGTGATGAGGGAGGAATTCGACGAGGTCGAAGCCGAATTTGCCACTCCGCGGGTGACGGAGCTCGCCCCCGCGGCGGACGGGATCGAGGACGAGGACCTCATCGAGCGCGAGGACATGGTCGTGACCGTCACCCTCGCCGGCTACATCAAGCGGACGCCCCTATCGATATTTCGCGAACAGAAGCGGGGCGGCAAGGGCCGCGCCGGAATGGCGACGAAGGAAGAGGACGCGGTCACGAACCTGTTCGTCACCTCGACTCATAATCCCGTCTTGTTCTTCTCCAATCTCGGCCGGGTCTACCGCATGAAGGTGTGGCGACTGCCCGAGGGGGGACCGAACACGCGCGGCAGGCCGATGGTGAACCTGCTGCCACTGGCCGAAGGCGAAACCATTTCGACCGTCCTGCCCTTGCCCGAAGACGAAGCCGAATGGGGCGGCCTGCACATCATGTTCGCGACCGCGCATGGAACGGTCCGGCGCAACAGCATGGCGGCCTTCACCAACATTCCTTCCAACGGCAAGATCGCGATGCGGTTCGGCACCGGCCCGGCCGATGAATCCGAGGGTGAGGATAATGACGAGCAGGCCGATCCGACCGATCGCCTGATTGGCGTGTCCTTGCTCACCGAGGAAGACGACGTCCTGCTCGCGACGCGTATCGGCAAGGCGATCCGATTCATGGCGACCGACGTCCGCGAGTTCCAATCGCGCACGTCGACGGGCGTTCGCGGCGTGCGGCTGCTCGGCAACGATGAAGTGATGTCCATGTCCATTCTCCACCGCGTCGGCACCAGCCAGGATGAGCGCGAGGCTTATCTGAGGTGCCCGCCATGGCGTGAGCGCGAGGACGTGGAGTGCACTCTTCCGCCAGACCGTTACGCCGACCTTCAGGACAACGAGCAGTTCATCCTGACGGTGACTGAGAATGGCTACGGCAAGCGCTCGTCGGCTTACGAATATCGCCGGACGAACCGCGGCGGCCAGGGCATCACCAACATCGACACATCGGAGCGTAACGGCCGAGTCGTCGCTTCCTTCCCGGCTCACCAGGGCGAAGCGCTCATGCTGGTCACCGACCAGGGCAAGATGATCCGAACGACCGTCGGCGACATCCGGATCATGGGCCGCAACACTCAGGGCGTGACGATCTTCCGAGTCGCCGAAAATGAGCATGTGGTCAGCGTCGCCAAGATCGAGGAGAGCGACGAGGAAGAGCTCGAAAGCGGCGATTCGGAGATCGCACCCATCCCCGACGCGGTGATTGGCGAAGACCTGGCGTCCGGAGAAGAGGAATAAGGGGAACGTCCCGAGGTTGGGGGGCGTTGCTT
>JBKPOR010000226.1:0-12704 GCA_046765675.1 Pseudomonadota bacterium
GAATGGACCGGGTGAAGGGGGTCGATAGACTGCTCGCGGCTTATGACGAGCCGGAAGGAGTCACCGCCGAGTTCAACCTCAATCTCCTTCGGCGTATCAACCGCGAGCTCGACGGCGACATTCCAGTGAGCGAGTTCCGGCACGAGGCGCGCTGGAACGACATAATGTCGCGAATCGAAATGCATCTGGTCGCCGTCCGCGACGTCGCGTTCAAGGTCGCCGGGCGGCGCTTCCGGTTCGCTGCGGGCGCTTCCATTCACACGGAGAACAGCCACAAATATGGCGCTCGCGGAGGCCGGTTGCTGCTGCTCGCGGGCGGCTGGACCCCCGTCGCCGAATGGGCGGATCCGTCCGGGGATTTTGCCGAAATCCTCGCGGTCGCGGAGCCTGAAAGGTTTGCGCCATGAGCTGCAGCGGGACTGTCGGGTGGACAGTTCCGACCCGCTCATTTGCAGCGCAAGCGCGGCTTGGCTAAGCCGCACGAATGACTGGCGCACTGTTCGACATTGCTCACTACCTGCTGGACATCCTGTGGTTCATCGTCATCGTTCAGTTTGTTCTGAGTTGGCTCGTTGTGTTCAACGTGCTCAACATTCACTCGCCGGGCGTCCGGGCCTTCGTTGGTGCGATCAACCGGGTCACCGAGCCGATGTACCGCCCGATCCGGCGGATGCTTCCGGATTTTGGCGGGATCGATTTTTCACCGCTCATCGTCATCATCCTGATCGCGATCGCTCACAGGCTTCTGTCGGGAGCTGAGTCCAGCCTCATCACCGGAACGCTATGACCGCAAGGCGGATCGACGGCAAAGCCGCGGCCGCCGCGATCCGCGAGACAGTCGGCGGCCATGTGCGCGACTTCGAGCGACGGGTCGGCCGTCCGCCAGGCCTGGCGACGGTGCTGGTCGGGGAGGATCCGGCGAGCGCAGTTTACGTTCGCTCGAAAAACCGGGCCACGGCCGAGGTGGGCATGGCGAGTTTCGCCCACAATCTTCCGGATTCGACCTCCGAGGCCCAGCTTCTCCAGCTGGTGATCGATCTCAACGCCGATGAAACAGTCGACGGAATCCTGGTCCAGCTCCCCTTGCCAGCGCAAATCGATTCGGCGCGGGTGATCGAGACAATCGAGCCGGGGAAGGACGTCGACGGCTTCCATCCTATGAATGCGGGCAGGCTCGCGGCGGGCCTCCCGGGCCTGGTCGCATGCACTCCCTTCGGCTGTCTTCATTTGCTGAAGGCGGAGATCGCAAGCCTCGCCGGGCTCGAAGCGGTTGTGATCGGAAGATCCAACATTGTCGGCAAGCCGATGGCGCAGCTGCTGATCGCCGAAAGCGCGACGGTCACCATCGCTCATTCGAAGACCCGCGACGTGGCGAATGTCGTTCGACGGGCGGACATCGTCGTTGCGGCGGTCGGACGGCCGGAGATCGTGCGCGGCGATTGGATCAAGCCCGGGGCGACGGTGATCGACGTCGGCATCAACCGACTCCCTGCCGAGGATGGCAAAGGGCGTCTGGTCGGCGATGTCGCTTATGATGAAGTCGCGGAGGTTGCTGCGGCGATCACACCGGTACCGGGCGGCGTCGGTCCGATGACGATCGCCATGCTGATGCGTAATACGCTGGTTGCCGCGCACCGCCGCGCCGGCCTCGCCGATCCGGAGGGACTATGATTATCGCACTGCTTCTTGCCGCAGCCGAACCGAGCGCGGTCGACGCTGAATATGCATTCGCTCGCGATGCCCAGCGGATCGGCCAATGGACCGCCTTTCGTAAATGGGCGGAACGCGACGCCGTGATCTTCACTCCGCAAGCCGCCTGGGCGCACCAGGCTCTCCCGGAAAAGGATCCGCCCAAGGCGATCAGCTGGCGGCCGGCGCACAGCTTCGTTTCGTGCGATGGCCGGATTTCAGTGAATACCGGGCCGTGGTGGAAGGTGGATGGAACTCCCGGCGGCTATTTCACGACCGTGTGGCAGCGCACCAAGCGTCATTGGCGCTGGGTCTATGACGGCGGCGGGCCGATGGAAGGCAAAGCTTCCGCGGCGAAGCGCGCACAGGTGCACCGCGCGTCTTGTCGGGGTCGCGCCAAAGGGGCGCCGATCGCCCCGCCCCCGCCGCTGACGGCGAAGGAGTCACGCACCACGCCGGAAGATAATGGACGCGGACAATCCGCCGACAGGACGCTCGGCTGGGACTGGAAGGTCGACAAACAAGGTGGCCGGACGTTCCGCGTCTTCCTGTGGAACAGCTCGCATTACGCGCAGGTCCTCCACAACCGGGTCCCACCGCCGAAGCCATCGCAATGATCGAGCTGTTCGGCTCGGCGCTCGTCACCTTCCTGGTGATCATCGATCCGCCCGGCTGTGCCCCGATCTTCGCGAGCCTGACGCGCGGCACGCCCGCGGCGCACCGCCGCGCGATGGCGCTTCGCTCGTCGCTCATCGCCTGGGCGATCCTGATGTTCTTCGCGCTGCTCGGCCGGCCGATGCTCCACGCGCTCGGGATCAGCCTCGGGAGCTTCCGAATCGCCGGCGGCATCCTGCTCTTCTTCATCGCGTTCGACATGATTTTCGAGCGGCGTACGGCGCGCCGTGAAATGCGCGCGCAGTCGATTGAAGGCACGCCCGAGGCCGAGGACATCAGCGTCTTTCCGATGGCGATCCCGATGATCACGGGCCCGGGATCGATTGCGAGCGCGATGCTTTGGGTTTCGCGGACGGAAGGGCCGCTCGAGGTCGCGACTGTCCTCGCCGCGATAACCGTCGTCATGTTGATCACCGCAGTGACTCTGCTCGCCGCAGGGCCGTTGATGCGGATGATCGGTGAAAAGGTCGAAGCGATGATTACCCGAATTCTCGGCGTGATCCTCGCCGCTCTCGCCGCGCAGTTCGTGGTCGACGGCCTGAAGCAGAGCTTTCCGTCAGTCCTGGCCTAACCGGAAACTCGCCACATCCGGAACGGCGAATCCTTCGGAAGACCGACGGGCGACAGCCACTTCGGCACCTGGCCGCGTTCGAGCTGTCCGTAGAAGCCCTTTGGCGCTTCGGACATAAAGATCGTCGTCGTCGAGCTGTTCGGGCAGGTCAGCAAATAAGTGGAATGATATTTGGCGATCAGCGCATGCGCCTGGGCTTCGCTTCCCCGAAATGCGTTCATTACATCGGCGATCTGTTGTCCGTTGCGGTGATAGGGACCCGCGATCGAGTCATGGTGCGTGACCGCGATGAGGCGCGGACCAAGGTCGACGAAGGTGAACACGACGCCCTTCGGCTGCAGTGCCACGCTATGAAGCCCCCACAGCGAGTTGCAAAGGACGTTGGCGCGGTCGATCGCCGCCGCCTGCTTCGTTTTCCTTTCCGCCGGCAGATAATCGAGGATCAACGGGACCGCGGCGCCGGCACCAATTATGACTATCGCGAAGACCGCCAGCACGCGGACTTTCAGGTCGCCGATCCCGATCTTTCCATATCTCCAATTCCAGGCTCGCGGGACGAGGATCCAGACGAGCGCTGCAGTGCCCGGCGCGGCCAGCATTTGCGCGGCCGGGCCGGTCCGCGTCTGCCAGAACAGCAGAAGGCTCGCCGCGAAGCCTGGCGCCGCGGCGGCGATGATCCGTCTCAGCAGCTGGGGGTCCCGTCGCTTGTCCCAGATCAAAAGGAGCCAGCCTGCTGCTCCTGCCGCGGGCAAGGCGAGGGTCAGAGTCGCGATCCTCCAGCCGTGCATATAGATCGGACGGGCCTCGCGGACGTGGCTGAGCCACAGGCGATAAACATCCGGGGACACACGCTCGGGCCGGTCGAGGCATTGCGGCCACGTCGCGCCGTGAAATACCGCGATGATCAGGCCCGCGCCGACCGCAAGGGCCAGCCGTTTCTTCCAGTCGCCCGGCGAAATCCAGGCCAGCCCGTAAAGCAGCGCACCGGCGAGCAAGGCATCGGACAGCCAGACCGGCGACAGCGCATCACAGACCGGCTGCCGGTTCGCGTAGGAGGCGAAGACAAGGAATGCGAGCGCCGTTCCCCCAGTGAGCGTAACGGCGTAGCCTTTGAGGCGATCACGTTCGCCCGAGTCCACGATCCAGAAGAGGGCCATCGCCACCCCCGCGATCGCCAAGTAGATCATCATCTCCAGCCCGATCGCGAGCGAAAGCGCCGTGGCGACGCCGAGAGTGATACCGCCGCGCAGGCGCTTCGGGTCGGCGATCGCAGCGATCGCCAGGGCCAATAATGCGAGCTGCCAGCCGTGATGATCGATCCGTTCGGGCATGAACATGCCGTTGGTCGATCCGGCGAAGAACGCCGCGAAAAAGGCGATGGCATAAGCGCGTGGGTCGACCAGCCGGCGGACGGTCAGAGCGAGCGAGACGAGCAGCAGCAGATAAGGCAGGAGTGGCGCGATCGCGACCGCCCAGCGCTCCGCCGCGGCACCGCCGATCAGGGGCTGGAGCAAGAGGATCATTCCCGCAATCGGCAGATCGACCAGCCGCGACCAATGAATGTTGGCCCCGTAAGGCGGATTGAGCCTGTACTGCCGAAGATCGAACCAATCTTGGCCGTGAAGCAAGGCGCGAACCTGCATGATCCGCATATTGTCGTCGGTGTCCCCGAGCCCGAACCAGCGGATCGCGTTCCACCGCTCGAACATGAACCAGGCGCAAAGGCCGAGCCAGACAAGCAGGGCCGCGAGCTTCCAATGACGCTCGAGCCAGTCCAGCACGCGCGCTTCCAAATTCTGAGCCTTTGCTTGCCACATCGTTCGCGTCCTAGCCGGTCGCTTTCAAAGGGCAAGGAGGGAGGGGGAGGTTTAACCCGCCGGCAATGTTGGTTGAGTTTGACCCTGCCGACCGTGGCCCGCTAGGGCAGCGCGGGAACCCTATGACCGACCACGTCTATTCCACCGACTTCTACGATTATATCGACGCCGGCTCGCGCGCTTCGGCTGAAGTCGTCGCGGGACTGATCCTCGGCGAAATCGAGGTCACCAGCCTACTCGACGTTGGATCGGGTCATGGCGCCTGGGCCGCGGAATGGATGAAGGCGGGACTCAAAGACGTGATCGCCGTGGACGGCGACTATGTCGTAAGAGAGCAACTCTCGATTCCGACTGACCGGTTCGTGGCGCACGACCTCGCGACTCCGCTCGATCTCGGGCGCCGGTTCGACCTTGTCCAAAGCCTAGAGGTCGCCGAGCATCTTCCCGCGACTTGCGCCGCCGGCTTCGCTGATAATCTCGTCCGCCATGGCGACGTCATCCTCTTTTCGGCCGCAGTCCCTCACCAGGGGGGTGAGCATCACGTCAATGAGCAGCCGCCCGAATATTGGCGCAAGCTGTTTGCGCAGCGTGGCTATGAGGCTTTCGACTGGCTTCGCCCCCGGCTTGCGGACCTCCGGCGGGTAAAGCCTTGGTACCGGTTCAACAGCGTGATTTACGCCAACGCCGCCGGCCGCAAACGCCTCAGCAAGTCCATCCTTTCGGCCAAAGTGCCCGAGGGCCAGCCGCTCGAAATCGGCGGAGATTTATCCTGGGCACTTCGCCGCGCCGCCGTCCGGCTGATCCCGACGTCGCTGGTCAAGCCGATCGCCATGGCCAAGGCATCGGTGGAGGCTCGTCTCCGCAAGTGAAACGCCATGTCGAGCGCGTCCTTTCGGAGCCGCAAGCGCGTGAAGCCTTCAATCAGCTGATCCGCTACGGGGTCATCGGCGCCATGATCACCATCGGCGGCCAGGCGATCTATTACGGCCTCGCGCAGAGCCGGCTGACTTCGCCGCTGATGGCGATCGCCATCGCCTGGATCATCGGTGTCATCGTCGGATATTTCGCTCACGGCTGGGTCAGTTTCCGCGGTCATGGCGAGCGCGACGACCACACGCGGATCGGCTCGCGCTTCGCCGCGGTGAACATCTTCGCTTATCTCGTGAACACCTTCTGGGTGTGGATTCTGGTCGAACACCTACACGGGCCGAACTGGTGGCCGATCGTTCCCAATGTCGTTCTTACGCCGCTTATGACCTTTGCCCTTCACCGCCGCTGGACCTACGCCTGACGCGATGACCCCGAGCCTTGCCGGTTGCTCTGCGCTGCGGCCCGCGATTTCCTGAACGATGTAGAGCGGGCGGTTCTTGGCCTGGTTGTAGAGGCGGCCAAGATATTCTCCCATTAGCGCCAGGACGAACATCTGGATCGCGCCGAGCACGACCACCACCAGCATCAAAGACGTCCAGCCGGGAACGCTTCGGCCCGAAAGCCAGCCGATGAAGATGTAAACGACGATCAGCACCGAGCCGAGCGAGAGCCACAGGCCGGCGTGGCTCGCGAGCTTCAACGGCGCAGACGAAAAACCGGTCAGCGCGTCGAACGCAAATCGAATCATCTTGCGCACCGGATATTTGGTTTCGCCGGCAAAGCGCTGATCGCGATTGTAAGGAAGCGGGACCTGCTTGAAGCCGATCCACGCGACCATTCCCCGGATGAATCGTGCCTGTTCCGGCATTGCGAGCAGCGCGTCGAGCGCGCGGCGGCTCATCAGTCGGAAATCGCCGGCGTCGACCGGGATGTTGACCTCGGTCGCCCGCGACAACAGGCGGTAAAAACCGTGCGCCGTCGCCCGCTTGAAGGCCGTTTCACCCGCGCGGCTTCTGCGCACGCCATAGACCACGTCCGCATTTTCGCGGCGCATCGTGGCCAGCATCTCAGTTAAGAGTTCGGGCGGATCTTGAAGGTCCGCATCAATGACGAGGATCACGTCCCCGCGGCACAGGTCGAGCCCTGCGGTCAGCGCGAGCTGGTGCCCGTGATTACGCGACAGATTGATTGCAACAAGATGGGCATCCGCGGCTGCCAGATCCGCCATGATTGCCCAGGTTCGGTCGCCCGAGCCGTCGTTGACGAGGACGATTTCGTAATCGTCGCCGACCGCCGCGCGCGCGGCCGCAGTCAGCCTGTCGCGCAAAACGGGCAAGCAAGCCTCTTCGTCGAAGCAGGGGACGACAATCGACAATCCAGTCATGGATTCCACCGATAGAGGATGGACCCGGGTCCGCGCCAGACCGGCTGCATCCCGGCGACGAGTCTGGGGTCGTATGGCCCGGTGTCGACCAGCCAGACATAGTCGAACCGATCACGGGGAAGTGCGCCGAGTGCCGTGTCGACGGTCCAGCCCCGGCACCCATTCAGCCGGACAATCTGGGAAGAATCGGAACCGAAAATGCCCGCTTGCCGGTAGCGCAACTGCAAGAGGTTGATTCCTTCCATTAGCCATTGGTCGTTCGAAAAGCCGAGCCGGCGCGCAATCACCATGCCGCCGATGTGACTGGCGCGCGGCAACGCCCAGGGCGTTGGACAAGCAAGGCCGACCAAGCTGACGACTCGAGAGCCCATCGGCACCTGGTCGAGGGCCGTCAGCCTCGCCCCAAGGCCGTTCGACGCAATTGCCAGGCTTGCGGCGGTCGCGCTTAGTCGAACGGCGTAGAATGCAGTGCCCAGAATTGCGAATGCGCGCGCGGCCCGCGCTGTAGCATGATCATGGAATCGGACGGCGAGTAGCGCGGTCATGAACACATAAGGGACGATGCGCATGTCAGCGTAAGAAGAGCCGAACACGGTCCAGGGAATGATCGCGAAAGCAATGCTGAGCACGATGGCGGAGAATGCGAGGTTGCGTGAGAAGGTTAGGCCGCGGCTGATTAAGGCGAAGACGAGCACCAGTGCGGCCAATGCCACCGACGCGATATCGAAGACCTGCCAGCGATCACGCAGCGCGGAATAAATCCACTCCCACTTGCGCCATTCGAACCATCCGAAGGTCGAGCCGCCGTGGGTGTCGCTTCGCCAGGCAAGCATGATCGCGATCGGAAGCGCCATCACCAAGGCGTGAAGCGCGGCAGACAAGCCGGCCTTCAGCCACTTCCTGCCGTTGTCATGTTGGCGAACGGTTTCGGCCGAAAAGCACAGCAGCCCGAGCACACCCCAACCGTAGGTGTGGCAGAAGAAAATGAGGACCGAGATCGGCGCGAACAACATGGCCCGGAGCTTGGTCTGTCCGAAGCGGCCAAGCCGGAGCCAAAGCGCAAAGCTCAGGAAAGCGAGCGCCATCGCCAACGCGTAATTGACGAACCCGAACAGGAATGGGTGGCCATAAGCGAAGGGCAGCGCGAACAAGGCCGTCGGCGGGATCCGTCCGTGGACCTCTCGCGCAACCCAAAGACATCCAACGACCGTCACCACCGGAATGGTGACTGTGATGAGCTTCACCGCCGGCTCGAGGCCGAGCAGCGGCCCGATCAGCTTTACGAGGATGTCGACTCCGAGGTTGCCGATCGCCGCCCAGCGATAGCCGTAATATTGTTGCAGCCATGGCGACTGAGTGAGATCCAGTTCAACGCGGTAGCGGCCCATGTGACCCAAAAGATCGACGAGGGGCGGAATGGGGGGATAAATCAGGGGAATGGCCGCGGCGAACACCACCGCCGCAAGAAACCACCGGCGTTCCCACCAGAAGGTCTGCTGATTGTGGTCGGCGGGCCGCTCCCTTCCGGACATCGCGTGCGCCTACTTTCTCCGTCTGGACTTCGCTAGTCCCGTAGGGGATTGCTGTTGCGAATAGGTTGGGCTGATCGGGGGGGTACGTGCGCAGGACTGTGGAGCGAGCCCGGCGCGTCAGCCCGAGCGACCCGGATCTCACGGCGTTCGAGCGCGCCTGCAAGATTGCCGGCTGGACACTCGGTGCGCTGGCGTTTTTGACACTCACCCTGCCTTATGTGGGCGGCGGAGAGCTGCTGACCGCGACTCTGGCGTTCCGCCAGGATCTCTACGTGGCGCCAGCCCTGCTGTTGATTATCTTCCTGGCGGGGCACTGGGCGCGAACGGCGAAGGGCAAGAACCTGCTGCCGGACAATCCGAAGCTGTTGGTTCCAGTGCTGCTCGGCTTGATCCTGCTTGCCGGCTGGGCGGGGCACTATCTCGTGTTCAGCGGCTACGAGCTTACCCGCGACGAGCAGATGGCCGCATTCGATGCGGCCATCTTCCGTAAGGGACAGTTGCTTGCTCCCATTCCGGCCGCGTGGCGCCCAATCGCCGATGCGCTGAATCTGATTTTCATGCTCCCCGTTGGCGGCCGGGAGTTCTGGATTTCATCCTACCTGCCGATCAACGCCGCGTGGCGGGCAGCCGTCGGCTGGTTGGCCGATCCGGCGCTGGCATCGCCGTTGCTGGCGACGTTCGGCGGATTTTGCCTGTGGCGCGTATCGCGCCTTCTCTGGCCGGCGTCCGCGACAACGCAAGCGGCCTGCGTGCTGCTCTATGCCGGCTCCTCGCAAATGCTGATCACGGCGATGACCGCCTTCTCGATGAGCATGCACCTGGCGCTCAACATGCTGTGGCTGTGGCTATTCCTGGCGGACCGGCGCTCCACCCGCCTGGGTGCGATCATCGTCGGCTTCTTCGCGACCGGAATCCACCAGCCCCTGTTCCACCCGCTGTTCGTGCTTCCCTTCCTTTATGTGCTGTTCGAGCAAAAAAGATGGAGACTGCTCGGCGGCTATATCGTCGCTTATGCGGTGATCGGCTCGTTCTGGCTCGCCTGGCCGCTCTGGATCAGCGCCCATGGAACCGCCCCTGCCGTGGCGATAGGCGGAACGGCCGGAGTCGATTTCTTCCAGCGCCTGAAGACAGTTCTGGAAGCATCGAAAGGCAATGTCCTGTGGATGATGGCGGCGAACCTTCTGCGGTTCCTGTGCTGGGAACATCCGCTGCTGTTGCCGCTCGCGGCCGTCGGGACATGGAGCAATTTTCGCGAGCAGGCGATCTGCCGCGCGCTCGCGATCGGGTTCGTTCTGCCGATCCTCGTCATGGCCGTTTTGCTGCCGTGGCAAGGCTATGGTTGGGGATATCGCTATCTTCATCCGGTCCTCGGCAGCTTCGTCCTGCTCGGCACCTACGGCTGGAACCGGCTAGAACGCTCCGCGATCGACCTGCGCCCAGCCCTTGTCCGCACCAGCGTCGCGGCGATGTTCCTGATCTTTCCGATTTTCGCGATAATGACCCACAGCGTCTTCGCCGCTTCCGTTCAGCTGCGTCGCGAGTTTGAAGCTTCGGCCGCGGACATCCTCATCGTCGACACAGCGGCGGTGCCTTATAGTGACGACCTGGTAATCAACGCCCCGGACTTGTCGAACCGGCCAAAGACTCTCCTCGCATATGAACTCAAACCCGGGAATCTCGGGACTCTGTGCAGGCTCGGGTCGATTGCCTTCGTCCCGGGAGAGCGGCTCGCGCCGGTTGCCAAAGTCTTCGGCACAAAGCCTCCAAGCCGGGTCACTCCTGGGATGCAGGCTTTGATGGCCGCGGCGCCTCACTCGGGCTGCACTATTAAATCCTTTTAAACCAAATCCGTTGAGAGATGCGCAAGGAGGCCGGTGAACGGACGGGCCGCCAGGGGGAGCGTCTTTCGAATGGTCGGCGTCAGCATCGTCATTCCGTGCCTCAATGAAGCGCAGTCGCTCGAGCATTGCCTCGCCAACGCCCGCACCGCGCTGCTCGCGATTCAGGCCAAGTTCGGCCTCGACGGGGAAATCGTCGTAGCCGACAATGGCAGCACGGACGGCAGCCAGGCCATCGCGGAAGCCAACGGAGCACGGGTTATCGACGTCGACCGGCGCGGCTACGGCGCCGCCCTGATCGGCGGGATGACTGCCGCGAACGGCCGCCACCTGGTGATGGCCGACGCCGACGGCTCCTACAATTTCCTCGACTGCGTGCCGATGATCGGCAAGCTGATTGAAGGTGCCGATCTGTGCATGGGGTCGCGCTTCTGCGGAGGGATCGGGCCGGGCGCCATGCCGTGGAAGAACCGCTATATCGGCAATCCGCTACTTACCGGAATCCTCAACCTGTTCTTCCGGTCCGGGATCAAAGACGCGCACTGCGGCATCCGCGCGCTCACCGCCGACACGTTCAAGCGGCTGAACCTCAGCTCCGACGGCATGGAATTCGCCAGTGAGATGGTGATCAAGGCAAGCCTCCAGCGGCTTCATATCGCCGAAGTGCCGGCGACCCTCGCCCCCGACCTTCGCGATCGACCCCCGCACCTGCGCCCGTGGCGCGACGGCTGGCGGCATTTGCGATATCTCGTAATGCTAAGTCCTACCTGGACCTTCGGCGTGCCGGCCGTCGCGGCAATGGGCGCCGGCGTCGTCATCCTGGCGCTAGCAATGCTCTTTAGGACAGGAGGCCTCAGCGGACCCGGCCCCTTCGGCGCGAGCTGGGTTATCATTGGCGGTTTCCTCGTAAGTTGCGGTCATTTCGCCGCGATGATGGCGCTCGCCATGCATCTTCACGGTGTTCGCGAGGGATATCGGATCCTCCGGCCGTCGATCCGACGTCTCGCACGCTTCGTGACGCTTGAAACCTGCATCGTCACAGGTGTGGCGCTGATTTGCGGTTCGGTCCTTGCCTTGGCGGGGATCACCTACCGCTGGTCGAGCAACAGTTATGAGGCCCTGCCTTCAGTGTTGCCCGTGGTGCTTGCCGCAGTCGCCGGCGCGATCGGCCTGCAGACGATGTTTGGCGGATTCGTGCTGGCTATCATCGGCGGACATTCCGCCGAGTTCGTGAAAGCCGTCGAGGCGGAGGAATCGAACGTTCCCGCCAAGGCTGCGCGGCGCAAGGCGCGAGCGGCATGAACGCGCCGGTTCGAGTGGCTGCGGTTGGCCTCGGCTGGGTGTGCCAGCACCGGCATCTGCCGGTGATGAATCGTTCGACCGAATTCGACGTAGTCGGCGTAATCGACCGTGCGGATGGACGGGCGCGGCAGACCGCCGAGCGCAATCGCTATCGCTTCCACGCGCAGACCGCGTCGCTGTCCGACGTGCCGTGGCTCGACGAGGTGGATGCAATCACCGTGTCGACCGCGCCGATGGCGCATTTCGATCTGGTCAGCGAAGCGATCGCGCGCGGCAAGCATGTCCTTACCGAGAAGCCGTTCGTGATGAACGTGGATCAGGGCAAGCAGCTGGTCGCGGCGGCGCAGGAAGCCGATCGCCGCCTCGGGATCGTTCACAACTTTCAGTTCGCCCGTTCGACGCGCCGAATGCTTGCCGACCTTGCGAGTGGGGCGCTCGGCGAAATCCAGGGCATCGACGCCGTGCAACTCGGCAACCCGGCTCGACGGCTTCCGAGCTGGTGCGAGGATCTGCCCTTCGGCCTGTTTTACGACGAGAGTCCGCATCTCCTCTACCTGCTGCAGGCAGTCGCCGGAACGCTGTCACTGAAGCGCTCGCTGGTGCTTCGCGGCAATAGCGACGCTGGAACTCCGGCCCGGGTGGAAGCTTGGTTCGGCGCCAATGCGGCGGATTATCCGATCCGCCTGGCCTGCAACTTCGCAAGTCCGGTTAGCGAGTGGCACCTCATGGTGTTCGGCAGTCGCCGGCTCGCCATCGTCGACATCTTCCGCGACATTTACCTGAGCTTGCCCAACGATGGTCGTCATGAGACGCGCCAAGTGTTGCGCACATCTGCTCAGGCCATCTGGCAGCATGTCGCTCAGCACGTCACGAGCGGGATCCCGCATCTCACCGGCCGCCTGACTTATGGCAATGATGAGCTCTTTGCGCGCTTTGCTCGGGGGGTGCACGGCGACGAAAGATCTCTGGAACCGATCAGCGCCGAAAAGGCGCAAGCCGTGCTGAGCCTTCAGCACGCCATCATCA
>JBKPOR010000227.1:0-1420 GCA_046765675.1 Pseudomonadota bacterium
GCCCATTTCTCACAATAAAGCTGCGCCGGTACTCTTCGTTTGTCTGAATTAGTTGCGGCTCGAGTCCTAGCCGCTTGGCAAGCGCGAGTGCATGCGGCTTTTCGGAAATGAACGAATCAGGTCCGCGCTCGAGTAGAAATCCGTCCCGAAATTCAGTCTGAATAGTTCCACCAAGTCGATCAGACGCTTCAATTAAAATGATTTTCTGTGATTGATTGATCTCTAAAAGTCGATGCGCGGCCGCCAAACCCGAAATCCCACCACCTACAACAACAATCCTGTTAATCCTGCTAATCATGTAATCGTGTCCAAACGGCGACAGCAATCTGGCGCGCAAATAGATGGTGGTACGCGGTTATCGATCCTTTCCAGCATCAACTCTCGAATCATCCTAACAAACGTTGGATGCGTTCCCGCAGTTCGAGCACGCACCATCTTTAAACCAATCTCCTCACACACTCGGCGCGCTTCCACATCAAGATCGTAAACCACCTCCATGTGATCCGAAACAAAACCGATCGGTGCAATCACAACATTCAGCACGCCGGTCGCGCGCAGTGCTTTTAAGTGATCCAAAACATCCGGGCCGAGCCACGGTTGAGACGGTGAACCGCTGCGGCTCTGATAGACGAGTTGCCAATCATCAACACCAAGCGCGCGTGCAATCAGGTTGCCCGTTTCAGTTAATTGTGCGGCGTAGTCGCAGTTTGCCGCCATTGACTCGGGAATACTATGCGCTGTGAAAACAAGCGAGGCCGGCGAATCAATGTTTCCCAACGCTTCACGAATATGGTCCACGTTTGCTTCGATGAATAACGGATGGTTGTAGAACGCTCGCAGCTTCTCGACTCGTGGCGCACCTGGTCCAACCTCAGCCTGCGCGGCCGCGATGTTTTGCCGATACTGCCGGCAACTGGAGTAAGAACTGTACGCTGAGGTTACAAAAGCAAGCGCGTTCTGAATACCGTCCGAAGCCATTTGACGCAGAGTGTCCGGCAGCAACGGGTGCCAGTTGCGATTGCCCCAGTAGATCGGAAGTTGCGGCCCATTTCTCTCCAACTCTCTTCCTACGGCTGCGATCAAATCTCGATTCTGTTGATTGATCGGACTCACGCCGCCGAATAACTCGTAATGCTGTGCAACCTTGAGCATTCGCTCGCGCGGCACGTTCCGCCCACGCAAAACGTTTTCAAGGAATGGAATGACATCGTCCATCCCCTCGGGTCCCCCGAACGACACTAGCAACAGCGCATCAAAATCCGTCTTCATCCGTGTAATCCGTGGCTCAGCTCGTGCACCATATCAACTAGAGCAATGACATTCTCGACGGGTGTCTCCGGCAGGATCCCATGCCCGAGGTTGAAAATATGCCCGCCACGTCGCCCTGCTTGATCGAGGATCCGCTTCGCTTGCGTTCGCA
>JBKPOR010000228.1:0-1862 GCA_046765675.1 Pseudomonadota bacterium
CAATTCCACCTGATGCCACGATCGCGATGTTGGTTGTTCCGCCTCCGATGTCGACAACGAGATGCGCTCGCTCGTCGTCAAATGCGAGCCCTGCTCCAAGGCCTGCGGCAAGTCCTTCGTCGACGAGATCAATGCGACGGCCACCAGCATCGTGTACTGCATCGCGCACTGAGCGCTGCTCGACAGCAGTTGCTGAGCCGGGTATGCCGACGACAAAGTGGCCCCAGCGATATCCGTCAGTCACCTTACCGATGAACGAACGCAACATCTTCTGTGCGACGTCGAAATTGAAAATAGTGCCGGAGCGAATTGGTCTATGAACTTCGATCCCGCGCGGTTCGCGGCCCAGAAGTTTCATTGCCTTATGGCCCACACAGACGACTTCGCCATCGTACCGGTCCAGGGCAACGATGGAAGGCTCCTGCAATAGGATTCCCTTGTCGGGTTGATAGATGAGGGTGTTGACGGTGCCGAGATCTATAGCGAGTTCGTTCTTGAAAAACTTCTCAATGAACTTCACAGCGACGGTTCCTCCTCCAAAATCGGCAGGGCTCAGGGAGCGAGTAATGAACTTCCCGGGCGGCAACTCGTATGCCTGAACGAGCGCGCAACTGTCTCAGGGGGATGTCTTTGATAGTATTAAAGATTGATTAACACGAGGTTTCCAGAGGCGTACGACATTTGTGCGTTGCGCGCGTCGATCGTACCACTTCCACGCGTTCAGTCTGACCGCAAAAACCCGCCACTAACTACATAAATACGGATCAATCCGTCTTCATCCGCGTAATCTGTGGTTAAGTTCTTCCAAACCCCGCAACGTGTCGTTTCCCAGATCGATTCCGATGACGCGTCGACCGCGCTTGGCGAGGGCGCGGAAGTCGCCGAGCGCCTGCGCCTGTTTGAGTATGCTGAACGTGTAAGGCTCTCCCGGAATGGCAAGGTCAGTCTCGTCATTGGCGATGATCTGAAAGAACACTCCTGTATCTGGACCGCCCTTGTGCAGTTGTCCGGTTGAGTGCAGGAAACGTGGACCATAGCCGATTGTGACGGCGCACCTCGTTGCGTCGCGCAGTTCGGTTCTGAGTTCTTGAAATTCACGATCGATTTCGGGAGTCTCTTCGATGTAGTTCAGGAAAGCGATGTAATCGCCAGGCTTGATCGTCGCGAGGTGTGCTCGCAGGACTTCATTTACCGACTTCTCTTCTGATTTCTCTTCTCCGTAGATCGTGACGAGATCATCAGCAGCTAACTCTGTGCGTTCTTCGAGACGGCCGCGCCGCTCAAACGAAATCAGCAGCTCTTTGGTCGCGTCCTTTGCCTCCTGAACGTTAGGCTGATCGAAGGGGTTGATTCCCAGGCGCCAACCGGCACATGCAGTGGCAAACTCCCACTCAAAAAACTCCGCGCCGAGATCGTAGATGTCAGCCAGTTCACGATAAATGACCGGATGTTTGGCTGCCGCAAGCACATCAAGCTTCGCTTTTGTCTCGTGTACGGCAGCGCCAAGAGAAATGGAGACGAACAGGCGATCATCACCGTAAACCTTCGGCTGGCCCAACAACTCTCCGTTCACCGGAAGTATTCCCTTGCCCTCTTTGCCAGTGCTTTCCGCGATGAGTTGTTCGATCCACAAACCCAACGTCTCAAGTGAAGGATCGATTACGAGAGTGAGCTTGTCGCGACCAGCGTTGGCGGCTTCGCCCATCATCGTGCCTAACTGGAACGCGGCATTTCCTTCTGCTTTGCAGGATTGTTCAGCCTCTCTTGCTCGCTCGAGAAATTTGCGAACGTCCAATCCCATCAACGCCGCAGGCACCATACCGAAGTACGATAGCGCCGAGTATCGTCCACCAATGTCTGAC
>JBKPOR010000229.1:0-3569 GCA_046765675.1 Pseudomonadota bacterium
GGATACGTCCGCCCCTGGGGGCAGATGAGCTATTGGGGCGCCCAGGTCATCACCGGTTTCTTCTCGGCCTTTCCACTGGTCGGCGAGTCGATCCGCGTTTGGCTCCTAGGCGGCTATGCGCCGGACCAGGCGGCTCTGACCCGCTTCTTCTCGCTCCACTATTTGCTGCCATTCGTGATCGCGGCGGTGGTCATCCTACACATCTGGGCGCTGCACATTCCGGGATCGGGCAACCCGACGGGGGTCGACGTCAAGGATGAGAAGGACACCTTGCCGTTCCATCCCTTTTACACGGCGAAGGACGGCTGGTTCTCGACTTTCTTCCTGCTGATCTACGCGCTCGTCACCTTCTACGCTCCGAACTATCTCGGCCATCCGGACAATTACATCCCGGCCAATCCGCTCGCGACTCCGGCGCACATCGTGCCCGAATGGTATTTCTGGCCGTTCTACGCGATCCTTCGCTCGTTCACGATCGACTTCATCCTGGCGGCGAAGCTGTGGGGCGTGCTCGCAATGTTCGCGTCCATCCTCGTGCTCTTCTTCCTGCCCTGGCTCGACAAGTCGCCGGTTCGTTCCGGATCCTACCGGCCCGTATTCAAGCGCTTCTTCTGGTTGCTGGTGATCGACGTTTTGATCCTCGGTTACGTCGGTGGAGCGCCGATCAGCTGGTGGCGAACCGCGCTCGGCCAGGCCGCGGCGGCATATTACTTCCTTCATTTCCTCGTCATCCTGCCGCTGATGTCCGCGTTCGAGACCCCGGACCGATTGCCGAACTCGATCAGCGAGAGCGTGCTTCACGGTGAGGTCGCGGAGGCGGCACCCGCGGGGCAGAAGAAACCGCGGCGCGGCTCAGCGGCGATCGCCGGCTAAGGGCTAGGGGGCAGCAGGCACATGCGTTTCATCCTGGGTTTCATCGGTACGGTTTTCGCAGCGGTCCTGCTGTTCTCGATGATCAGCAATCTGGCGACCTACTTCCAGAACCCGCCCGCGCCCCTCGCCGCGGAGGAATTCCATAAGGAGCCGAAGAGTCTTCGCCTGTCGAGCGACGGGCCCTTCGGCAAGTTCGACCAGGCGCAGCTGCAACGCGGGCTGCAGGTCTACACCGAGGTTTGCTCGGCCTGCCACAGCCTCAAGCTGGTCTCGTTCCGCGAGTTGGAGGCGCTCGGCTACAATGAGGCGGAGATCAAGGCGTTCGCCGGCTCCGGCAAGCAGTGGAAGATCGAAGTCCCGACGATCAACCCCGACACTGGCGAGCCAGCGACTCGCAAGGCTCTGCCGTCCGACAATTTCCCCGCGCCCTTCGCCAACGACACCGCGGCGCGCGCGTCGAACAACAATGCGCTTCCGCCGGACCTGTCGCTGATCACCAATTCGCGCGAGGGCGGAGCCGCTTACATCTATTCGCTGCTGACTGGGTTTACGGATCCCACCAGGTATCGCAACGAGGCAGGCAAGCCGCTTCCGGCGGACGCCAAGCCGGGACCCAACCTGCATTTCAACCCCTATTTCGCGAACCTCAACCTCGCGATGCCGCCGCCGCTGACGACCAATGGCCAGGTGACTTATGCCGACGGTACGCCGGCGACGGTGGACCAGATGGCGAAAGACGTTTCCGCGTTCCTCGTGTGGACCGCCCAGCCCGACCTCGAGCGGCGTCACGCCGCGGGCCTTGCGGTTGCCGTCTTCCTGCTGTTCGCGAGCATCCTTGCCTATTTGGCCTATCAGCAGATCTGGCGCGATGCGAAGCGCGAAGTCCGGGTGACCGGAGCTCTCGATCCGAAGAACCAGGCCAAGACCCGCCGCGCCAAGGCCAAGAGCGGAGTCGTCGGCTAAACAACTCAAATTCAGCCGTCGTTAACGCGGCCGAGCGCTTTTCCACGCACGTTCCTCCGTTGTTCTGGAGACTCGAATCATGCGTGCATCACAAATTCGCCTTGCCGCTCTGGCGTTAACGAGCGGACTTGTCCTGGGCGGTTGCGCCTACGGCTTCGGTGACCCCTACGGCAGCTACGGCAGCCTCGGCGTCGGTTACGGCAATTACGGCGGCTATGGCGGCTATCCTTATGGCGGATACGGCTACGGCGGCTATCCGTACGGCGGCTATGGCTATGGCGGATATCCGTACGGCGGCTACGGCAGTTACATCGGCTACGGCTACGGCGGCTATCCGTTCGGTTGGAACGACGGCTGGTATTATCCCGGCTCGGGCTATTACGTGTACGACCGCGATCGCCACCGCCGCCACATCTCGGACGCCGAGCGTCAATATTGGCGCGACAAGTTCCGCCGCTCCGGCTCGACGACGACGACGACCACGGGGACGGCCGCCACGATCACTCCGCGCGAGAACTGGAGCGGGTTCAACCGAATCCGGAACCGCAGCGTGGATTCGGGCAGCACGTCAACGATCCGCGGTTCCGATCACAGCCGCTGGAATCGCTCCTCGGTCACCACTTCGAGCGCGACGACGACCCGCGGTTCGGATCACAGCCGGTGGAACCGGTCGACGACGACCTCGAGCGATTCCGACAGTCGTTCCAACAACGGCTCGCGCGGTCGCGGTCACAACCGTTCGAACCCAGAATAACCCGGTCTAGGCGGTCGCCTCCTCAGGCGGCGGCCGCCGCCGGATCAATACGATCGAGGTGTACCGCATCACCGGGACGGTGTCCTGGTTGGTGACGATCGTCTCCGTCCGGTACGAACCCATGTCAGAGCGGCTGCGCGATGGAGTCTTTTCGATGATCTTGCCGTGCACATGGAGCGTGTCGCCGGGATAGACCGGCTTCAGCCAGCGAAGCTCGTCGATGCCCGGCGAGCCGAGTCCCGCCTGCTGATGCTTCACCGAATAGCGGGCGAGCACGGCCATGGTCATCGCGCAGGTGTGCCAACCGCTGGCGCAGACCCGCCCAAAATGGGTCTGGGCCGCCGCTTCGTCGGACAAATGGAAGGGCTGAGGGTCATATTGCCTCGCGAACTCGAGCACTTCCTCGCGGGTGACTTCGTAGGAGCCGAAATGGGTTTCGGCGCCGACCTCCAGGTCTTCGAAATAGCGCATGACCAGGCGCATAGCGGCGCGCCACGCTTGGCGCTACGTTAGCTCCATGGCGACCCAGGCACCCGCAAACAGCCGATGGCATCCGCGCCTCATCGAGGCGGCAATGGCCATGAATGAAAACCGGCTCGACGTTGCCGAGCGGCTGTTGAAGCCGCACCTCAAGGAGGACCCGTTCGACGTCTATGCCATCAGAATGCTCGCCGAGCTGGCGTCGCGGATCGGGCGCTGGAAAGACGCAGAGCATCTGCTGCGCCGCGCGATCGAGCTTGCGCCGGGGTGGACAAGCGCGCGAGCGAACCTCGCGATCTTTCTCGGGCGAATGGGGCGCCCCGCTGAAGCCATGGAGTTGCTCGACGACATCCTCGCGGAAGAGCCGGACTGGATCGGGCACTGGAATCTCAAGGCCGCGACGCATGCCCGGCTTGGCGATTTTGAGGAGGCGATCAAGCTCTACAAGAGCGTGCTTGACCAGACTCCGCGACAGCCGAAACCGTGGTTGGCCTACGGT
>JBKPOR010000230.1:0-13347 GCA_046765675.1 Pseudomonadota bacterium
GGGCGAGCTCGTGCATGCGCGCCTAGGCGTGATCGATCACGATGCCGTCGATCTCGTTGGCGACGTCTTCGAAGGCGTCGGCGATGCGCTCCATATGCTTATAGATTTCACGAGCGACGATGAACTTCATCGGGGCGTCCGAATATTCCCGAAATGCCTTTTGCAGGCCCTCCGCGTGGACGTCGTCCGCCGCTCCCTCGAGCTGAACGATTTTCTCGGTAATCTCGTGAAGGCGGCCCCCGTTGCGGCTGATGTCGCGCAACAGGGGCATTGCCTCGGCCGTCAGCTGCGCTGCTTCGAGCGCCATGGTGACGATCTGCTTCATCTCGGGCTCGAAGCTCTTGAGCTCGTAAAGATCGATCGCGATCGCGGCTGAGTGCATCTCGTCGATCGCATCGTCCATCGCCCCGATCAGCGAGGTGATCGCACCGCGATCGAAGGGCGTCAGAAAGGTACGCCTGACGGTCGTGAGAACCTGTCGGATGATGTCGTCCGCCTCATGCTCGCGGCGCTCGATCTCGGCGATATGCTCCTTGTGGGGAGTGCCGCCGTCGGCCAGCTTATTCATCGCTTCGGCAGCAGCGACGAGCGTCGCGGCATGCGCTTCGAACATGCCGAAGAAATCGCCGGTCCTGGGTAGCAGGCGCTGGAACCAAGCGAACATCCGAGCCCCCCGTCAGCCCTTGGTCGAACTATGACGCTTCCATGACAGGCTTTTCGCCAAGCGCAAGGGCAGCCGCGGCGGGCGCTTAGTCCAGATATTTGTGGAAGAAGGCGATGGTTCGCTTCCAGGCGAGGTCGGCGGCCGCCTTATTGTAGCGTTCCGCCGAGGTGTCGTTGTTGAAGGCGTGGTTGACCCCGTCGTAGAGGAAGAACTTCACCGTCTTGTGGTTCGCCCGGAGCGCTTCGACCCAGGGAAATGAGGTACGGTTGACCCGGTCGTCCAGACCGGCGTCGTGGATCAGCATCGCAGCCTTGACCTTCGCGGCCTCCGCCGGGTCGGGGGCGGGACCGTAGTAGACCGCCGCGGCATCGAGCTTTTCACCGGCGTTCATCGCCAGCCAGTTCACGAAGCCTCCGCCCCAGCAGAAGCCGACGGCTCCGACTTTCCGGCCACGGCTCGATTTCTTGAGTTCGCCTACAATCGCCGCAGCGTCCATCGTCACCGTGGCAAGATCCAGCTTGCCGATTGCGGTTCGCGCGGCGTCCTCATCGGCGGGCGTGCCGCCGCTTTTTGAAAGCATGTCCGGCGCGACCGCACGGAAACCGGCGAGCGCGACCTTGCGCGCAACGTCGCGGATATGATCATTGAGGCCGCGGTTTTCGTGGATCACAAGAACCGTGGCTTTGAGCGAGCGGGTCCGCGGCTCGGCGACATAGGCCTTGTAGCCCCCCGTGAGATCCTGTGTGCGGGTCGTCAGACGCGGGTCGTTTTCGGGGACGATCGCCGCGGCGGCGGGCGAGGCGGCGATGCCGGCGACGAGCAGTTCCGCCGCTGCGACGCTTCCCGCGAGCTTGACCATCTCCGCCATGAAAGCGCGGCGCTCCATGCCTTCGTGGGTGAAGCGGTCGTAGAGGTCGATGGCCTGCTTGCGGGTTCGGTCGTCCAAGGTGGCCTCCGTCATTGCGAGCGTAGCGAAGCAATCCAGTCTGGATTGCCACGGGCCTTCGGCCCTCGCAATGACGGCTTTGTTAGGCCGGTTGCGGAGCCTGGGCCTGAGCCGCCCGGATTTCCTCGGCGAGCTTTCCGTCGATCTCCTTCGCGCGCCGGTAGGCATCGCGATCGGTCATGCGCTCGGCATAGTCGACGAACACCGGACGCGGCTCGAGCAGGTTGAAGGCCAGCATGAAGTTGACGTTCGCCCCCACGAACAGGTCGGCGGCGGTGAAATGGTCCGCCGCGAGATATTCCTTGCCCGCGAGCGCTTTCTCCAACGTATTGATGGCCAGATCGTAGTTTCCATAGCCGAACATCCGCTGACGCTCGGGAGTGGGCTCCCAGCCCGCAGCCTTATTGCTGAACGCGGCTTCCACCGGGCCGGAGGTAAAGAAGATCCAGCGATAATAATCGGCGCGATCGGACGGCGGTGGTGCGAGGTTCGCCTCGGGGAAGGCATCCGCGAGATAGCAGCAGATCGCCGCGACCTCCGTCACCACCTTGCCCTTATGCTTGATGGCAGGGACCTTTCCCATCGGATTGACCGAAAGATAGGGCTCTGCCTTCATCGTCGAAGCGTAATCGAGAATCTCCGTCTCGTACGGCTGGCCGACCTCTTCGAGCATCCAGCGGACCGTCTGCCCGCGCGACATCGGATTGGTGTAGAAAATGAGGTCGGCCATTTCTGCTCTCCCTGGCTGGAACAAAAGGCGAACTACTCCTGTTCGATCGCTTGCTCAAGCATGTCCAGCATGGCTTTCAGGCTTTTCACCCTGACGGCTCCTCGGCCGACCGATCCGAAATGCTCCTCCCGATGAGCGGTTGAGCCGTTGCGGCGGGCGAGCGCGATATGGACGAGGCCTTCTTCCTCGCCCGGCCCGGCTGGTCCTGCGAAGCCGGTCACCGCAAGTGCGATATCGGCCTTGGATCGTCCAAGAGCGCCGTCCGCCATCGCCCGGGCAACCACTTCGGACACTGCGTCATTATGATCGAGGACGTTGCGGTCGATGCCAAGCACCTCGGCTTTCGATTCCTTGCTGTAGGTCACGAACCCACGGTCGAAACCGTGGCCGCAACCCTCGATGTCGGTCATCAGCGCGGCGAACATCCCGCCGGTGCAGCTCTCAGCGCTCGCGATCTTGAGATTGCGATCGCAAATCGCATGCATCAGGCGATCGGCCTGCTCGTCCAGATGATCCGGAAGCGCAGGCTCGAGCGTTTCGCTCAACCGCGTTCCCCCTTCTTCGGGGCCGGCGCCGCGCCGCTACGTTCGGCGGCCGACTGGTCGCGGGTCGCGCGGAATTCGCTCTCCTGGCCCCAGTTCGGCCAGGCTCGGGAATTGGCCAAGTCGCGGCCAAGGTTGTGGAGCAGCTGGACGTCCTGAGCCATTCCCGTGAAATCCCATTGGGTGGACCATTCGTCGCTCGGCTGGTGATAGTGCTTGTCGACATATTCCTTGCCGAGCGCCTCGCCGCGCGCGACTCCGCCGTTCACCAGGTCGTTGCCCTCGCCGAAGCTGATCGCTGGAACGCCGACCTTCGCGAATGAGAAATGGTCGGAGCGATAGAAATGGCCTGCTTCAGGATGCGGGTCGGCACTGTAATAGCGGCCCTGCTTCTTGCCTTCGGCGACGAGCATATCGAGCAGGTCGAGCTTGGCGTTGCCCGAGATCGTGAAATTCTTCGCCGGCCCCCAGAGCTGGCCCCCGTCGGTGTTGAGAACGCCGGCAGTCTTGGCGATCGGGAAGATCGGGTTCTGGGCATAATATTCGCTGCCCAGAAGCCCTTTTTCCTCGGCCGTGACCGCAAGGAACACGATCGAGCGGTCGGTACGAGGTTCACGGGCAAAGGCGCGCGCCTGCTCGAGCAGCTGGGAGATACCGGTCCCGTTGTCGAGGGCGCCATTGTAGATGGTGTCGCCGGTTTCGTCGGGCTTGCCGATCCCGAGATGGTCCCAGTGCGCCGAGTAGATCACGGTTTCCTCCGGGTATTTCTTGCCCGGGAGGTAGCCGACGACATTGTGCGAAGTGATCGTCGCGACGTTCGCCTGGCCTTGGGCGCTGAGCGCCGCTTTCAGCGGGATCGGCTGGAACGCGCGAGTTTTCGCGGCGGCCTTGGCCTGGTCGAAGTTGAGGCCAGAGGCCGCGAAAATCTGCTCCGCGAGCGGGCGTTGGATCCAGCTTTCGAACGGCGTGTGCGTTTCCGCGGGATTCTGGCGGACGACGTCGAACATCGTGTTGGTGTTGGAATTCTTGACCGTGTTCCAGCCGTAGGAAGCCGGGTCCGTTTCGTGGACGATGAGGACTCCGGCCGCGCCGCGCCGCGCCGCCTCCTCATACTTGTAGGTCCAGCGGCCGTAATAGGTCATGGCCTTGCCGCCGAAATCGCCTTCACCGCCCTCGAAGTCGGGGTCGTTGATGAGCACGACGAGCAGCTTGCCCTTGACGTCCTGCCCCTTGAAGTCGTCCCAGTTGCGCTCGGGCGCGGACACTCCATAGCCGACGAACAGCAGCGGCACGTTGGCGAGACTGACCGTCGCCTGGCCGTTCATCGGCGAGCGGACGGCGATCTCGTTGCCCTGGGTCAGCGCGAGCGTCTTGCCATTGCCGAGCGCCAGGCTGAGCTGCGGTGGCGCAGCGAACTCCGATCTCAGCAACGGCACGTTCTGGAACCAGCTGCGACTGCCGTTGACCATATCGCCGCCCGGGTTGAGGCCGATCGCCTTCATCTGGCCGGCGATATAATCGATCGTCTTCGTCTCGGCGCGGGTCGCCGGACCGCGGCCTTCGAACGCGTCCGACGAGATGAATTTGTCGACATTCGACAAACGCTGAGCGCTGATCTGGCCCGTCGGCGCAGCGGCCAGAGGAATGGCGGTTAGCGCGAGAGCGCTCGCGGCGAGCCAGCGGAACTTGATCACTTTTTCTCTCTCCCAGTGCACGGACGTGCTGCGCCGGACATGACGGCCAGCGGCACAAAAGGTTGCAAGGCAGATAGTTAGCGAATTTGGGTCTTGGAAGCCCCTTCGGCGGTCGTCTCGGGCTTCGGCTTGTCGGTTCGGTATTTGTCGAACCAGGCGATGATCGCCGCCGCCTTCGCCGCCGACTGGCTCGGCCGCGCTGCGATCCCGCCGTGGCTGGCCTCAGGCACCTTGACCAACGCCGTCGGAACGCGCCGAAGCTTCAAAGCCGCGTAAAATTGCTCCGCTTCGCTGACGGGAGTGCGGTAATCTTCGCTGCCGACGACCACCAGGGTCGGCGTCTTCACATTGGCCATTTGGCTGAGCGGTGAGCGCGCCCAGTAGGATTGGTAATTCTCCCACGGGAGCGAGCCCATCCAGTAGGGTCCGAAGAAGGGCGTGCCGTCGCTCGTCAGCGCCATGCTCGTCCAGTTGATCACCGGCTTTTGCGCCGCGGCGGCCTTGAAGCGGTCGGTCTTGCCGACGATCCACGCGGTCAGGATGCCTCCTCCCGAACCGCCGGTGACGAACAGGTTGTTCGGGTCCGAAATCCCACTCGCGACCGCGGCGTCGACCGCGGCCATGAGGTCGGCGAAATCGCTGTCGGGATAAGTCTTCTCGATCCCGTCCGCGAACTTCTGGCCGTAGCCCGTCGACCCGCGCGGATTGGTGTAGAGCACGGCATAGCCGGCAGCCGCGTACAGTTGATAATCGGTCGAGAAATGCGGGCCGTAAGCGGCGTAGGGACCGCCATGGATCTCGAGGATCGTCGGCACTCGGTCGCCCGGCTTGTACGTCGCCGGGAGAAGAAGCCACGCCGGGACCCGACCGCCGTCCGGAGCCGAGACGTCGAGCGTCCGGATCGTGCCGAGATTCTTGGCTCCAAGCGTGAGCTCGTTGAGCCGGGTCAGCTGGCGCTGCCCTCCGCCGCTCGAGATCGCGACGTCCGTCGGACGGTCGTAGGGGCTGACGGTGTAGGCCACGGTGCCGCCCTTCGACACACTGAATCCGCCGCCGGCATAGGGCCGGTCGTAACCCGGCGCCGCAAGGTTGCGGGCGATCGGCCGGACGCTTCCGTCCAGGCCGACCCGCGAAACGGTAACCGAGCCGCCTTCCTCATACGCAGCGTATAACGAGCGTCCGTCCGGAGCCCATTCGATCTGCTGCACGTTGCGGTCGAGATTCGGCGCGATCTGGCGAGGCGATCCGCCGTTCGCGCCCATCACGTAGATGTCGCTCTGCTCGAAACCCTTCTTGTGGTCGTCGTAACCGAGAAAGGCGATCGAACGCCCCTCGGGCGACGCCTCGGGTGCTCCGTCGGGTCCGTCGCGGCTGGTGAGCGCGATCACCGTCCCGCTGGCGACATCGAGCGCGTATATTTCGCTGTCGACGACGACCATTTCCCAATCGGGCTTGCGGACTGCGCTGAACAGGATGGCTCGGCCGTCGCGCGTCCATTCCGGAGCACCGTCATGATAGGCGCCGAAGGTCAGTTGGCGGGGCGCTCCGCCGTCGGCGTCGACCAGGAAGATATGATCGAATCCAGGCTTGATGTAGCCGGCGCCGTCCGCTCGGTAAGTTACCTTGTCGAGGACCTCCAGCGGCTTGGCCCAATTGGCGCCTTCCGGCTTGGTTGGGGCCTGGCCGAGCTTCATTCCTTCGTCCGGAACATTCATCAGATAAGCGATGCGCCGGCCGTCGGGCGACCAGGAGAGCGCCTGCGGGCTGTCGGGAAGCCCGGTCACTCGAACCGTCTGGCCGCTGTCCATCCAGTGCACGAAGAGCTGCGGAGCTCCGCCTTCGGCCGTCGAGACATACGCCAGGCGGCGGCCGTCGGGCGACCATTTGGGGTTGAAGTGATCGCCGGTGCCCGCGGCCAGCGGGCGCTGCTCACCGATGGCGACATTGATGAGCCAAATCGACGAGCGCGCCTTGTCCGTCATGATATCGGCGGAGCGGCGCACATAGGCGACCCACCGTCCGTCCGGACTGATCTGCGGGTCTGAGGCCGAGCTGAGGTCGAACAAGTCGCGCCCGGCGAAGGCGGGGCTGGGACCGTCGGCAGGTTTCGCGGCGGCAGGTGCGGCAAGCGCCGTTGCGGCGAACAGGATCGCGAGCGAGCGAGTGGATTTCACGAGAATGTCCCCTCCGGATGAACGGGGAACAGCATTCAACTTTCGGCTGCAAGCAGCAAGCCGCTTGTCGACGAACGGCTGGCCCTAGCCACAGGCGTCCTTATGGCCGCGCGGTCAGATTTTATTGGCGCGGTGCGCCTGCGGTCTGCTTTTGTTCCATCGAGTTTGACCAATGGATTGTGGAAGCCGTGGCGACCGTGAGCGGCTAGCCGCAGCTCATTCGTGAACTGGCCCTGGAGAATGCTCGATGAAATTGGTCCTGCGGACTCTTGCGGCCGCCCTTGCCTTCTCAACGCCCGTCGCGACGCATGCGCAATCCGGGGACGTCGAAGCTGCAAAGGCGGATCGATGGCGAGAGGCGATGAAGGACGTTCGCTGGACCGGTCCGCTGCTCGCGTCCAACGCCAACACCTTGCCCAAGGGCCACGTCTACACTGAGCCCTATTTCTTCGATGTGATTTCGGGGGGCGAGCACAATCCGGGATCCAGCGGCTTCTATCAATACGGCCTCGAGGACAATTGGACTGTGGGGGTGCAGCCCTTTTTCTCCTGGGGCACCCAGGCACATAATCGCGAGATCGCGATCGGTGACTTCAAGCTGCTGTCACAGGTGCGGCTGAGCCACTTCACGCCGGACCACCGCGTCCCGAGTGTCGCTGTGGTGACGAATTTGGTGCTTCCGACCGGCAAGCACGATCGTCTCGGCGCCTTGAAACAGGGTCACGGCAGTGGGTCGTTCGCGCCGGAAGTGGGAATCAACGTGCAGCAATATTTCCTGCTCGGCAACGGGCGGCTGCTTCGTGGACGAATCAATATCCTCCAGCAGTTTCCGCTCCGCCACGACGTCACCGGGCGAAGCGTCTACGGGAGCGGACCGGACTTTCGGGGGCACGCCAGGCCCGGCTCCAAGACAACGCTGATCGTCGGCGCCGAGTACAGCCTGACGAAAGAATGGGTGCTGGCGTTCGACGTCGAGGCGGATTTCTGGGGCAGGACAAAGGTCGTCGGACGCGACGGCGATGGACCGCTGGTCCGCCAGGCGTCCCCGAAAAGCTGGAATGTCGGATTCGCGCCCGCGGTCGAATATAATTGGAGCGATCGCGCGGGAATCATCGCGGGCGTCTGGATCATTCCAAAGGGCCACAACACGCCCTCGACCGTCATCCCGGCGATCGCCATTCAACGCTTCTGGTAAACCTGCTACAGCGCCGCCGCTTTCCGGCTGCTGGCCGGCCGTAACGCGTGCCGTTCCCGAGTGAGCATGAAAGGCGCGTCCCATGGCGAAAATCCTCTGCGTTCTTTACGACGATCCGGCCGGCGGCCATCCGAGCAGCTACCCGCGCGACGATTTGCCTAAGATCGAGCGCTATCCCGACGGCCAAACCCTGCCGACGCCCAAAGCGATCGACTTCCAGCCGGGCGAGCTTCTCGGCAGCGTTTCCGGCGAATTGGGCCTGCGCAAATTCCTCGAGGCGGGCGGGCACGAATATGTCGTCACGTCCGACAAGGACGGTGCGGATTCGGAGTTCGAGCGCGAGCTGGTCGATGCCGACGTTGTGATCTCCCAGCCCTTCTGGCCGGCCTATATGACCGCCGAGCGCTTCTCCAAGGCGCGGAACCTCAAGCTCGTGATCACGGCAGGCATCGGTTCGGACCACACCGACCTGCAAGCGGCGATCGAGCGCGGGATAACGGTCGCGGAGGTCACCTATTGCAACTCGATCAGCGTCGCCGAGCATGTGGTGATGATGATCTTGTCGCTGGTCCGCAATTATTTGCCCTCGTGGGAGGTGGTGAAGGCGGGCGGCTGGGACATCGCCGATTGCGCCGCGCGGTCCTACGATATCGAGGGAATGCACGTGGGAACGGTTGCCGCGGGCCGGATCGGATCGGCCGTGCTTCGGCGGTTGAAGCCGTTCGACGTCCATCTCCATTATACCGATCGGCACCGGCTGCCGCCCGATGTGGAGCAGGAATTGGGCGTGACCTTCCACGAATCGGCCGCGAACATGGTTCCGCATTGCGACGTGGTGACGATCAACGCTCCATTGCATCCTGAGACCGAGAATCTGTTCGACTCGGCGATGATCGCGCGGATGAAGCGCGGCGCTTACCTGGTGAACACGGCGCGCGGGAAGATCGCCAACCGTGACGCGGTGGCGGCGGCTCTCAAGAGTGGGCAGCTCGCGGGCTATGCGGGCGATGTCTGGTTCCCGCAACCGGCGCCGCGGGACCATCCATGGCGCTCGATGCCCAATCACGGGATGACGCCGCATATTTCGGGCACGTCGCTGTCGGCGCAGGCGCGCTATGCTGCGGGCACGCGCGAGATCCTAGAATGCTTCTTCGAGGGGCGCCCGATCCGCGACGAATATCTGATCGTCCAGGGCGGCCATCTCGCGGGCGCGGGCGCCCACAGCTACAGCGAAGGCGACGCGACCAAGGGGTCGGAGGAGGCCGCCGAGTTCAAGGCGCACACACCGCCGATTCCGGCGGAGTAGGGCGCGATTACTCCGCCGCCGGGGCGTCGTCGCTGGCCTTCTTCCTGACCTTGACCGGCAGCTTGTCGGTTTTTGCCTTGCCGTTCTTCCCCTTGGCCGGCTTGGGCGGCGCGGGGGTGATCTCGAAGGCCGGAGCATTGTCCTTGATCCGGACTTTGACCTCTCCGCCGTTGACCAGCTTGCCGAACAGCAGCTCCTCGGCGAGCGGTTGCTTGATCTTCTCCTGGACCAGCCGGGCCATCGGCCGGGCGCCGTACAGCTTGTCGTAGCCGCGCTCCACCAGCCACGCCCGCGCCTCGTCGTCGAGGTCGATGTGGACGTTGCGGTCGGCGAGCTGCAGCTCGAGCTGCAGAATGAACTTGTCGACGACGCGCGCGACGACCGCCGGCGGCAGGTAGGAGAAGGGCACGATCGCATCCAGGCGGTTGCGGAATTCGGGCGTGAACATCTTCTTGACCGCATCCTCCTGGGCGTCCTCGCGGCTCGACGCCCCGAAGCCGATACCCTCGCGAGCCATGTCGGACGCACCGGCATTGGTCGTCATGATGAGGATGGTGTTGCGGAAATCGACGGTCTTGCCGTGGTGATCGGTAAGCTTCCCGTGGTCCATGACCTGCAGCAGGATGTTGAACAGGTCGGGGTGGGCTTTCTCGATCTCGTCGAGCAGAAGCACGGAATGGGGGTGCTGGTCGACCGCGTCGGTCAAAAGGCCGCCCTGGTCATAGCCGACATAGCCAGGAGGAGCGCCGATCAGCCGGCTGACGGCGTGGCGCTCCATATATTCGGACATGTCGAAACGCTCGAGCGGGATGCCCATAATCGAGGCAAGTTGGCGCGCGACCTCGGTCTTGCCGACGCCGGTGGGGCCGGAGAACAGATAGTTGCCGATCGGCTTGTCGGGATCGCGAAGGCCCGCGCGGGACAGCTTCATCGCCGAAGCGAGCTTCTCGATGGCCAGATCCTGGCCGAAGACGACCCGCTTCAGGTCGGCTTCCAAATGCTCGAGGACCTGCTTGTCGTCGGCGCTGACCGATTTGGGCGGGATCCGAGCCATCGTGGCGACCACCGCCTCGATTTCCTTGGGCGTGATGATCTTCTTGCGGCGGCTGGGCGGCACAAGCATCTGCATCGCACCGACCTCGTCGATCACGTCGATCGCTTTGTCGGGGAGCTTGCGGTCGTGGATGTAGCGTGCCGACAGCTCGACCGCCGACTTGATTGCGTCGGTTGTGTAGCGGACGTTGTGATGTCCCTCGAATGACGAGCGAAGCCCGGCGATGATCTTGATCGTGTCCTCGATCGTCGGCTCGTTCACATCGATCTTCTGGAACCGTCGAAGAAGCGCCCGGTCCTTTTCGAAATGGTTGCGGAATTCCTTGTAGGTGGTCGATCCGATGCAACGGATGGCCCCGGTCGAAAGCGCCGGCTTCAACAGGTTCGACGCATCCATCGCTCCGCCCGAAGTGGCGCCCGCGCCGATCACCGTGTGGATCTCGTCGATGAACAGGATCGCGTGGGGCATTTTTTCCAGCTCGTTCACAACGGACTTCAGCCGCTCTTCGAAGTCGCCGCGGTACCGCGTGCCGGCAAGCAAGGCGCCCATGTCGAGCGCATAGATGACTGCCCCTTTCAGCACCTCGGGAACATCGCCTTCGATGATCTTGCGCGCGAGTCCTTCCGCGATGGCGGTCTTACCGACCCCAGGATCGCCGACGTACAAGGGGTTGTTCTTCGAACGCCGGCAGAGGATCTGAACGGTCCGGTCGACCTCTGGCATGCGGCCGATCAGCGGATCGACCTTGCCCATGCGCGCCTTCTCGTTGAGGTCGACGGTGAATTGCTTGAGCGCGGATTCCTTCTTGCCGCCTTCCTTTTCACTCTTGTCCTCGGCGCCTTCGGGTGCTCGGGGCTCGGCGGCTGCCTCACCCTTGCCGACTCCGTGGCTGATGTAGGTCACGGCATCCAAACGGCTCATGTCCTGCTGCTGCAGGAAATAAACCGCGTAGCTCTCCCGCTCGGAGAAAAGGGCGACGAGTACGTTCGCGCCGGTGACCTCGTCGCGGCCCGACGACTGGACGTGGAGGATTGCGCGCTGAACGACGCGCTGGAATCCGCTCGTCGGGGTCGGGTCCGTCGCGCTGTCGGCGACGAGCGCCCCGAGCTCATTATCGAGATATTGCTTCACGCTGGCGCGAAGGTCGTCACGGCTGACTCCGCAGGCGGTCATGACCTTCGACGCATGTTCGTCGTCGATCAGCGCGATCAGAAGATGTTCGAGCGTCGCATATTCATGCCGGCGGCGGCTGGCCTCCCCAAGAGCGTTGTGGAGGGTCTGTTCGAGCTCGCGAGCGAAACTGGGCATCTAGTCGGTTACTCCCCGCCCGCAGAGATGACGCGGACATGGTTAACAATGTCATACGCGCGAAGACGGCAATCAAGGGCGTGCGTCGCGCTTATCCCCAATTTATCGCGCCCGGCTGTTCGGATGCTGAACAACTAGGGCTTCTTGAACAGTTCTTCCGCCGCCGAGCGGTGGGTTTGAGCGCGCTGCATGTGGGCTTCCACCCGCGCGATCTCGGCTTTCAGTAGCTCGATCCGCTCCTGAAGCTCCGCGATCGACATGGGATCGAGGTCCTGCTTGCCGAGCGCGACGAGGGGATCGTCCGGCTTGCTGGGGAAAAGTTCTTCGAGGTCCATCGCGGGGCGAATCGTTGACCCATGGGGCAGCCAAGTCAATAAGCCGGCTTCGTGGGCAGCTCCGTTCCCTCCTCGATGAAGGCGGTGGTCGCGCCTCAGCCCGATGGGGCCGAGGAGCTTGCGCTGGTCGAAAGGCCGGTGCCGCGCGTCGGTCCCGATGAGGTGCTTATCAAGGTTGCTGCCGCGGGCGTGAACCGGCCCGACATCCTGCAACGCCGAGGCCTCTATCCTCCTCCTCCCGGTGCTCCCGACATTCTCGGGCTGGAGCTGGCGGGCACGGTCGTGGAGGCGCGGGAGGGTGCCGAAGAGCTTATCGGCAGGCAGGTTTGCGCCCTGGTTTCGGGCGGAGGCTATGCCGAATATTGCGCTGCGCCGATCGGCACCTGCCTGTTCGTGCCCGACTCACTCACCCTCATCGAAGCTGCGGCGATGCCGGAGACATTGTTCACCGTCTGGGTGAACCTCTTCGAGCGCGGTTTCGCGGCGGACGGCGACTGGGTGCTGGTCCATGGCGGGACGAGCGGCATCGGCACGATGGCCATCGCTCTTGGCACATTGTTCGGCCTCAAGGTGATCGTGACCTGCGGGTCGGACGAAAAGTGTGCCCGCGCGGTGGAGCTCGGTGCCGACGCAGCAGTCAATTACAAAACGCAGGACTTCGTCGAGGTGGCCCAACAGCTGACAGACGGCAACGGGGTCTCGGTTGTGCTCGATATGGTCGGCGGCGATTATGTGCCGCGTAACCTCAAAGCGCTCGCCGACGACGGCCGGCACGTTTCGATCGCCTTCCAGCGCGGGTCGAAGTCGGAAATCTCGGTTTCCGAAGTCATGCGGCGCCGGCTGACGCTCACCGGTTCGACGCTGCGTCCTCGCCCCGTCGAGTTCAAGACCATGGTGTGCGACGAGATCACCCGGACGGTCTGGCCCTATGTCGAGGGCGGGCGCCTGAAGCCGGTGATCGACAGCACATTTCCGCTGTCGCGCGCTGCAGAAGCGCACGGGCGGATGGAAGCGGGCGAACATGTCGGAAAAATCGTGCTGGAGGTAGGCGGATGACCGAGAAACTGATCCTCCATGAATATGCTTCGTCGGGGAATTGTTACAAAGTCCGCTTGACCGCGGCGATCGTCGGCAAGCATCTCGAGCGGCGCGAATATGACATCATGAAGGGTGAGACGCGAACGCCCCAATTTCTGATGGAGGTCAATCCGAACGGCAGAATCCCGGTTCTGCAGGTCGACCACCGCTTCATCCCGGAAAGCAATGCCGCCTGCTATTTCATTGCCGACGGCTCGACCCTGATCCCGACGGAGGGATTCGACCATGCCGACATGTTGCGCTGGATGTTCTGGGAACAGTCTAGCCACGAGCCGAACGTCGCGACCTTACGCTTCTGGAA
>JBKPOR010000231.1:0-6458 GCA_046765675.1 Pseudomonadota bacterium
GATGTCGAGCGTCCAGACGTCGGCGCTCTGGGCGATGTGGTGGATCACTCGCAGGTACCAGATCGTCGTGCCCTCGGGAGTGCGAATCGCCCGCTCGATCGCTTCGGCGAACTGCTCCGCCCCGCCCGAGCGGAAAGCGAGCAGGCCGATCGATTCGGCGTTCACGGTCGCAAGATCCAGGCGCTTGCCGATGGCCTTGAGCCGCCCGCCGTCCTCGACGACCTTCATGTCGTCGTCGTCGTATGCTGGCTTCCGGTCGATCGTGACGCAGATGCCGCTGCGGTCGTTCCCGACGACCTTGCGCATGAGCGACTGGGAAACGAGCGTGTCGCCATTCCACACGAGGCAGTCGCCCGTAAGCTCCTCGCGGGCCATGAACAGTGAGCCGGTATTGTCCGCGACCTTGTAGAACGGATTGTAGATCGTCCGGACGCTGGGTCCCGCCGCGCGCCGCGCGATCGCCTGCTGGACCAGCTCGTCATGAAAGCCGGTGACGACCACGGCTTCATGCACTCCGTTCGCTTCGAGCGTATCGAGCTGACGATCGAGCAAAGTGCGGCCGTTGAAGTCGATCAGGCACTTGGGCCGGTCGTCGACGAGATGGCCTAGGCGCGAGCCCTGGCCGGCGGATAGGATGATCGCTTTCATGAGCTGCTTTGATTCCTTGGGCGGGCCCTGCCTTCCAATTACGGCGGCGATTAGGCAATAGCGTTAGCGCCAGTCACAGGGGTTGCCGAGTGAAGAAGATCGAGGCGATCATCAAGCCGTTCAAGCTCGACGATGTGAAGGACGCGCTGCACGAGGTCGGAGTGAGCGGAATCACCGTGGCCGAGGTCAAGGGATTCGGCCGCCAGAAGGGCCACACCGAGCTCTACCGCGGGGCCGAATATGTCATCGACTTCCTGCCGAAGGTGAAGGTGGAAGTGGTCGTCGAAGACAGCATGGTCGAAAATGCGATCGAGGCGATCGAGAATGCGGCCCGCACGGGGCGGATAGGAGACGGCAAGATTTTCGTTATCGATGTCGAGCAGGCGATCCGGATTCGCACCGGCGACAGGGGAGCAGACGCAATCTGATGCTCGACGAACGTCTCGCATCAATGTCGCCGGACGAGTTGCGCAGCTCCATGCGCAGCCTCGGCTATCGCACGCAGAACGATCTCGCCCAGGCGATTGGAGTGTCCCGCTCCGCGGTTAGCCTGTGGCTCGAGGGCAAGGTCGGAGTCCCGCGTCCCGTCGCAATGCTCCTCAGGATGCTCGTCGCGGCGCAGCGCCGCGCTTTTTAGTCCCCGCGCTCCTGCCGCCGCGCGGCCCGCGCCTGCTGGCGCTCGTCGGCGGTGACCACGCCATCGTGGTTCAGGTCCTGCCGGTCGAACCGAGCGAGCGCCTGAGCCTCGAACTCGGCCTGGGTCACCGACTGGGCATCGCCGAACAAGCGCATCATCATGCGCTCGACCCGCGCGCCGCCGCGGCCCGTCTGCGGGCCGGCCGTGAGCGCTTCGTCGCGGGTCAGCGCACCGTCGTGGTTGGCGTCGAGGCGCTCGAACATCGAGTCGGCACGCTGCTGGGCCTGCTGGCGCGTCTGGTCCGCCTGGAGCCAGTTCCCGCGCAAATTGGCCTGTGGACCGGGCACGGCCTGCTGAGGAGCCTGCAGTGGCGGAGACGTGTCTTGCGCCTGGGCCGGGGTAGCGAACGCCGAGATGGCCGCCGCGGCGATGAATAGAGACTTTGTCATGGATCGAGACATCCTTTTACTCACTGGATCCTAAGCTACCGGACCGTCGGGCTTCCCCCGTCGATCGCTCTCATGATCGGGAAGCGGTGAACTGCCCATTTACGGTTATCGCTTCCCAGCGACTGGCGTTCGTCAGGGGTGGAAAGCGGACGTAAGTTGGTTACACCGTGCGAAGGATTGTGCCCTTCTCCTCGCCCCTAGTCCGCTTGCAAAGAGCCGGCTTCATGCTGCGGTTTTTGTATCTGCAGCGGATCAAGGGCTTTGAACCGCCACCGCGGCGGCCGTTCGTCGACGAAGCGACTGCGGAGTGGCTCGGGTGCCAGCTGAAGAAGGCAGAACTGTTCCTGGAGTTTGGCGCCGGCGGCAGCACCGTGCTCGCGAATGACCTGGGGGTGCCCACGATATCGGTTGAGAGCGATCGCTTCTATGCGGCGGCCGTTCGTCGCGCCCTGAAGTCTCCGCACATTTGCCAAATCGTGACGCCCGACATGGGGCTAACGGGCGAATGGGGCATGCCGGTGTTTTTCCGAAGCGAAAAAGGCTTTCGCTATGTGAGTGCTCCGTTCGGACATCTGGGAGGTCGATTCCCCGATTTGATCTTCGTGGATGGTCGATATCGTGTCGCCTGTGCGCTTGAGAGCGCGCGCCAGGCGGCCGAGGCAGGCGTAACGGCTACGCTGCTGCTGGACGATTACAGCGAACGACCGCACTATCGCCAATTGGAGAGCTATCTCGGCATTCCTGAACGCATCGGCGGCGCGGCGAAGTTCGTCATCGGCCTCGTTGCAATCGACGAGCAAGACGTACGGCGTCATAGTCGGGACCCGCGGTGAGTTCTCGCGAAAGCCGGTGAAATCCTCACGTCCCTCCTGACTCTTGGCGCGAGGTCGGGAATCTGGACTCCCAAGCTCGAATCATCCTGCTCGTCACTCCCGCCGCTGGCGGAGAGTCCCGGAGGGCGTTTGGCGGGCTTTGAGGTCAATGATCCCGCTTAAGGCGGGAACGAGAGCAGGGAAGTAAGACATGGCAAAGCCGACCGATGCGGGCGCGATTCTGTCGCGCATTAAAGACGAGGAGATCGAGTGGGTCGACCTCCGCTTCACCGACCCCAAGGGCAAGTGGCAGCACCTCACCATGGCCTCGGGCGTCGTTGACGAGGACAATCTCACTGACGGCTTCATGTTCGATGGCAGCTCGATCGCCGGCTGGAAGGCGATCAACGAATCCGACATGATCCTGAAGCCCGACCTCGACGCCGCTTACGTCGATCCGTTTTCCGCCACGCCGATGCTCATCCTGTTCTGCAATATCGTCGAGCCTTCCACGGGCGAGCTTTACGGCCGCGATCCGCGCTCGACCGCGACCCGTGCCGAAGCGTATCTGAAGGCCTCGGGCGCCGGCGACACGGTGTTCGTCGGGCCGGAAGCCGAATTCTTCATGTTCGACGATGTCCGCTTCGAAGACGGCTACAACGCGTCGGGCTTCAAGATCGACGATATCGAGCTGCCGACCAACACGATGCGCGAATATGAAAGCGGGAACCTCGCCCACCGGCCGCGCGCCAAGGGCGGCTATTTCCCCGTCGCTCCGGTCGACAGCGCGATGGACATCCGCGGCGAAATGGTCGCGACGATGCTTGAGATGGGCCTGCCGATGGACAAGCACCATCACGAGGTCGCCGCTTCACAGCATGAGCTCGGGCTCACCTATGGCAGCCTGGTCCAGACGGCCGACCGGATGCAAATCTACAAATATGTCGTCCACATGGTCGCCCATGCCTACGGCAAGACGGCGACCTTCATGCCGAAGCCGATCGCCAAGGATAACGGCAGCGGCATGCACACGCACATGTCGATCTGGAAGGGCGGCAAGCCGCTCTTCGCCGGTAACGGCTATGCCGGTCTAAGCGAAACCGCGCTGTATTTCATCGGCGGAGTCATCAAGCACGCCCGGGCCCTCAACGCCTTCACCAACCCCACGACCAACAGCTACAAGCGCCTGGTTCCGGGCTTCGAGGCGCCGGTGCTGCTCGCTTATTCGAGCCGCAACCGCTCCGCTTCGTGCCGAATTCCCTACGGCGCCGGGGAGAAAGCCAAAAGAGTCGAATTCCGCTTCCCCGATGCTCTTGCCAATCCTTATCTCGCTTATTCGGCGCTGCTCATGGCGGGCCTCGACGGGATTCAGAATCGCATCCATCCCGGCGACCCGATGGACAAGAATCTCTACGACCTGCCGCCTCAGGAATTGGTCAATGTTCCAACAGTATGCGGTTCGCTTCGCGAGGCGCTCGTGTCACTCGACAACGACCGCGCCTTTTTGACCCGCGGCGACGTATTCAGCGACGACCAGATCGACGCTTATACCGAGCTCAAGTGGGAAGAGGTGATGCGCTGGGAGACCACCCCCAGCCCCGTCGAGTTCGACATGTATTATAGTTCGTAGCGCTGCTAACAATGAGCTCCCGGTGGAGGGGCCCCCACCCTCCCGATACCTCTCCACCGGGTCCGAATGTCAAATGCACCATTAAGTAACCCTGTTAGGCGATAAGCTCAGCGACCACGTCTGCAGCGGAGCGTCGCGATGAACATCCGGGCCAAGATTTTCGGCGGACAGCCGGATGAGAATCCGGTCGTCAAAGGCAAGAAGCCGAAAGGCGCCAAGGCGGATACGCTGAACAGTATCGCGGTCGCTCGCGAAGAAGCGCGCCGCGCCGATACGCGCGACGGCGATCGGCACCGGCTGCCCGACGAGCAGGTGACGGCTACGCACAATGGCCAAAGTCACGCTGTCCAGCTCATCAATTTGTCAGGCGGCGGCGCCATGGTGTCGACCGCCTTCGAGCCGATGCTTTGGGATAAGGTCGAACTTCATCTTGGCGAGAACGGTACGATCGAGTGCGCGGTGCGCTGGATCAAGGGTGATCGCATCGGCCTCGAATTTGCGCACGAAACGCGCCTAGACTGCTCGGCCGGCGAGCGCGCTAACGTGCTTCGCGGAGTGATCGCCAAGAGCTTCCCCGATATCGAAATCGAAGCACCTCCGGTCGAGGCAGAGGCGGCGGCGCCGTCCGGCGATGAACACCGCAGTTATCGGCGCCACCCGCTCATTTGGTCCGGCCTCATCCACCACGACTTTCAGAGCACGCCTTGCCGCCTTCGCAACCTCTCCGAAACCGGTGCGATGATCGAGTGCAGCGCGCCGTTGCGGGTGGGTGCCGAGCCGATGCTCGAGCTCGGCGAGGTAATACAGTTGGGCGCGACGGTCGCCTGGGTCGCGGGCGACACTGCGGGCCTTCGTTTCAACGAGCCGTTCGACCTGACGGAGCTCGCGAGCGCGCGGCCCGAAGTCGCCTCAGCACGCTGGGATGCGCCGTCCTACCTCAAGCCAGGCATTGCCGCATCCAATTCACCTTGGGACGAGCAATGGGACCGGATGTCGATCGGCGAGTTGCGGCAATCGCTGGAAGGTTTCCTCAAGCGCTAGTTGCGAACGTAAATCGCGCCGAGATTATCCGCGTAGATGCGCCGCCACTGCGGTGAGTGGTCGAGCAACGCGATGAGTTTCCGATACCTCAAAGGCAGGATTGCCCAGCGGATATGCCAGCGCCGCACAGCCGCCTCGATGGTCGGCTTGTCGCCCTCGGTAATCCGCTTGTAGTCGACGATCAATTGGTCGCCGTACATGTCGCTTCGGCCGTCAACGTACGGACGGATCCCGGACAGAATGAGCGGCCCGCCCATCACGTAGCCATTCAACACCGGCTCGGCTCTCAGCTGATTCGGCACGGCTGCGATGAGCTTCCACGGGTTCGATTCATTATATGGAAGCGTTACCGGCATCACCGCGCGCACAGCGACCAGAGAGGCGATTGCGGCGGCCGTCAGCGCTGCGAGCGGCCGGCGTTCGTCAACCACGGGAGCGGTTCTCGCGACGCCTCCGGGGAGGAGCATTGCAGCGACGATCGCAAGGACCGCCTGATGCCGCATCTGGAACAGGGCGAGTGCAAGCAGGCCGCCAAGCAGCACCCATCGAACGGGGTGAAGGCGCGGCCGCTTGAACCAGATCAGCAAGACCGCGGCGGCGAGCACGGCGAAGAAGAACGGCGTAACCGCCGGATTCGATGGCTTCCATTCGTCGATCAGCGGCAAGTGCGTGAGTTTCGCGACAAGGAACGGATAGGTCACGCCCTCGAATCCGTTCGCGTTGACCAACATCGCGATCAGACATGCGATCCCGAATGGCAGCCATTGCGACAGCGCGCGTTTGCGATCGTTTGACGCAAGCAGCGCCTCCAGTCCGAAAGCACCGGCGATGAGCAGACCCAACACGAAGCTTCCGTGAAGGTTTGTCCAGATGACCATCAGTAGCGCCGCGGCAAGCGGAGGAGCGCGGTCCTGTTCCCGCGCTCGAAGCATCAGCCAGGTCCAGAAGGCGATGAGAACCCAGCCGAGCAAATGCGGGCGTGCGAGCATCATCGGCACCAGCACCACGTCCATCGCGATCAAAAGCGCGACCGCGGCGAATGGACGAACCGATCGAGTCGCGGTGAAGAAGACGATCGCGTGAAGCGTCATGATGGCGGCAGTGGCGAGCGCCGCGATGCCGCTGTATCCGTCGAGCCGGTAGACGCCCGCGAGCAACACTTCGGCGAGCCATTCGAACGGCACCCATGGTTGACCGGCCCAGGTGAATGAGAAGGGGTCGGTGTGCGGGATGGCTTTATG
>JBKPOR010000232.1:0-6832 GCA_046765675.1 Pseudomonadota bacterium
CGCCGCAATTTGCGCGGCTCGACACAGAAGACTTCGCGAGCATGAAGGCCGTCGGAGTGACGCCTGAATTCGCGCGCGAGCTGATCGCCGCCGGCTTCCCCCGCATGACCGCCGACGATGTGGTCGAGGCGCGGGCCGTCGGCCTGACGGGCGGCTATGTGCGTCAGCTTCGTTCCGCTGGCGTGCGGGGCGACCTTGAGGATTTCGTCCAGCTTCGAGCCGTTGGGGTCGAGCCGTCTTTCGTCGAGCGCGCCCGTCGAGCGGGCTATACGGTTCTCACCGCCGACGACCTTGTCGAGCTCAAGGCGCTTGGACGCGTGGTGTCCTCGCACCGTTCGCCGCCGGGTGGATGGGGGAATACCCCGCCGCCGCCTCGAACGGGTCGACCCGCTGCTTCGCCTCCCGATTGGAAGACTTCCGACCCGGACGGCTGACGGCCTGCCCCACCAAAGTAAGCGCCCAACCCTTCCTCAATCCCGATTTCGAAACGCCTGGCCCGGGCGAATGGGCGAGCTTTGCCCAAGGAGAGTGACCATGAATCGCTATCTCGCCTTCCTCTTAGCCGTAATGTGCGCAACCGTGACCGTATCATCAGCCTGCGTTGCCGCCCCCTTCGAATGGGTCAGCTTCACCTTGCAGGCCGATCGCGATCCGGGGCGTATCCACGCGGACTTCCATGACGACAGCCGCCGCCGCGGCGACAGCAATTGGTCGAGCGGATTTCTTCCCTCGGAACTCATCGGACTCGACATGGCCGGGTTTCGCGGCTCCGGCGCCCCGCCGCTCCATTTCGCCATAGCCCGGGAAGCCGGGCGCCTCGATTGCAACGGCAATGGCGGAGGAAATCGAGCGTCGGGAAATTGCCGCTTCACCGCCGATCCGGGGTTCACCCAGCTGCTGGGCAGCCGGGGAATCGGCGCTCCGACGCGTGACCAGGCATTCGCACTGATGGCCGTCAACGCGCGCCGCGAGGTCATCGATGCGCTTGCCGGGGCACATTATCCCACGCCGACGGTCGACGATCTGATTGCGTTTTCCGCGCTCGGCGTAGACGGCCGGTACGTCGCCGATCTCGCTCGCGCCGGCTATCGCCCCGATGCGATCCACACGCTTATTGAGTTCAAGGCGCTCGGAGTGACGCCGGACTGGATCGGCGGCTTCGCCCGCATCGGCTACGGCACTATCCCGGCAGACGGGCTCATTCAGTTGCGCGCGCTCAACGTCACTCCGGAGTTCATCGCAGGATTCGACCGCGCCGGTTACGGCCGTCTTCCGGTCGACAACCTGGTTCAGCTGAAGGCGCTCGGGATCACTCCGGAATTCGCCCGCTCGGCCCAGGCATCGACCAATGGCCGCCTGTCCGTCGACCAGCTGGTCCAGATGAAGCTGTTCGGCCGCATTCACTGATCCGGCCCATCCGTCCGTCGGCTCGTAGCTAGCGTCCGGGCTCCGGTCGATTCGTCTGTCGATTGATCGAAGACCGGTCGCCGCTCGTCCGGTCGCGTGCCTAGGCGCACCAGCAAATAACAAGGGGAACATCGTGGTACGCCACATCTGGCTGTCGACCGTCGCGGTGTCGGCGCTCGTCCTCGCCGCGCCTGCCTGGGCGCAGTCCCAGGTGGGCGGCGATCAACCGCCGGCGGAGCCTACACAGGCAACCCGGACGACAGTCTATGACGCCGCCTTCTTCGCGAAATATGCCCCCCGCACGGCGCTCGACGTCGCGCAGCGGGTCCCGGGCTTCCAGCTCGACCTCGGCGCCGCTCAGAACGGGGTCGACGTCCGCGGATTCGCCGGGGCAGCAGGCAATGTCGTAATCAACGGCGCGCGACCGAGCTCGAAGGCCGAATCGCTCGAAACGACGCTCGCTCGGATCCCGGCCAACCGGGTCGTCAAAGTCGAAATCGGCCCCGGCGATCTGTTCGGTTCGGATTATGCGGGGAAGAGTCAGGTCCTGAACATCTTCCTTTCGGCCGAGGGCGGGATCGATGCCAACATCAGCGGGACGGTTCGGCGGCTATACGACGGCACTTTGACCCCAGACGGCAGTGCTTCCGCGCTGATCCGGCGCGGTGCGTCCAGCATCAACCTGTCGGCGGGATTCAACAACTTCCTGAACCACGAGGAAGGCACGGACACCATCATCGACGTTGCAACCGGCGACCTCGTCGAGTTCCGCCGCAAGCACAACAGCTATCACGATTTCAATCCTTACCTCTCGGGAAGCTGGGCGCTCGAGCGGGCGGCTGACAAGGCAATCCGGGTCAACGCACGCTGGTCTCCCGGACAATTCGATCTGTTTCAGAGGAACCGCGCAACTCCTACCGGAGGGGCGCCGCACGACGACAATCTCCTCCAGGACTACGACAATACGGTCTTCGAGCTCGGCGGCGATGTTACCCGTCCGCTCGCCGGCGGGGCGATCAAGCTCGTTGGACTCGCGACTCGGCGCAAGCGCGACAATTTCGATGCCTATATCGCTCGTGATGGGCTGATCAGCGACGGCGCAACGCAAACGGGTGGGTTTGAGCAGACCCAGAAGGCGCAGCGCAACGAAACGATCGGCCGACTGGGTTGGACTCGCGCCAGCCTCGCGAAGTTTTCGGTCGAACTTGGCGGCGAGGTTGCTCTCAACACGCTCGACAACGCGACGGAGCTGCTCGTCGTGGAGCCCGACGGCAGCAAGTCCAAGGTCGACCTCCCAATCGAAAACGCCAAGGTCAAGGAGAAGCGGGGCGAGATCTACCTCAACGTCGGCCGGACTCTGAGCCCGGCCCTGCGCGTCGATGGTGGAGTGCGTTTCGAATATTCGAAGCTCACGGTCACGGGCGATGCGACCGCCGAACGCGAGCTCAAGTTCTTCAAGCCGAGCCTCACGGTCGACTGGAAGCCGGGGGGCGGATGGCACACCCAATGGTCCGTGAGACGGACCGTCGCTCAGCTCGATTTTTTCGATTTCATCAGCTTCGGCGATCTCTCGACCAGCCGGATCAACGGCGGAAACGCCGACCTTGAGCCGCAGCGCACGTGGGAGTTACGGGCCACGGTGGACCATCCGCTCCTCGGCGACGGCCTGTTCAAGCTCGACCTTGGCTACGACCTCGTCAGCATGCTGCAGGACCGGATCCTGATTTGCGACGAGGACGACAATTGCTTCGACGCTCCGGGCAATCTCGGGACCGGCAAGCGCTACTTTGCAAACCTCACTGTCGATGCTCCGCTCGGAAAGCTGTGGAAGGGTCTTCGGGCGAAGCTCACGGCCACGGTTCAGCGAACGCGCGTCGAAGACCCGATCAACGGCCGGCTGCGCAACTGGAGCGGCTTCTTCCCGGAATGGCAGTGGGATCTCACTGTCCGCCGCGACGCGGGGTCTTTCTCTTACGGGTTCGAGGTTTTCGACAATCAGCATATCACCTTTTTCCGCACGGACGAATTCGACACGAACTTCAACGGCGCTCCCGCGTGGAACGCCTTCGTCGAGTATCGACCCAGCTCGCGCATGTCTGTGACCCTGAACGCCGACCATACGTTCGGGAAGCGCAATCGCTTGTTGTTTTTCCCCAACCGCGCCGAGCCGCTGTTCAACTTCAACGAGTTTCGCGAGCGCGAACGCCATTACACCTTCGCGATCACCGTCAAGCAGACGTTCGGCGGCGGAGGCGTAACCAAGGTCGCCAAGAAGTAAGCCCGGGGTGGCGCGTTCGGCGCGCCATCGCTAAAGGCGCGGCAACTTCATTCACAGCGGGGACCAACTAGTGGCCGAGCCAGCCATCCTGCCGTTCGATTGGCAGGATCCGTTCGATCTCAATCAACAGCTCTCCGACGAGGAGCGCCTCGTCCGGGATACGGCGGAGGGCTACGCGCAGGAAAAGCTGCTGCCGCGGGTGACATCGGCCTATCTCGACGAGCGGTTCGATCGCGAGATCATGACCGAGATGGGCGAGCTCGGGCTACTCGGGGCAACCATTCCGCACGAATATGGCGGTGCCGAACTCGGTTACGTGAGCTACGGCCTCATCGCCCGCGCGGTCGAGCGGGTCGATAGCGGCTACCGCTCCGCCATGTCGGTCCAGTCGAGCCTCGTCATGCATCCGATCCATGCCTACGGAACGGAAGAGCAGCGCAAGAAATACCTTCCCAAGCTCGCTACCGGCGAATGGGTCGGCTGTTTCGGCCTTACCGAGCCGGATGCAGGCTCCGACCCCGGAAGCATGCGCACGCGCGCTCAGAAGGTGCAGGGCGGCTACGTCCTTTCCGGCACCAAGATGTGGATCACCAATTCGCCCATCGCGGACGTGTTTGTCGTCTGGGCGAAATCGGACGAGCATGGCGGGAAGATCCGCGGCTTCGTCCTTGAAAAGGGGATGAACGGCCTTTCCGCGCCGAAGATCAAGGAGAAGCTTTCGCTCCGGGCATCGATCACCGGCGAGATCGTGATGGACGGTGTCGAAATCGGCGAGGACGCGCTTCTGCCCAACGTCGAAGGCCTCAAGGGGCCGTTCGGCTGCCTCAACCGCGCACGGTACGGTATTTCGTGGGGATCGATGGGTGCCGCGGAGGCCTGTTATCATGCCGCCCGGCAGTACACGCTCGACCGAAAGCAGTTCGGCCGTCCCCTCGCCTCCAACCAGCTTGTCCAGTTGAAGCTCGCGAATATGGCGACCGAAATCACGCTCGGGCTACAGGCTTCGTTACGCGTCGGGCGCCGGCTCGAAGCCGGTGAGCTAATTCCCGAGACGATCAGCCTCATCAAACGCAACAATTGCGGCAAGGCGCTGGATATCGCGCGAATTGCGCGTGACATGCATGGCGGCAACGGCATCTCGGCCGAATTCCATGTGATGCGCCATGCGGCGAACCTCGAAACGGTCAATACTTATGAGGGCACCCACGACGTCCACGCGCTGATCATGGGCCGGGCGATCACGGGGATTCCCGCCTTCTAACACGCTCCGTCATTGCGAGGAGCCGAAGGCGACGCGGCAATCCAGGTCAGCGCCGCTGGATTGCTTCGCTTCGCTCGCAATGACGGCTTTGCGGTTGTTTTGATCCGTCCTATGTTCCCCCCGCGTAGCAGGGGGCACCAACATGGGAATATTCGGCTGGGTCATCCTTGCAGTCATCGTCTTGCTGCTGCTGTACGCGGTCGGCCTCTACAACCGGCTCGTCCGGCTCCGCGCCCTGGTCAAGGAGGGCTTCAGCGGGATCACGGTCCAGCTCCGCCGACGCGCCGACCTCATCCCCAACATCGTCGAGGCGGTGAAAGGCTATGCGAGCCACGAACGCGAGGTGTTCGAGGAAGTATCGAAAGCGCGGTCGGCGTCGATGAATGCCGGAAGCGTCGAGGCGACGGCCGAGGCCGATGCCCGGCTGACGGGCATGCTCGGCCGGCTGTTCGCGGTTGCCGAAGCCTATCCCGAGCTCAAGGCCAGCACCAATTTCCTGCAGCTCCAGGACCAGCTCGCCAATATCGAGGGCGAGCTTCAGGGCGCCCGGCGATATTACAACGCCACCGTCCGCGATCTCAATTCCACGATCCAGAGCTTCCCGGCCGTGCTTGTCGCTGGGCCCTTGGGCTTTACCGAAGAGCCTTTTTACCAGGATGATGATCCGGCCATTCAGTCGGCACCCAAAGTCTCGTTCGGCCAGCCGGCGGCCTGACGATGTTCTCTTTCCGGCGAGCGCTTCTTGCGCTTCTGCTGCTCGCCGCTCCCGCCGCCGCCCAGGCCGACGAGCGGATCCTGCACTTCTTGAGCGACGTTGCGGTGCAGAAGGATGCTTCGGTTGAAGTCACCGAGACGATCGAGGTGCGTGCCGAGCACGACCGGATCAACCACGGCATCTTCCGCGATTTTCCGACGCGTTACCGTAACCGAGCCGGCGGCCAGATGCATGTCGGCTTCACGTTCGAAGGAGCGACGCTCGACGGTCAACCTGTCCAGGCCTCGACGAGTCCGATGGCGAACGGCGTTCGGATCAAGCTCGGCGACCCCGAGAAATATGTAGATGTCGGCGAGCATCGCTACGTCATCCGCTATCGGGCGACGCGCGAGATCGGTTTCTTCAAGGATTATGACGAGCTGTATTGGAATGCGACCGGTAACGGCTGGGTCTTCCCGATCGACGCAGCCGAAGCACGGATCCACCTTCCCGAGCCGGTAAAGCTGGGGCAGCGAGCTTCTTACACGGGACCGGAGGGCGCGACCGGTTCAAATGCGGAATTAGTCGACGAAAAACCCGGCGAAATCGCCTGGCGGACGACCGCGCCGCTTGGCCCCTACGAAGGTCTGACGGTCGCGGTCGCATTCCCCCGGGACGTGATCCCGGCGCCTGGGCCGAGCAGCCGTTTTGGCGCATGGCTCGCGGACAATGGGCCGCCTTTGGCCGGCGGGGCCGGGCTGCTCGGGCTCTTGGTCTATTTCTATTATGCCTGGCAGCGCGCCGGGCGCGATCCGCGCGCCGGAACGGTCGTTCCTCTCTTCTCGCCGCCCGACGATCTCAGCCCCCCAGCCATGCGCTACATAACCAAAATGAACGTCGACAATCGGGCGTTCGCCGCTGCTTTGGTCGACATGGGCGTGCGCGGCCACATTCGGCTCGTCGAAGAAGACGGCGGCTGGTTCTCGCGCGACAAGACCCGCGTCGACCGGCTGGACAGCACCAGCCCTCTTCCCACCGAAGAGCAGAACGCCCTCAACGCATTGGTCCCGACCGGCGAATCGATCATGATGGTTCAAAAGAATTACGCTGAATTCGGCGCTGCAAAGAAAGGCTTAAGCGCGGTACTGAAGGAGCAATATGACGGAAAATTGTTCAAACGAAACTACGGCTG
>JBKPOR010000233.1:0-13058 GCA_046765675.1 Pseudomonadota bacterium
GCTTGGAAGAGCCTCGGCGAGGACGTGAGGAACCGTGATTATTATACAACTTGTACTCGGCAACTCAGCAACTTAGGCTCCTCATTGACCGGTCGGAAATTGCCCGGTCATCTTTTTACGGGGGACTCACGTGAATCGAATTTTGAAGATCGCGGCAGCGTTCGCGCTGACCGCCAGTGCAACTGCTGCAAGCGGCGACCAGAAACCAGTGGAACTGTCGCCGACCGAGCTCACGGCGGCTCAGTCACGGGCCTATTCGGTGCCCGCGAATGTCGCGTTCACCGCATCAATCTCGGCCCTGCAGACGCTCGGTTATATTGATATCAATGCCAGCAAGGACGCGGGGACGATCAGTGCCGTCACCGAAACCAAGGGCAAGATCATCTACAACATCCTGTGGGGCGTTGGGAAAAAGAAGCGGACTCAGAAAGCCTCGATCCTGGTCGAGGACAATGGCGCCAACCAGGCGCGTGTCCGCCTCAATCTGATTGAGGCGGAGAGCAAGTCGCGCGGGCTCTTCGCAACCGCATTCACCGACGGCAAGCTTGTGAAGGTTGGAGAGCCGTACGGCAACTTCTTCACGGCGCTCGATGCCGAGATCGCACGACGGTCAGCGACTGCCCCGACTCCGGTCCCGGCAGCAGCAACCGTCCCAGCGACTCCAACGCCGGCTCCTGCGGAGGCGACTGCCGCTCCTTCCGGCAACTAACGTTTGAACAAGCGCCCTCCCCCTGCGGCGCGGGGGGAGCGGTCGCTAGGCCGTGGCTGCCGCGCTCTTCGTCCGCGCCTGGAAGCTCTTCCTCAGCTTCTGCAGCTTGGGCGGAATAACCGCGAGGCAATAAGGGTTGCGCTGCCCTTCGCCGGCCCAATAATCCTGGTGATAATCCTCGGCGGGATACCATTCGCCCTTGGGTTCGATGGTGGTCACGATGCCGTTTGCGTAATCGGCATTGTTCCGCTCGATCGCCGTCCGCGCCTTCGTCTCCTGCTCCTCGCTCTGCGGGAAGATCGCGGAACGATACTGGGTCCCGACATCATTGCCCTGCCGATTGAGCTGCGTCGGATCGTGCGTCGCGAAAAAGATGTCGAGCAGGTCGTCGTAACTCAGCTGCTCATTGTCGAAGGTGATTCGGATCGCCTCGGCATGGCCGGTATCGCCGCCGCAGACCTGCTTATAGGTTGGGCTGGCGACATGACCGCCGGTGTAGCCGCTTTCGACCGACTTCACTCCGACGACATCGAGGAACACCGCCTCAGTGCACCAGAAGCATCCGCCCGCCAGAACCGCGACCTCGTCGGCCATACCGTATCTCCTTCTGCTCGTGGATGCAGATAGGAGCGCTCAGCTGTCATTGCGAGGCCACACCGAAGACACGGCAATCCGGGAGCGGATTGCTTCGCGGCGCTGGCAGTGCGCAAACCTTAGTTCTTGTAGGATGCCTTGAGACTGGCGAGCTCGAGGCGCTTGCCGACCCATTCGGCGAGCTCGTCGAATTCGAGCGGCCTGTCGAATACGATCCCGGCTCTCCGCTCGGAATACCAGCGAACCTCGCCTTTGACCGGCTTCAGGCTCTCGACGACCACGACAACCGGCTTGCCGACGCAATATTCTTCGATCGGCTCGACCTTCATTCCGCCCAGCGAAATATCGTGGACGTCCACCGTGTAATAGACCTTGCCGACCTTGACCGACGCCTTGCAGTGGATTTCGAGGCGAGGCGGACGAGGACGGAAGCCGTGGCGTGGCTTGCGCCCCGCGAGCAGCTCGCCGAGATCGACATCCTGGTCGAATTTGAACCCGACGACATCGTCGCGGATCCAGACCACAGTCGACGGAATCTTCTGGGAGGACACTTCGATATCGACCTGCTCGCCCGGAGCGGGAGCATGATTGACGATGGCCATGAGGCCGCCGGCCGACAGATTCTTGACTCGGATCAGCTGCTCACCGCCTGAAGTCATCAATTTTCCGACCCGAAGCATGGCTGACATGCGTTCTTCTGTACGCCGCTCCGTGGGGCGCGGTACGGCAGTCGACAGCGACACGGAGGTCGACTCGAACGCCGCGTCGGTCGCGCCGCCTTCCGATAGGCCGCCAGCTTTCCTGCGGATCAGCGATCCAAACATCGTTTAGCGCCTCCAGAGGTCGGACGAACCGCCTCAAAATGGGACTTTATGGACACTGCGGTTAAAAGAGCGTTTCCTTTGCTTGACCAAATGCGCCGTTGGTGTGCAGCAGGTGACCGTGGAGAGAGGTGGAAGCATGCCGCAACCGCGGTTGCTGTTGATCGACGATGAGCCGGCTTTGGCGGAATTTCTCGCCAATGCCGCTCGCGAGTCCGGAATTGACCCGGTCATCACGTCTGAGGACTGGCAATTTCGCGAGGAATTCCTCCGCGATCGGCCGAATATGGTCGCACTCGACCTCGGCATGCCCGGAATGGATGGCGTCGAGCTCCTGCGCTTCCTCGCCGAACAAGATTTTCGATCGCCGGTCCTGATCGTCAGCGGATTCGACCGCCGGGTCCTTGAATCCGCCTTCAGGCTGGGTGAGGCGCTGGGTCTCACCATGGCCGGTCCACTCGAAAAGCCCGTTCGACTCGAGCAGCTCGAGAATTTGCTCAACGAGCTCAAGGCCAGCCTGGACGGTTGACCATGGAGCGAGGCCCTGAATGAAGAAGGCCGAAGCCCAGCTCCTCGAAAGCTTCGAACGAGCGCTCGAAGCGCAGCAGCTGCGAATGGTCTATCAGCCGAAGGTCGCGCTTCGCGACGGGAGTCTCGTTCGCGTCGAGGCGCTGGTGCGCTGGGACGACCCCGAGCTTGGAGCAGTGGAGCCTTCGCGCTTCGTCCCGCTTGCCGAGCGTCATGGACTGATCGACGAGCTTACCCACTGGGGTTTGCGCGAAATCCTGAGGCAGTGGCTCGATTGGTGTGACGACGGCATCGACACCTGCATCGCGTTCAATATTTCCGCGCTCAGCCTCGAGCATCTCGACTTTCCGGACCTAGTGGAGCGCCTGTGCCGAGCGCTCGGCGTCCCCACCGAACGATTGGTGCTCGAGCTGACCGAAGGAGCGACCCAGCCGCTCGTGAAGTTGATGGACACTCTGACCCGCTTTCGGATCAAGGGAATCGGCCTCGCCATCGACGATTTCGGGACTGGTTATTCCTCGCTGATGCAGCTTCGCCAGCTGCCATTTACCGAGGTCAAGATCGACCAGGCTTTCATTGCCGACATCGAGCGATCGCGCGACTGCAGGCTGATCATCCAATCGGTTACCGATCTCGCCCATGGACTGGGGCTCACCGCCACGGCGGAGGGCGTCGAGACGCTGCAGCAGCTGCGGCTGGTGCGGGAACTCGGCTGCGACGTCGTGCAGGGCTATCTGATTTCGCCTCCGCTTGAGCCGAAGGCGCTCAAGCCCTGGAAGACCAAGTTCCGCCGAGCCTGGCCGGCGATGATCGCCGACGAAAAGCTTGCCCTATGGGGCGACGTCGAATTTGATTCCCTGAGCGAGGGGCAAGGCTGACCCGTAATTGACGGTGTTGGTCTGCCTCCGCATGTAAGCCTTCCAGCTGTCCGAACCGCTTTCGCGCCCGCCGCCAGTTTCCTTTTCGCCGCCGAACGCGCCGCCGATTTCGGCCCCCGAGGGTCCGATGTTGACGTTGGCGATCCCGCAGTCCGAGCCGGTGGCGGAAACGAACCGTTCGGCCTCGCGCAAATCGTTCGTGAAGATCGCGGAGCTGAGACCCTGCGGAACGCCATTATTGAGCGCGATCGCTTCGTCGAATTCGCCGTAGCGGAGCAGATAGACGATCGGCGCGAACGTCTCCTGGAGCACCGTGCCTTCCTGCGCCGAGGCCTCGACGATGGCCGGGCGGACGTAGAAACCGCCGGACACCGCATCGACGCGCTCGGCGGCATCGCCGAGGACATTCTGCATCGCCCTGAACGCGGATTCGTCGATCAGCGGCCCGATTAGCGTGTCTGCATCGCGCGGGTCGCCGACTTTCACCTCGCCGAACAGGCGCTTGAGCCTGGCCGCCAGTTCATCGGCGATGCTCTCGTGCACGATCAGCCGCCTAAGCGTCGTGCAGCGCTGGCCTGCGGTTCCAGCCGCCGAGAAGAGGATCGCGCGCGCCGCGAGTTCGAGATCGGCCGACCGGCATACGATCGCCGCGTTATTCCCGCCGAGTTCGAGGAGTGCGCGCCCGAACCGTTGGGCGACCCGCGGCCCGACCGCGCGGCCCATCGCCGTCGAGCCGGTCGCCGACACTAAAGCGATGCGCCGATCGTCGACCAGGCTTGCCCCCACGTCGCGCTCACCCTGAACGAGCTGGATGAGGGCGTCCGGCGCGTCGCCGAACCTATCGCATGCCCGCCGCGCGAGAGCCATGACCGCCTCGGCACACAATGGGGTTTTCTCGCTCGGCTTCCAGATCACCGGATCTCCGCAGACGAGGGCCAGCGCGGCATTCCAAGCCCACACCGCGACAGGGAAGTTGAAAGCGCTGATCACCAGCACCGGCCCAAGCGGGTGCCATTGTTCCATCATTCGGTGGTTCGGCCGCTCACTTGCAATGGTGAGGCCGTAGAGCTGGCGCGACAGGCCGACCGCGAAGTCGCAGATGTCGATCATCTCCTGGACCTCGCCAAGACTTTCCTGGACGATCTTGCCGGCCTCAAGCGTGATCAGGCGAGCGAGCGGATCCTTGGCCGAGCGCAACTCCTCCCCGAGCAGCCGGACGAGCTCGCCTCGGCGCGGCGCCGGAATCCTGCGCCACTCCAGGAATGCTTGCTGGGCCCTGGCCGCGGCGTCGGAGGGATCGCCGGCCGCCACTCGACCGATTTCGCTTCCGTCGATTGGCGATCGGCTAACCAGCTCGCCCGAGCCTGCGATTCCGAACTGTTTCAGCAGCTCGAAAGCCTCATCGGCCGGGTTCACGCGAGGATCTCCTTCGCTCTCGCCATTGCGGCGATGCCCGAGTCGATCGTCTCGTCCTTCTTGCCGAAGCACAGACGAACGAGCGTCCTCGGCGGGTCCTGCTCGGCGAACGCGGACAGCGGTACCACGGCGAGCCCCGCCCGCTCGACGGCGGCGGTCGCAAAGCCGTCATCGTCGATCGAAATTCCCGAGCCGGCGAGGTCGACGCACAGGAAATAGGTCGCGGCAGCATCGAGCACGGTGAAGCCGGCGCCCCGCAGCCCGTCGGTCATGCGATCTCGGGCGCGCTCGAAGCGCTGCCGCATCGGGTCGAGCCAGGAATCGCCTTCGTTGAGTCCGAAAGCGACGGCGGACTGGAGGTTCGGCGCGGTTGAGAAGGTCAGGAACTGATGGGCCCTGGCGACCACGCCCGCCAGTTCCGGCGCGGCAACCATCCAGCCGACCTTCCATCCGGTGAGCGAGAAGATCTTGCCCGCGGATCCGATCTTGATGGTCCGTTCCGCCATTCCCGGAAGAGTCGCGATCGACGTGAACTGCCGTCCGTCGAGGACGATCTTTTCCCACACCTCGTCGGCGATGACGATCAGGTCGTGATCGCGCGCGAATTCCCCGACCGCCTTCAGCTCGACGGAGTCGAACAGCCGCCCCGCCGGATTGTGGGGATTATTGAAGATGATCGCGCGGGTTTTCGAGCTGACCGCGGCTTCCAACGAGTCGCGAGCGATGCGCCATTCGGGCGGCCGAAGCGCGACCTCAATGGGCCTTGCGCCCGCCCGGCGGATCATCGGAGCATAGCTGTCGTAGGCCGGCGTGAGGATGATGACCTCGTCGCCGGGACTGACGGTGGCGAGGATCGCTGACCCGAGCGCTTCGGTCGCACCGCTCGTCACGCAGACATGGTCGGCGCCGACGTCGAGTAACTGATGACGGTTGTAGAAGGCGGCCACGGCTTCCCGCAGCTCCGGCAGGCCGCGGGAGGGCGCATATTGGTTCGACCCTTCCTTCAGATGGCGAGCGGCGGAATCGAGGATGTCGTCGGGCCAGCCGAAATCGGGGAAGCCCTGCCCGAGATTGACCGCGCCGTGACGGGCCGCGAGCCCCGACATGCGTTCGAACACGCTGGTCTGCATTGTCTCGTAAAGCGGGTTCAATGGCCTCTCCCAAGTGCACCGCCGCAATAGCGGCCCGGAGCGTCGAGTGAAGCTGTTTCCGCTACCGCGAGACCGGCGCCACGCCGCCGTCAAGCGCGACACGGATCCGGGCCATGGGTCCGCCCAGTGCTTGCACAACGAGCGAGAAGACGCCCAACGAGAGGACAACCGCGATGATCGCCACCGACGCAAATTCGATCATCCGGCCGAGGAGGCGGTTGTCCTCGTGGCTTCGCGGCTGTTTGCGGCGCTCGGCCTCACCCTGGCCGCCGGCCGTCAGTTGCAGTGCGGGCGACTGGCTGAGCATCAGGATCTCGTCGACCGGCACTCCACTTTCCGCGTGGAGGCCGGCTCGCGGCCCGCTGCGCCAGACGACTTGGGCAATGATGACATAATCGCGATGACGAAGCTCGATGCTGGTCCCCTCGGCGAACGATTGGTTCGCGTGGATCAGGAGGCCGCGCGACGACACGTTCAAGATGCAGGCATCGCTCCATCCGCTCGATGTGTGCATCCGCGCAGGAAGTACGACGCGGCGGCGCAGCTCGCGTGGCCTTTGGCCGCTGATAGACGGTCCGGCATACATTACGGCCGGCATAAGACCGCGCTTTCGTGAGCCATCTTAAGCTTCGGTCCGAACCGGATAAGGTCGTGACGGAGTGGCGATGATGCTCCGAGCGATGTAGCGGAGACGGATGAGCTCCGTTTCTCTCGCTGAAAGCGCCGCCGAAGCCGCCGCCGAAGCATTTCCGGCCTGGTCCCAACTCGGTCCGAATGCGAGACGATCATTGCTCAATGCCGCCGCCGGTGAGCTCGAAGCGCGCGCCGATGCGTTCGTCGACGCAATGCGCGAGGAGGTTCGCGCGTCCGAGCCCTGGGCCCGGTTCAATGTCCAGCTCGGCGCTGGAATGGTCCGTGAAGCCGCCGCTTTGACCAGCCAGATCGCGGGGGAGGTCATCCCGTCGGACAGGACTGGCCTGCTGTCGCTCGCGCTTCGCGAACCGGTCGGTGTCATCGTGGGAATCGCACCGTGGAATGCGCCGGTGATCCTAGGCTGCCGGGCGATCGCGACCCCCCTCGCCTGCGGCAATACGGTGATCTTAAAGGCTTCGGAGCGCTGCCCTGGAACCCACGCGCTGATCGTTGCGGCATTCAAGGAAGCGGGCTTCCCCGAAGGCGTCGTCAATTTCGTCACCAACGCGCCCGATGAAGCGGCGGCGGTCGTCGGCGCGCTGATCGATCATCCGGCCGTTCGGAGGATCAATTTCACGGGGTCGACCGCCACCGGCAAAATCGTCGCCGCGAGGGCGGCCGAGCATCTGAAACCCGTGCTGCTAGAGCTTGGCGGCAAGGCGCCGCTTATCGTGCTCGAAGATGCCGATCTCGATGAAGCGGTTAAGGCTGCGGCGTTTGGAGCGTTCATGAATGCCGGCCAGATCTGCATGTCGACCGAGCGGATCATTGTCGTCGACAGTATAGCCGACGAATTCGCCAGCAAGCTCGCGGCCAAGGCATCGGCCATGCCCGGCGCGGCGGTTGGGCCGCAATTCGACGAGGCGTCGGAATCGAAGGTGCAGTCGCTCATCGACGACGCACTCGCCAAGGGCGCTCGGCAGATTTCCTTGGGTGCTGCGAAGGTCATCGACAACGTCACGTCGGCGATGAACCTCTATCGCGACGAGAGCTTCGGGCCAGTGGTCGGGATCATCCGGGTCGCGGACGAAGAGGAGGCAATCCGTGCCGCCAATGACAGCGAGTACGGGCTGTCGGCATCCGTCTTCACCCGCGATACCGCGCGCGGCCTGAGGGTCGCTCGGCGGATCCGATCGGGCATTTGCCATGTGAACGGGCCAACGGTTCACGACGAGCCCCAAATGCCCTTCGGCGGCCTCGGGGCATCGGGTTACGGCCGGTTCGGCGGGAAGGCCGGAGTCGAAGCTTTCACGGAATTGCGGTGGATCACGATCGCGGGCGAACCGGGTCATTATCCGATCTAGGAGCTCAAAGACTCCAATAATGGATGTCTTCTCGCAAACGCGCTTCGGAAAGCTTCGAGCGGATGTCGACAAGAATGCCGCCGCGCGCGATGCGCTCGCTGATCGCCGGTTCGATTGAGCCATAATCCGCGTGGGGGACCGCGTAGATCAGCGCAGCGAGATCGCGGATTTCCTCAATCGGGACCAGCTCGATGCCATGGATCTTGCGGACGGTCTCGGCATCCGCCCTGGGATCGTTAAGCAGCGGGGCTATTCCGAAAGAGCGCAACTCTTCGTAAATGTCGACGACCTTGGAATTGCGGATGTCCGGCACGTTCTCCTTGAAAGTAAAGCCGAGGATTCCGACGCGCGAATCCTGGATCGAATGGCCGTGCATGGCGAGCAGTTTCACGATTTGCTGCCCGATATAAGGTCCCATCCCGTCGTTCACCCGCCGGCCTGAAAGGATGACTTCGGGACGATAGCCCAGCGCTTCCGCTTTGGCGGTCAGATAATAAGGATCGACGCCGATGCAGTGGCCGCCGACCAGCCCCGGATGAAATTTCAGGAAATTCCACTTCGTCCCCGCCGCTTCGAGCACGTCGCTTGAGCGAATGCCGAGCAAATGACAGATCTTGGACACCTCGTTCATCAGGGCGATATTGATGTCGCGCTGCGTGTTTTCGATGACCTTCGCGGCTTCGGCGACCTTGATCGAAGGGGCCCGATGGACCCCCGCCTCGACGATTGAGCCGTAGAGGTCCGCCAGCCGCTCGAGAGTCTCGGCGTCCTCGCCAGCCACGACCTTGGTGATCTTTTCGATCGGGTGGGCCTTGTCACCGGGATTGATTCGTTCGGGGCTGTAGCCGAGTTTGAAATCGACGCCCGCCTTCAGGCCCGAGGAACGCTCGAGCGCCGGTCCGCAAATCTCCTCCGTCGCTCCAGGAAAGACGGTGCTTTCGAAAACGACGATCGCGCCCTTGCCAATGGCCGGCCCGATCAGCTCGCAGGCTTTCAAAAGAGGTTCGAAATTCGGCCGATTGGCATTGTCGATGGGCGTTGGGACGGTTGCGATGAAGACCTTGCATCCGCCCAGCTCGGCCGGGTCGTCGGTGATCGTGAAATTCTCCGCACCGAGCTCCTCGCTCGAGACCTCGTTGGTCCAATCCACGCCGCCACGAAGATCGGCGACGCGATCCGAATTGACGTCGAAGCCGACAACTTCGTGCTTGCGTGACAAAGCGACTGCGAGCGGAAGACCGACGTAACCGAGACCGATAACTCCAATTTTCACTGCAAATCTCACCCAAGGGACAAGGCACCGAGTGCTTCGGCGACCTCGAGTTCGAATTCAAGTGAGGGTTTAGCGAACCAGGTTCGACAATCGCTCGACGGCCAAGCGCAAGCGCGCTTCGGATTCGGTTCCGACGGCAAACAGCAAGCCCGGACGGCCGTCGCCATAATGATAACGGGAAAGGGAATGGAGCTGGACGCCGTTCGCCTGGGCCTTTTCGGCGACCGCGTCCCAATCAACGGCCGGATCGCCCTCTGCCGACACATGGGTCCCGTAAATCGGCGCGATCGGGCGGAGCTTGCCGTCGAACTTCCCCGTCAGTGCATCCATGAGCGCCGCGATCCTGCCCCGATAGATGCCGCGCATCTTGGCTACATGAGCAGACAAATAACCTTCGGAAATGAAACATGCCGTCGCGGCCTGCATGACCGAGGAAGAGTGCCAGTCCGTACAACTTTTCGCGAGCACCAGCGGCTCCATCGCCCAGCTGGGAGCGATCATATATCCGAGGCGCACCCCGGGGAACATAACATTTGGAAAAGGAGGCGACGTAGAAAACAAGATCGGTCGGTTCCTGGCTGTAAATGGCCTTAAGCGGTTCGCCGTTGGTTCGGAACTCGCCCTCGTAATCATCTTCGACGATGAGCGCGCGCCGCTGTCGTGAAAATTCATGCAGCTTGCGGCGGCGCTTGGCCGTCATCGTGATTCCCAGGGGAAATTGATTGGAGGGACATGCAAAGATCAACTTCGCTTCGCTCGGTATCTGCTCGACGACGATCCCTTCGGAATCTACCGGAACCGGGCAAATGAGCGCGCCCGCGGCCTTTAGCGTCGCGACCAGCGGTGGGTAGCAGGGGTCTTCGATTGCAACGAGCGTGCGATGCGGCTCGATGAACACTCGGCTGATGAGATCGAAGGCTTGCTGGGCGCCGGACGTGACGAGGATATCGTCCGGTTCGCACACCAAGGACCGCATGAGAGCCACATGATCGGCGATCGACTGACGGAGTCGGAAGTCGCCTTGATAAGATTGCGGGCATGCCGCCCCTCGCGGCGATCGCTCCATTTGCCGAAGCGTCTTGAGCATGCATCGCCGAAATTCGTCGAATGGGAACATGGCAAGGTCGACCCGCCCGGGTCGAAGCTCCAGTTCATCAAGCGCGGGCTCGCCACGCGAATTCTCCGTGCAGAACCACATGTTTCGGCCGACCGAAGAGTCGCACCATTCGGGCCGCACGAAAGCCGCAGCATCGACGGTCTCCTTGCGCGATGGTTGGGGATTTGAACGCCGGCGAACGGCCGCGACATAGGTACCCGAGCCGCGGCGCGACACCACTAGGCCCTCGCTTGCAAGACGTTCATAGATGGAAACGATCGTATTTCGCGAAAGGCAGAAATGGCGTCCGGCCCATCGCGTCGGCGGCAATTTTGACCGCGGCGCCAGTTCGCCCGCCATGATCGCTGTCTTCAACAGCTCATAGACAGCTTGCGTCGAAGGGCCGTGGCGCACCTTTGGCAGATTGACGGGCAACTCGAACACGATTTCCATTCTTCAATTCACCGTGTCTGGATTGCTCACCGAATTGCGGCCATTGGGCTTCCAAATTCCCATGGTCAGATGGTCGGAGGTTGCCGGCTTGGATGCGCGAAGCGTCTCAAGTTGCCGCCGGTGAAAGATGATGTTCGGAGGGTGCGCTCCTCTCACACCGGCGGCAACAGCTCACAATCGAAAGCAATGCAGGGGCGCGCTGACTTCCGGATCGTGAACGCGCGAATTGATCGACAATTTGCTCGGATCGTCGAAAGCTGACGGATCGCGCGATCCGGCAACTCGATCGCAGCATATGGCCCTTTTGGCTCGGACCGAGAGGACCGATTGGCGGAAATTCCTTGGGCCATTTCTCGGGACTCATCCGGCAGGACCGGGTGAGAATTGGCTGGGGCGGCAGGATTCGAACCTGCGAATGCCGGTACCAAAAACCGGTGCCTTACCACTTGGCGACGCCCCAGCAGGCGGTCCCATTAATAGGAGAGGCGCGGCTTATACCCACCAAGCTCCAACTTGAAAGGGGAGATGGGGTCGCGCCGCTCGATGCGCTATGACAATCGGATGACCGAAGCCTCGATCCAGAATTTTCACGCGCACATTTATTATGATCCGGAAGAAGTTGATCGCGCCAGGGCCCTTGGCGCGGCGGCGGCTGAACGCTTCGGAGTCCCCATCGGGCATTTTCACCTGAAACCCGTGGGACCGCATCCGCGCGGCAGCTGCCAGCTCACTGTTCCCCGCGATACGTTCGGCGACTTCGCCCAGTGGATGGCGCTCAACCGCGATGGCCTCACCATCTTCGCCCACACGACGACCGGCGAGGACCTGGCCGACCACACCGATCATGTGATCTGGTTCGGACCGAGCGAACCGCTCGACCTTTCGATTTTCGACTAGGGCGTCGTCGTCGGCTCCAGGCCGAGCCTTTGGGCTCGCCTGAGGACTCCGAAATAGATCACCGCGAGCGCGATCGCGACGAGTGCCGCCGCGGCAAGAAAGGCGGCGCCAGGCTCGCCGTGCTCAGCGCCAAACGCCAGGGTCTGGGTCATCGCAAGCGGTCCGACGATCGCAGCGACGCTTGCTACCGACGCCATTCCGCCCTGTAGAGCGCCCTGATTGGACGCGTCGGTCATTCGCGACAGTAACGCGTTCATCGACGGATAGGCCAGGCCCTGGAGAGCGCTGAAGAAGATGATCAGATAGACCATCCAATCCTGCGGCACGATGGCGTAAAAAGCGAAACTCAGGCCCCCGACCACCATGCCGATGACGACGCTGCGTTGTTCGCCGAATCGCGCGACCGCCGGCCCCGTGATGAAGATCTGCGCCAAGCCCATCGAAAGCCCTGCCGCCGCCAGCGACCAGCCGATTTGCGCCGAGGTCCACTGGAATTTGAGCTCCGCCCAGAAGGCCCAGGTGGCCGGATAGACATTGTGCGCGATCTGCCAAAGCAGCGAGGCGAGGATGATCGGCGCCGCCTGGGCGGTGCGCCACAATGGGCCGAACGTTCCAAAAGCATTCGCGCGGCGCCAGTCGAACGGCCGGCGGTCTTCGACCCGCAAGGTCTCCGGCAGGGCGATCAACACCCATAAGCTATTGAGCCCGGCCAGGCTCGCGGCAGCGATGAACGGCGCACGCGTGCCGAAGCTCGCCAGGAGTCCACCGATCGCCGGGCCGAGAATGAAGCCCCCGCCGAAGGCCGCGCCCATCAGCCCGAACACTTTGGCCCTCTGTTCGGGCCGCGTCACGTCGGCGAGTACCGCGTTCGCCGGTCCGTAGCTCGCGCCGGCGATTCCGGCCACGAGGCGCCCGAGGAACAGCCAGCCGATCGCCGGGGCGGCCGCCATCAGCGCATAATCGACCGTGAAGGCGAGCACGCAGGCAAGCAGCACTGGCCGGCGCCCGAAGCGGTCGCCAAGGTTGCCGATGATCGGCCCCGCGAGGAACTGCATTCCGGCATAAGCGACCAGCATGTAGCCCGCGATGCGGGTCGCCTCGGAAACCGTCACATGCGCCAGGTGAACGATCAGGCTGGGAAGCACCGGAAGCACGATGCCGAAGCCGATCGCGTCGATCAGAAGGATCAGGAGGACGATTGGGACCGCGCGGTGATGGAAGCTCATCCGCGGCATCGCGCTATGC
>JBKPOR010000234.1:0-10271 GCA_046765675.1 Pseudomonadota bacterium
CCCCCCATCCCGGGGGGGGGGGGCGGGTGCGTTGGTGGGGTTGGCCCCCACAGCCCACAATTTCGCCGTTGTTCCCCCCCCCCCCCCCCCCCCCCGCGGCGAACGCCCGCGGCGGTGCATCATTTGCCGGACGTATTGGACTGTGCTATTTGACTAATACACCCGTTCGAGGGGGAACCATTCGTGTCACGCCAGGTCCTCGCCCGCGTCGCCGGGCTCTTCTACGCCCTCAATTTCGTGCTCGGCACGCTGGCGTTCATGTGGCTCCAGCAGAAACGCCCCGAGGATTCGGCGCAGATGACGCTGTTCGCGGCCATCGATTATGCGATCGTCGCGATATTGCTCGGGCGTCTGTTCGAGCCGGCCGGGCGCGGCCTGTCGTGGGCGGTCGCGGCGATCGGACTCGTCGGCTGCGCGCTGTCGGCGACGGACGCGCTGCACCTGCTCGCGACCCCGGTGAACCCGCTCGCGCTGTTCGGGTTTTACTGCATCGGGCTCGGTACTCTGGTCGTCCGCTCCGCGCTGATGCCGCGCTTCGTCGGCGCTCTGCTGATGCTTGGCGGGGCGAGCTGGCTGACCTTCGCGCTGCCCTCGCTGGCAGCGTCCCTGGCTCCCTACAACATCGGTCCGGGCTTCCTTGCCGAGCTGATTTTCACGCTCTGGCTGCTGGTCTTCGGAGTCCGCCGCCAGGGGGGACCGTCGCACGGCTAATCCCGCCGCAGGGACCCCAGGTTCAGGACCGTCCATCTTCTTCGGCGAGCGAAAATAAACAAATGCTTTTAATCAGTTACTTACCGGGCGCGCGATTCTGCCGCACTGGTAAACAGGCGCCGGAAGGCCCATCTAAAGCATTGCTACCAGTCGGTATCGACGGTCTTAGGCGCATCGAACAGCGCCACTTCCCATCCTTAGCGCCTCCTAGCCGCGGGGCGGCCAATTCCGGTCACTCCGGCAAAGAAGGGCATCACCATGAAACATTTCGGAACCGTCGAATCCTTCGACGAAACCAAGGGCAGCGGACTCATCAAGCCGGAGGAAAGCGGAAAGTCGGCGATCGCTTTCGAAAAGAGCGCGATTTCCTGGGAAAACAAGACGCCGCCTCCGGTCGGCAAGCGCCTGTCCTATGAGCTTTACGAAACCGACGGCCAGGCCCGCGCCGTCAATCTGCAGAACGCGTAAGGGGCGTGCGGGCGGGGGCAGCGATGCTTCCCGCCCGCTTGGTTCCGCTAGCCTAACGGGAGAGGTCTCATGTCTTTCCGCCCACCTCCGAAACCGAAGTCCGGCAAGCATTTCACGGCCTTTTACTCGGCCGCCGAAGAGGCGACAGGCGACCAGGAAAGCTGGGACAACGAAGGCGGCCACATGAGCTCAGTTTGCGGGCGCGTCGTCCGAACTCCGGACGCCCTGCTGCCTTACCAGGTCGTGCTCACCCACCACGGGCGGGCCGAGAGCGCACGCGCCTTTGCCTCGATCCGCGAGGCCGAAGCCTTCATCCGACGCAACACGCCGGTTCCTGCCGCTTGCTCGACCCTCTACGACCGCGATTCCAGCGACATCTCTGCGTCCGAGGAATTTTCCAGTGATTGACCACACATTCATCGGAGATTGGCAACATGTGGCGATCCCGCTGGCGCTGACGGTAGCCGTCCTTATTGCCGGTCTCGTCTTCGCCTTCGGCTGATCCCTTCTGCGAAGGGAGCTCGCGGCCTAAGGTCCGGCGGCGCTAGTCGGGGCGATGAGTCATCTTGCCGAGGCGGCGCTGGCCGCGTGCCATGACGGCTTGGTCGGTGAGCCGCTCGGAGGTTTCCTCGGCGGCTTCGGGGGTCATGGCAACGTCGACGGCGTCGGGGCCGACCAATTCGACTGCCCCGTCGGCCGCGCTGACCTCGCTGGCGTCAGCATAAACCGTGCGTTTGTCTTCCATATCGTCCTTAACGCTCGGCTCGCTCCCGGGCTCCGCTGGTCGAGTGACTGCCGGCGTTTTCGTTCATGTCCGCGAAAGCTTCGCACGACCCGGCCCCTGCATCGCCTCCTGTCTCAAACGCCACGGAAACAGCCGTTCTTTCAACGGCTTAATGCGTTAGCGCGCCGACACCTCCAGAGAAATGTGAGCGGGCACCCGGTGTCCGCAAACGCGTACTCAAATGTTAGGAGGTTTGTGATGCGTAAGATGATGATTGCCGCCGCCCTTGCGGCGGCGGGTGGCTTCGCGACCGCGCCTGCGGTCGGCCAAGTCAGTGTTGCCGGCGGCCTGATCACGGTCAACATCCCGGTGCAGAACGTCGACATCCTCAACAACTTCTTGAACGACACGCAGATCGCGGCGTTGAACAATCTCAACGTGCCGATCACCGTCCAGGCGCCGATCAGCGTCGCAGCGGCGGTCTGCAACGTCCCCGTGGCGGTGCTGGCTAGCCAGAAGAACAAGGGCGGCGGCGATTGCACCGCGACCAGCGGTTCGAGTGCGCTCGCGCGGCTCGTGTCGCAGCAGGTGCTCGACCAGAAGATGAAGCGAAACCCGAAGTAACGCGGGGTAGCTCATCGTCTAACAAGCCCGGCCGGAGTCCCCTCCGGCCGGGCATTTTCGCCGACTGACGGATGGCAGCTTTCTTCCAGCTCCGACCCGATCCTACTGCGGTTTGCATGCATCCGAACAGCCGTAAGATCGTTCTCCATCCGCACTCCGCGGCATTTCCTGCGGAGACGAAGGAATTTCCAATGCACATGTACCTGCGTTTCCTGACCGCCGCCGCAGCAGTCGGCGGGCTCGCCGCTCCAGCCGCGGCGCAATATCCCTATCCGCAGCCCTATCCGCAGCAGTATCCGCCCGCCTATCCGCAACCCTATCCGGGCCAGCCGGGCTACGGCTATCAGCAGCCCTACGGCGGAAACGCCATCGACCAGATTATCGGCCAGCTCCTCGGCAACCGCTACAATGTGACCGACCGGCAGGCCGTCTCGCGCTGCGCGAGCGCGGCGATGGTGCAGGCGCAGAACCAGGTTCGCGGCTACGGCCAGGGTTACGGGCAGCAACCCTACGGCCAACCCTATGGCCAGGGTTACGCCCAGCCGTACGGCGGCTATGGCGCCAACGTCCGAGTCACCGCGATCACCAACGTTGAGCGCCGATCGGACGGATTACGCGTATCGGGCCTGCTCGATAGCGGGCTGTACCGCGGCCAGGGCTACGGACAGGCCTATGGCCAGGCTTACGGTCAGGGCTACGGCGACCTTACTTTCCGCTGCTCGGTCGACTATCGCGGCTATGTCAGCAACGTGCGGGTCCGCCGCAACGACAACTACCGCCGCTATTAGGGGGAGCATATGGCCAAGGGACAGAAACGCTCGAACAAGGAAGTCCGCAAGCCCAAGGCCAACAAGGGCAAGAAAGGCGCGGCAGCGCCCGCGAAGGGTCTCGGCCCGAAGGCTTAGTTTCAGCCGCGCAAGAACGTCTCGGCTCCCGAGTGGTCCGCGTCAGTCAGTTGCGCTCGGCGATTTGCCTGAAACCAAATCCGGAAAAACTCGTTTTGCGGGCCGAAAGGGCCGCAATGGCGGTCAGGAAAACAGGGTTTGGAAGCGTGGCAGACTACAGGCTTTATGGCCTCGACGGGGTCGATAAGGTCGCGTCGGCCGAGTGGATCGAAGCTGAGGACGACGACGACGCCATTGAGGTCGCGAAGGAAAGAATGAACGGACGCGGCTGGGAGCTCTGGAATGGGCGTCGCCTCATCCTGCGCCACGGGAACGGCCAAGACGCAGCAGTCATCCGACTGAAGGGATGAAGTCCGGAGCGCGCATCGTTCTCCCCATCGAGTCATTGCGTTCCCGGGGGTGGCCCACATGTGCGCTTACGAACCCAACCAGCCGCGGGCGGCGAAGTCCGCCAACTATATCGTCTATTTGCTCGACGGGTCGGGCCGGATCTGCCGGTCCGAGTGGATCGCGGCCGAGGATGACGAGGAAGCGCTCGTCATCGCGCGCTCGCTGAGGATCCGGAATTCGTGCGAGATCTGGCAGCGCGACCGCCGCGTCGGGCGGGTCGGCTAAACCCTACACCGTTAGAACGTCGGTTACAGCCTCAGCCGCTCGATCAGCAGGTCGAACACCGCCGGGTGCATCGGTCTTTCGAAATTGAGGCCTGCAGTGTGGTCCTCCACCCAGCAAACCTCCGCTTCGAGCACCTCGAGGCCTTCGAACTTGACCAGCACGCGTTCGCCCTTCGCCGGCTGCTCGATCAGTTCGACCTTGCAGCCTTCGGGTGAGACGTCACTGACGTTGACCCGGAAGGTCGATCGGCCAATCCGGCGCAGACGGACGTCGGCAGCAAGGGAGATGCGCTCGCTCTTCCGCGGCGCATGCTCCCTGGTTTCCGGGTCCACCGGGACGAAAGACAGGCCCGCCTTGCCGCCTCGGTACCAGCGCACGACGGCGTCGATCGCCCCGCGGCGGAGTACGGAAAGTTTGATCGGCTGCCCGGGCTCAAGCGGCACCGAACTGTCGATCCCGCAGCCTTCGTAGCTCAGGTCGAGGACGAAAATTTCGTGGGTCGCGCCGCCTTCCAGCACGCAATAGCCGCGCATACGCACGGCGCGCCGCTCGCTCCGGTAGGCCGGAACGGGGATCGAATCCGAAAAGGCGGAACCGCCCGAGGCGTCCATCGCCGGTCTCCACGTGGTCGCGCGGAAGCCTACAGCGAGGCGGTAAATGTCGCTTTAACGACACAAGGGCTCAGCTGGCGCCCCCTCGCCGGGCTATCCCCAGATCTTCACCCGATTGTCCGGCGCCAGGTACAGCTTCTGCCCCGGCTTGACGTTGAACGCCGGGTACCAGGCGTCGATGTTGCGCACGGTGAGCGCTCGGAACATGCCCGGCGAGTGGCCGTCGGTCGCGATGCGCTGCCTTAGAAGCTCTTCGCGCATCTTGGTCGCCCACGACTGGCCGAACGCGATGAAGAAGCGCTGGTCGCCGGTGAAGCCGTCGATCACGGGCAACTCCTTACCCTTCAGCGACGATCGATAGGCTTCATAGGCCGCGCCCAGGCCGGCGACGTCGGCGATATTTTCGCCGAGCGTCAGTTTTCCTTTGACGTGCAAGCCGGGAAGCGCCTCGTAGGCGTCATACTGGTCCGCAAGCGCGTTGCCGGCCGCAGTGAAGCGTTTGAAGTCCGATGGGGTCCACCAATTCCTCAAAGACCCGTTGGCATCGAACAGCGCTCCGCCATTGTCGAAGCTGTGGCTGATCTCATGGCCGATGACCGCTCCGATCGCGCCATAATTGAAGGCTGCATCGGCGTTGGGATCGAAGAACGGCTTGACGAGGATCGCAGCGGGGAAGTTGAGCGCATTTTGAACGGGCAGGTTCACCGCGTTCACGAGCTGAGCCGGCATCCACCATTCGTGACGGTCCATCGGCTTGCCGATCTTGGCGATCTGGTGGTTATATTCGGCAAGGCCCGCCTTGGTCAGGTTGGCGTAGGCGTTGTCGGCCGTGATCTGAACGCCCGAATAATCGCGCCAGGTATCGGGGTAACCGACGCCGACGACGATGCCCTGCACTTTCTTCAGCGCTTCGGCCTTGGTCGAGGGCGCCATCCAGTCGAGCGCCTGGACCCGGCGGGCGAACGCGGCCTTCAGATTGTCGACCATGTCCTGGATCTGAGCCTTGGCCGGGGCCGGGAAATATTTGTCGACATAGGCCTTGCCCACCGCGTCCTGAAGCGCGGCGCTCGTCGCATTGAGCGCCAGGATGTCGCGCGGCCGTTGCTTCGGCGTGCCCTGGAGCGCGGTCCCGTTGAACGCGAAGCTTGCGTCGCGGAAGGCCTTGGGCAGCACGGCGGCGTGCTGGTTCAGCGTATGGAACTCAAGCCAGTCCTTCCACGTGTCGAGCGGCTCCGATCCGACCAGCGCCGCGAGCTTGGGGATCGCGTTTGGATGATAAGCGTCGAATTTCTGGGCGCCGCCGAGCTGGGCGGTCTCCAGCAGCGCGCCCCAGTCGATCCCGGGCGCCTTTTGCGCGAGCTCAGCGCGGGTCCACACCTGCTCGCCCTTGGCAAAATCCTCGCTTTCCTCGCGCGTCGCATGGGCCTGGGCGATCTTGGTCTCCAGCGCGAGAATTCGGCTAGCCGCTCCCTTCGGATCGGGGTGTCCGGCCAGTTGCAGGATCTGCGCAACATAGGCGCGATACTTGCTCTTGAGCTCTGCCATCTTCGGATCGGCGGAAAGATAATATTCGCGCTCCGGAAGCCCGAGGCCGCCCTGCAATAGATAAGGCAATTGCTCGCCCGGGGTTGCGAGCCCCTGGGTGACGAAAATTCCGAACAGATTCTCGGTATGGAATTGCGTGTTGTTCATGGGGTCGGTGTCGGCCCGCAGCGTTTTCCCGATTGCTGCGCTCAGCGCGCGCTTGTCGGCTATTGCGGCGATTGCATCGAGGTCGGCCTTGGCTGGAGCCAGGCCGGCTCTCTCGATCGCGTCAGTGTTGGCGTAAGCGATGTAGTAATTGGCGATGAGTGCGTCGTTGCCGCTCGTCGGCTTCGACTTCAGGATACCGTCGAACAGCTCGCGCGTGTTCTTCTCACGCTGAAGGTCGGCAATGTAGCCGCCGCTAATTCCCGACCGGTCCTCCGGGATTGGCGTATTCTTGACCCAGCTGCCATCGGCGTAGCGGAAGAAGTCGTCGCCGGGCGCGACCGATTTGTCCATCCAGGCCGTGTTGATGCCGATCTCGTTCCCCGGCTTCACTTCTCCCTTGTTGCCGGATTGCATGCCGCACGCCGCGAGCGCGAGCGCGGGCATGACGATCCAGAGTGACGAGCGCATCATCGAACGGCCTTTCCTGGTGCGTGCTTTGCCAACGCCTGCAGCAGCGGCTAGGCGAGCGGCAGGATTTTTCGACCAACGGGCACGGCCAGACGCATGAGCGCACCGCGTATCGAAACGAAAATCGCCACCGACAGCGAAGAGTTCCGCGCGCGTTCCCAACATAACCGAGCGCTCGCCGAGAAATTGCGCGCCGACGTCGCCGAAGCGGCCAAGGGCGGGACGGAGAAACATCGCGCACGCCACGTCGAGCGCGGCAAACTGCTTCCGCGCGACCGCGTCGAGCGCCTGCTGGATCCCGGTTCACCATTCCTCGAGATCGGGCAACTCGCCGCGTGCGACATGTACGAGGGCGAGGTTCCGGGCGCCGGCATCATCGCCGGCATCGGCCGAGTGTCGGGCCGCCAGGTGATGATCGTCTGCAACGACGCGACGGTCAAAGGCGGCACTTATTTTCCGCTCACCGTCAAGAAGCACCTCCGAGCGCAGGAGATCGCCGAGCAGAACCGGCTGCCGTGCGTCTATTTGGTCGACAGCGGCGGAGCGAACCTGCCGCATCAGGCCGAGGTCTTCCCGGACCGCGACCATTTCGGGCGCATCTTTTTCAACCAGGCGCAGATGAGCTCCAAGGGTATTCCCCAGATCGCCTGCGTGATGGGAAGCTGCACCGCGGGCGGCGCGTACGTGCCGGCGATGAGCGACGAGAGCGTGATCGTCCGCAACCAGGGGACGATCTTCCTCGGTGGCCCACCCTTGGTGAAAGCCGCGACCGGCGAGGAGATCAGCGCCGAGGATCTTGGCGGCGGCGACCTTCATGCGAAGAAGTCGGGCGTCGTCGACCATCTCGCCGAAAATGACGAGCATGCGCTGACCATCGTCCGTGACATCATCTCGACGCTGCAGCCCGAGGCCGGTTCAGGGCTCGAACTGCGCGAGCCGCGCCCACCATCGTTCGACGCCGAGGAACTCTACGGCATCATCCCCGAGGACGTCCGCGCCCCGTACGACGTGCACGAGATCATCGCGCGCATCGTCGACGGCTCCGAGCTGCACGAGTTCAAGCCGCTTTACGGCTCGACGCTCGTTTGCGGGTTCGCCCACATCTGGGGCATCCCGGTCGCGATCCTCGCCAACAACGGGATCCTGTTCAGCGAAAGCGCGGTCAAAGGCGCGCATTTCATCGAGCTCGCCTGCCAGCGCCGCATTCCGCTGCTGTTCCTGCAGAACATCTCGGGCTTCATGGTCGGCGGCAAATACGAGGCGGAGGGGATCGCTAAGCACGGTGCCAAGCTGGTGACGGCGGTCGCGACCGCGAGCGTGCCCAAGATCACCGTCCTCATCGGCGGCAGCTTCGGCGCGGGCAATTACGGAATGGCCGGCCGCGCTTACTCGCCACGCTTCCTGTTCACCTGGCCCAATAGCCGCATCAGCGTGATGGGCGGCGAGCAGGCTGCATCGGTGCTTGCGACGGTTCATCGCGATGCCGAGAAGTGGACTCCCGCGCAGGCCGAGAAGTTCAAACAGCCGATCCGCGACGATTACGAAGCGCAGGGCAACCCGTGGCACGCGACCGCTCGGCTGTGGGACGACGGGATCATCGATCCCGCGCAAACGCGCGACGTGCTCGGTCTCGCGTTCGCTGCAACGCTGAATGCGCCGATCCCGCAACGGCCGCAGTTCGGCATTTTCAGGATGTGATCAGTGACCGGCACGAAGCTCTATGATCCTCCCCGGAACGGGGAGGGGGACCATGCGGAGCATGGTGGAGGGGGCCCACGCATCCTCCAGGCACCGATCAAACAGATAAAGCGCGCACGCACGTTGCGCCGGAAGATGACCTTGCCCGAAGTCGTGCTCTGGCAAGCACTCAGACAACGGCCGAACAGTTTAAAGTTCCGGCGCCAATACCCGATCGGTCCTATGACGGCTGACTTTGCATGCCTGAGCCATCGGCTGATCATCGAGGTCGATGGCGAAGCACACAGCCGTGGCGATCAACCGCGACGCGATGCCGCGCGTGATGCGCTACTTAAGCGCGATGGATTCAATGTCATGCGCATTGCCGCGACGGAGGTCCTTCGCGATTTGAACGCCGTGATCGCCGGCATCGTTGCGCGCTGCTCTGAAGTGGGCCCCCTCCACCAGCCTGCGGCTGGTCCCCCTCCCCGTCCCGGGGAGGATTTGCAGTGATTTCGTCGCTCCTCATCGCCAACCGCGGGGAGATTGCTTGCCGAGTGATCCGCACTGCGCGGCGGCTCGAGATCCGCACCGTCGCGGTTTATTCCGATGCCGACGCCAAGGCGCTCCATGTGCGCATGGCCGACGAGGCGGTGCACATCGGACCGAGCCCGGCCCGCGAGAGCTACCTGTGCGGCGACAAGATCATCGCGGCGGCCAAGGCGACAAAAGCTGAGGCGATCCACCCGGGCTACGGCTTTCTCAGCGAGAATGCCGACTTCGCGCAGGCGGTGATCGATGCGGGGCTGATCTGGGTCGGGCCGAAACCGGACAGCATCCGCGCCATGGGCCTCAAGGACGCGGCCAAGAAACTGATGGCCGAGGCCGGCGTGCCGGTGACCCCCGGCTATCTCGGCGAAGACCAGTCGCCCAAGCGCCTGCAGAAGGAGGCGGAGGCGATCGGCTACCCGGTGTTGATCAAGGCGGTCGCCGGTGGAGGCGGCAAGGGCATGCGCAAGGTCGACCGCGCCGATGACTTCGACGACGCGCTGAAGAGCTGCAAGCGCGAGGCGGCGTCGAGCTTCGGTAACGACGTGGTGCTGCTCGAAAAATGGATAGAAAGCCCGCGCCACATCGAAGTGCAGGTGTTCGGCGACAGCCACGGTAATGTCGTCCATCTGTTCGAGCGCGACTGCTCGCTCCAGCGCCGCCACCAGAAGGTGATCGAGGAAGCCCCCGCGCCGGGAATGGATGCGGAGACCCGAGAGGCTGTGTGCGACGCCGCGGTGCGCGCGGCGCAGGCGGTGAATTACGAGAATGCCGGAACGATTGAGTTCATCGCCGACGCGTCGGAAGGCCTCAAGCCCAATCGCATCTGGTTCATGGAGATGAACACTCGGCTTCAGGTCGAGCATCCGGTGACCGAGGAGATTACGGGGCAAGACCTGGTCGAGTGGCAGCTCCGCGTCGCGTCAGGGGAGAAGTTGCCCAAGAAGCAGGAAGAACTCACGATCACCGGCCACGCCATCGAGGCGCGGCTCTACGCGGAGGATCCGGCCAAGGGCTTCCTGCCGAGCGTGGGCAGGCTTGAATACCTACGTTTTCCGACTGGTCCACGCATTGAAGCAGGTGTTGAGGAAGGCGATCAGGTCTCGCCATTTTACGACCCGATGATCGCAAAGATCATCGTGCGGACTAACGACAGAGGGTCGGCCATTGGAGCGCTCGACGCCGCGTGTCGCAACGTCATCTGTGCACCGGTGAAAACAAATGCAT
>JBKPOR010000235.1:0-11373 GCA_046765675.1 Pseudomonadota bacterium
AAGGGCCCGTCGCCCGAGGCGAACCAACTGATCCAGGAGGGGGTCGAGACCACCTATCGGCGGTTCTTGTCGATCGTCGCTGCGTCGCGCCACAAATCGCCCGCCGAAATCGACAAGATCGGCCAAGGCCGAGTGTGGGACGGCGGTACCGCTCGGCAACTCGGCCTGGTGGACGGATTCGGAAGCATGAGGGACGCGATCGCCAAGGCCGCCGAACTGGCGAAACTCGGCGACGAACGCGGAGTCCGCTACCTCGAACCGCCCAAGCGCTTCCGCGACCAGATCCTGGAATCGCTGGCCGCCGGTACGGACGATACGGCGGATTCCGAAGATGCCTTCGCGGCGTTCGCCGGCAGCCCGCAGCAACAGCTCTCGGCGGCGCTTGGTGAAGTGCGGTCGATCCTCAACGGACCGACGATCCAGGCGCTCTGCCTCGAATGCCCGTCCGTCGCTCCGGCCGCGCTCCGGCCGCGTGACAGGAGCCTGCTCCAGCTACTGGAGGCATGGCTGTCCTGATCCGCCTCGCTGGAACGGACGACGCGGAGCAAATCGCGTCGATCTACCGTCCGTACGTCGAGCAGAGCCGGATCAGCTTCGAGGAGGAAGCGCCCGATGCCACCGAGATTGCGAGGCGGCTGTCGGGCCCCGTCCATCCGTGGTTGGTCGCCGAGGACGAGGGGCGGATCGTCGGTTACGCGTCGACATCACCGATGCGCGACCGCGCTGCCTATCGTTGGAGCGTCGAGACCGGCATCTACTTGGCGCCGGAAGTGCAAGGGTGCGGTCTCGGGCGAAAGCTGCTGACCGCCCACCTGCATCTGCTCGAGCGGCAAGGATTCGTCACGATCGTCGCCGGAATCGCCTTGCCTAACGAGGCGAGCGTGGCGCTTCACGAGAAGCTCGGGTTCGTCCTCTCGGGTATCGAGCGCGGAGTGGGGTTCAAGCTCGGGCAATGGGTCGATGTCGGCCGCTGGCAAAAGGACCTCGCGCCGCGCTCGGACGCTCCGGCTGAGCCAATCCCTTATTCGTCATTGCGAGCGTAGCGAAGCAATCCAGGCTGGATTGCCGCGCAGCCTTCGGCTGCTCGCAATGACGGTTGGCTCAAATATGGATCGGCTTGCCGGTCACCGCCATCGCCGCTTCCTTGAGCGCCTCCGAATGCGTCGGATGGGCGTGGCAGGTGTAGGCGATATCCTCGCTCGTCGCTCCGAACTCCATCGCCTGAGCAGCCTGCGCGATCATCGTCCCGGCGACCGAGGCGATCATCCAGACGCCGAGCACGCGGTCGGTCTTGGCGTCGGCGACGACCTTCACGAAGCCGTCGGGCTCGCGATTGGTCTTGGCCCGGCTATTGGCGAGCATCGGGAACTTCCCGACCTTCACCTCGCCGCCCTTTTTCGCCTCTTCCTCGGTGAGTCCGACGCCCGCGATCTCGGGCATGGTGTAGACGACCGACGGGATCACATCATGGTTCACGATTCCCGTTAGGCCGGCGATATTCTCGGCGACGGCAATCCCCTCGTCCTCGGCCTTGTGGGCGAGCATCGGACCCGGGATCACGTCGCCGATCGCCCAGATTCCGGCGACCTTGGTGCGGAACTCATGGTCAGTTTCGATCTGGCCGCGCTGGTTGGGCTGCAATCCGGCCTTGTCGAGCGCGAGGCCGTCGGTGTTGGGTCTCCGGCCGATCGAAACCAGGACGACGTCGGCTTCCAGCGTCTCGGCCGCTCCGCCGGCGGCGGGCTCGACAGTGAGCGTCACGGTGTCGCCTTTCCGCTCTGCCTTCGTCACCTTGGTCGACAGCCGGAATTCGAAGCCCTGCTTCTTGAAGATCTTGTTGGCTTCCTTGCGAACGTCGCCGTCGAAACCGGGCAGAATCTGATCGAGGAATTCGACCACCGTGACCTCGGCGCCGAGGCGCCTCCAGACCGAGCCGAGCTCGAGCCCGATCACTCCGCCGCCGATGACAACCATGTGCTTCGGAACCTCAGTCAATTCGAGCGCGCCGGTTGAGTCGACGATCCGCTGCTGGTCGATTTCAATGCCCGGCAGCGGAGTCACCGACGAGCCGGTCGCGATGACGATATTCTTCGCGCGCACCGTCCTATCGCCGACCTTGACGGTGACAGCGCTCTCGAAGGCCGCCTGGCCCTTCAGCCATTCGACCTTGTTCTTCTTGAACAGGAATTCAACGCCCTGAGTCAGACCCTTCACCGCTTCCTTGCGGCTGGAGTGCATCGCGTCGAGGTCGACTTCGACTCCGCTGGTCTTCACGCCCCATTTCGCGAGCGTCCCGTGTGCGGCTTCCTCGAACAGCTCCGACGCGTGGAGCAGCGCCTTGGACGGGATGCAGCCAACGTTGAGGCATGTGCCGCCCAGCGTGTCCCGGCTCTCGGCGCAGGCGGTCTTCAAGCCAAGCTGCGCGGCGCGGATCGCGGCGACATAGCCGCCCGGGCCGGCGCCGATCACCAGGACGTCGAAATCGTAGCCGTCAGAAGCCATTCTCAAACTCCGTTCGCCCTGAGCCTGTCGAAGGGCTGATTTTCGTTTCTTTGCCTTCGCAAGGGGAAGGACAGGGCTTCGACAAGCTCAGCCCGAACGGGTGTGGGGATGCGTCACAGGTCTATCAAGAGCCGCGTCGGATCCTCGATCGCCTCCTTGACGCGCACCAGGAAGGTCACAGCCTCGCGGCCGTCAATCAGCCGGTGGTCGTAGGAGAGGGCAAGGTACATCATCGGCCGGGCGACGATCTGGCCGTCGACGACGACTGGCCGCTCCTCGATCCGGTGCATTCCGAGCACTGCCGACTGCGGCGGGTTGATGATCGGGGTCGACAGGAGAGAGCCGAACACTCCGCCGTTGGAGATGGTGAAGGTGCCGCCCTGCATATCCTCGATGCCGAGCGTGCCCTCCTTCGCGCGCTTGCCATAGTCGGCGATGGTTTTCTCGATTTCGGCGAAGGTCAATCGATCGGCGTTGCGGACGACCGGAACGACCAGCCCCTTGGGCGCGGAGACCGCGATCGAGACGTCGAAATAGTCGTGATAGACGATCTCGTCGCCCTCGATGCTGGCGTTGACCGCGGGAATGTCCTTCGCGGCGAGCACGCAGGCCTTCACGAAGAAGGCCATGAAGCCGAGGCGAATGCCGTGCTTCTTCTCGAACAGCTCTTTGTACTTGGAGCGCGCCTCGATCACCGCGGACATGTCGACGTCGTTGAACGTCGTCAGCATCGCGGCGGTATTCTGAGCTTCCTTGAGGCGGCGGGCGACGGTCTGCCGAAGCCGCGTCATCTTGACGCGTTCCTCACGGCGTTCGCCCATGGCGGGAGCCTTCGCTTGCTGAGCCGGAGCGGCGGGGGGCGCTGACGGCGCCGGCGCCTTGGCCTGAGGAGCCGGAGCGGCGCGCCCTTCGGCCGCCGCGATCACATCGTCCTTCGTCAGGCGCCCATCCTTGCCCGTACCCCTGATTTTGCTCGGGTCGACATGATATTCGAGCACCGCGCGGCGAACCGCGGGCGACAAGGTCGTAATGTGGTCGTCGTCATGTTCGGCTTCGGCGACCGGCGCATGCTCGTCGTCGCGCAACGCAGGCGTCTCTCCAGCGCCCGCCGGATTGGTGGTCGCGTCGGCTGCCGCCTGAGCGGGCGCTGCGGCGGCCTCGGCGGTCGCCTTCTCGTCGATGCGCGCGATCACAGCGCCCACCGCGACGTTGTCGCCTTCCTGGACGAGTTGCTCGGCCAGGACACCGGCCACGGGCGACGGGACTTCGACGCTCACTTTATCGGTTTCGAGGCTGGCGATCGGCTCGTCGGCGGCGACCGCCTCGCCCGGCTTCCTAAGCCACTGCGCGAGCGTTCCCTCGGTAATCGACTCCCCGAGCGCGGGGACCTGCACGTCCGTGGCCATATTCTTCCTTTATTCCGCGGCGACCGCCGGGTCCTCGGCGTGGCTGCTATGGCCGAGCGCGGCTTCGATCAAGGCCGCCTGCTCGGCGGCGTGACGCTTGGCGAGGCCGGTCGCAGGCGACGCGGAAGCGTCGCGGCCCGCATATTGCGGCCGGATTCGCGCGAAGCCTGCCTCGTTCAGGGAATCGACGAGCAGGTCTTCGACAAAGTTCCAAGCGCCGTTGTTCTTCGGTTCCTCCTGCGCCCAAACGAGGTGCTTGAGGTTCGGCATGGCCTTCAACCGCTTGACCAGAGGTTCGGACGGGAACGGGTAGAGCTGCTCGATCCGAAGAATCTCGATTCCCCGGTCTCCGGCCTCGTCGCGAGATTCGATGAGGTCGTAAGCGAGCTTGCCGGAGCACAGCACGAGCCGCTGCGTTTCGCCCTCCGCCGGCGGGCTTGGGTCGGACAGGATTCGGCGGAAGTGCCCTTCGCCGGTGAAATCCGCGAGGTTCGATACCGCGAGCTTGTGACGGAGCAGCGATTTCGGTGTCATCAGGACCAACGGCTTCCTGAAATCGCGCCGCATCTGCCGCCTCAGGATATGGAAATAGTTGGCAGGGGTCGTGCAGTTGGCGACCTGCATATTGTCCTCGGCGCAAAGCTGCAGGTAGCGTTCGAGCCGCGCCGAGCTGTGCTCCGGCCCCTGCCCTTCGTAACCGTGGGGCAGAAGCATCACGAGGCCGCTCGCGCGGAGCCACTTGGCTTCGCCGCTGGCGACGAACTGATCGATGATCGTCTGCGCTCCGTTCGCGAAGTCGCCGAACTGCGCCTCCCACAGCACCAGCGTACGCGGATCGGCGAGCGAGAAGCCATATTCGAAGCCAAGCACTCCGAATTCGGAGAGCGGGCTGTCGCGCACCTCGAACTTGCCCTCGCCTTCGACGTGGCACAGCGGGATATATTTCTCGCCGGTTTGCTGATCCACCCAGATCGAGTGGCGCTGGCTGAACGTGCCTCGGCCGGTATCCTGGCCCGACAATCGCACGCAGGCTCCTTCGGCAAGGAGGCTTCCGAACGCCAGCGCCTCGGCGGTCGCCCAGTCGAAACCTTCGCCGCTTTCGAACATCGCCGATTTCGCGTCGAGGATCCGCTGTAGCGTCTTATGGATGCGGAAATCCTTGGGAACGCGGGTCAGCAATTCGCCGATCCGCTTGACCTGGTCCTCGGAAATGGCGGTCGGGATGTTGCGCCGACCGAGGACCGGCTCATCGGGCCGGCCGAGCCCGGCCCAGCGGCCCTCGAACCAGTCCGCCTTGTTCGGCACATAAGACGGTGCGGACTCGAATTCCTGCTCGAGGTGATCGATGTAATCCTTGGTCGCCCCGTCGATCCACGGCTGGTCGACCACGCCTTCCTCGATCAGGCGCCGGCCGTAGATCTGGCTGATCGGCGGGTGCTTCTTGATGGCGGCATACATCAAGGGCTGGGTGAAGCTCGGCTCGTCGCCCTCATTGTGCCCGAACCGGCGGTAGCACCACATGTCGATGACGATGTCGCGGCCGAACTTCTGGCGGAATTCGATCGCCAGCTTGCAGCAGAAGGTCACCGCCTCGGGGTCGTCGCCGTTGACGTGCAGGATAGGAGCCTGGACGCCCTTCGCGACGTCGGACGGATAGGGTGACGAGCGCGCGAACTGCGGGCTGGTGGTGAATCCGACCTGGTTGTTGATGATGAAATGGATCGTGCCGCCGGTGCCGTAGCCCGGAAGTCCCGAGAAACTCAGGCATTCCCACACCACGCCCTGGCCGGCGAAGGCGGCATCGCCGTGAAGCAGCATCGGCAGCACCGTCTTGCCATGCTTGTCGGCCTTGTAGGTCATCACCGCCCGCGATTTGCCGAGGACGACCGGATCGACCGCTTCGAGATGCGACGGGTTCGGCAGAAGCGACAGATGGACTTTATTGCCGTCGAACTCTCGGTCCGAAGACGTGCCGAGGTGGTACTTCACGTCGCCCGAACCGCCGACGTCGGCCGGGTTGGTCGCTCCACCGGCAAATTCGTGGAAGATCGCCTGGGCGGGCTTGCCCATGACGTTGGACAGCACGTTGAGGCGCCCGCGGTGGGCCATTCCGACGTCGATTTCCTCGACTCCGTACATTCCGCCGTACTTGATCACCGCTTCCAGCGCCGGGACCGCGCTTTCGCCGCCGTCGAGCCCGAACCGCTTCGTCCCGACATATTTCCTGGCGAGGAATTTTTCCCACTGCTCGGCGTGGATCACCTTGGTCAGGATCGACTGCTTGCCCTCGGGCGTGAACTTGACGGTCTCTTCGACGCCCTCGATCCGCTCCTGGAGAAAACGCCGCTCCTCGACTTCGTTGATGTGCATATATTCAAAGCCGATATGGGCGCAGTAATTCGCCCGCAGAACGTCCACGATCTGGCGGACCGTCGCGGTCTCGAAGCCCAGCACGCCGCAGATGAAGATGGGTCGATCGAGGTCGGCCTCGGTGAAGCCGTGGAATTCCGGAGTGAGATCCGCCGGGACCTCGCGCTTGGTCAGTCCCAACGGATCAAGGTCAGCGGCGAGATGGCCGCGCACTCGGTAGGTGCGGATCAGCATCATCGCCCGGATGCTGTCTTCGGCGGCACGGCGGACGTCGTCCTGGCTCGCGCCGATGGCGGCCGCCTTCTCGGCGACCGCGGCCTTCACCTTCTCGATCGTCGCCTGGGTCGGATCAAGGCCGAGATTGAGCTCGTCGAGCTCGGCGACGGGCCAGTTGGGCCGCTCCCAGCTCGGGCCCTGCTCCCGCTCGATCATTCCAACGGCGTCGTTCATGCGAGCGCGAGCAACTCCTTCAAAGTGCGGCCCAGCTCAGATGGGCTCGGCGACACAGTGATTCCAGCCGCCTCCATCGCCGCGATCTTACTCTGGGCGTCGCCCTTGCCGCCCGACACGATCGCCCCGGCATGGCCCATTCGGCGGCCCGGAGGCGCGGTGCGGCCGGCGATGAACCCGACCACCGGCTTGCGGCGCCCGCGCTTCGCCTCGTCGGCGAGGAATTGCGCGGCGTCCTCTTCGGCGCTCCCGCCGATCTCGCCGATCATGATGATCGACTTAGTCTCATCGTCCGCGAGGAACAGCTCGAGCACGTCGATGAATTCGGTGCCCTTGACCGGATCGCCGCCGATGCCGACCGCCGTCGATTGGCCCAAACCTTCGTTGGTGGTCTGGAACACGGCTTCATAGGTGAGCGTGCCCGACCGGCTGACGATGCCGACATTGCCCTTCTTGAAAATGTTGCCGGGCATGATCCCGATCTTGCATTCATTCGGAGTCAGCACGCCCGGACAATTGGGCCCGATCAGGCGCGACCTGGAGCCGTCCAGAGAGCGCTTGACCTTGACCATGTCGAGCACTGGAACACCCTCGGTAATGGCGACGATCAGCGGCACTTCGGCGTCAATCGCCTCGAGGATCGAATCCGCGGCGAAGGGCGGCGGGACGTAGACCACCGACGCAGTCGCTCCGGTTTTCGCGACCGCTTCGTGCACCGTGTCGAACACGGGCAAGCCGAGATGCTCGGTACCGCCTTTACCGGGCGTCACTCCGCCGACCATTTGAGTGCCGTAATCGAGCGCCTGGCGCGTGTGGAACGTGCCGGTCTCGCCGGTCATCCCCTGCGTAATGACCCGGGTGTTCCTGTCGACGAGGATACTCACGTGACAGGCTCTTGGGCGAGGCTGGCGTCGATCTGCGTGCAGGCGACGAGCAACTCCTTCACCGCGTCGACGCTGACATCGAAATTCTCACGAGCCTGGGCGTCGAGCTCGATCTCGACGATCTTCTCGACCCCGCCGGCGCCCAGCACGCACGGCACGCCGACATAGAGCTCGTTCACGCCATATTGGCCCGTCAAATGCGCGGCGCAGGGCAGGACGCGCTTCTTGTCCTTGAGGAAGCTCTCGGCCATCGCGATCGCGCTGGTCGCCGGCGCATAATAGGCCGAGCCGGTCTTCAGCAAAGCGACGATCTCGCCGCCACCGCCCCGGGTGCGCTTGACGATCTCGTCGATCCGTTCCTGCGTCGACCAGCCCATCTTGATGAGGTCCGGGATCGGGATCCCGGCGACGGTCGAATAGCCGACCACCGGCACCATGGTGTCGCCGTGGCCGCCGAGCACGAAAGCGGTGACGTCTTCGACGCTGACTCCGAACTCCTCGGCCAAGAAATGGCGAAACCGTGCGCTGTCGAGCACTCCGGCCATGCCGACGACCATGTTGTGCGGCAGCCCGGAAAATTCGCGCAGCGCCCAGACCATCGCGTCCAGCGGGTTGGTGATGCAGATGACGAAGGCGTTGGGGGCATGCTGCCTGATTCCCTCGCCGACCGCCTTCATGACCTTGAGGTTGATGCCGAGGAGGTCGTCGCGGCTCATTCCCGGCTTGCGAGGCACTCCGGCGGTGACGATGCACACGTCCGCGCCGGCGATGTCGCCATAGTCGGACGTGCCCTTCAGCTTCGCATCGAAGTCGTCGATCGGACCGGCCTGAGCGAGGTCCAGGGCCTTGCCCTCGGGAATACCCTCGGCGATGTCGAACAGAACGATGTCGCCGAGCTCGCGCATCGCGGCGAGGTGAGCCAACGTGCCGCCGATCATTCCGGCGCCGATCAGCGCGATTTTCTTCCGAGCCATGGGGCTGGTTTAGAACCTTTCTGTTGTTGCGGCGGCGTTATGGAGAGTCGCCACGGGAGAGCGCGGCGCCCGATTAGCGGCATGCCCGCGAGGCCGCAACCAACGGTCTCAGTCTGAGCCTCGGTGAAAATCGGATTGCTGCCAGATGAACGGGGCAACTGCGCTCCGGACCGTTCGTTTGCCCCACGATCCTACAAAGGAGAATATCGATGACGAAAGCATTTCTCGCCCTTGGTGCCGCTGCCCTGGCCGTGACCGGCATCGGGGCCTCGACAACCGCCGAGGCTCGGCACAAGCACCATAGCCGCGTGTGCAAGAAGTGGCGTCACCACCATTGCGTCAGCTACGGATACGGCCGTCACGCCAGGTGGACCACCGGCTATCGCTTCGGCCCGCGCTACGCCTACACATCCTATCGGGTGCTCCCCCGGACTTATGTGACGCGCTACGACCTCAACCCGGACTATCGCTATGTCTATCGCGACAATTACATCTACGTGGTAAATCCTCGGACCTACGCGATCGAGCGCGTGATCGACGCGCTGACCCGCTAAATTTCGTTCATGCCGCGAGATTAGGGCCGCCGGAGCGATCCGGCGGCCCAATTTTCGAAGTCGAGGGATTATTCGCCGCCCTCGACGAGGCTCAGGATATTGCCGTCGGGGTCCTTGAACCAGGCCGTTTTGAAGCCCTTCTTCCCGACATAGAGGTCACCTTTCGCCTGCAACCCGGGCAGGTTGTAATGCTCAAAGAAAATACCCTTTTCCTTGAGGTCCCCGACCTCCTTTTCGACGTCATCGACCTCGAACGTCAGGGAAGTCGCCTTGTTGGTCCCGGCGAATTCGGAGCGGTAGACGTTGATCACCGTGTCTCCGCTCTTCAGCGTGACACCCTCACCGCCCCATTCGTCCTTGGTCTTTAGGCCGAGCTTGTCCTCGTAGAATGTGCGAGCCCGATCGAGATCCTTGACCGCGATCATCGGTGTTGCGTCGGCTCTTCCAAGCATGATGTTTCTCCTTTCATGCTCAGGACTGAACGGACGGGAATACGGGCCTGTTGCTCGGTAGGCCGCAGAAGGAACCCTGACCGCCCCCTAACCATTTCGGTCAACGAACGTTCACGCAGACAGCAGTAGGATCCAGGGCGGTATGAAACATCTTCTCACTCTCACGGGCGCAGCGGCGCTCGCCTTCGCAGGACCGGCTCTCGCCAAGCCGGGTCATGGACACGGGCATGGACATGGCAACCCCTATGGCCTGAACGGTCCCGTCGGCTACGGCGTTGGCGGCTGCCCGCCCGGCCTCGCCAAGAAGCACAATGGGTGCATGCCGCCAGGCCAGGCCAAGAAGCTATTTCGAGTCGGCCAGCGCTTCCCGCTGAGCTACGGCAATCGCTGGAGCTACAATCAGATTCCGTACGACCTCCGCCGTCAGTACGGCTTCGATTCCTATGACCGTTATTATTACGGCGACGGCTACGTCTACCGCGTCGACCCCAAGACGATGCTGATCCAGCAGGTGGTCAGCGCACTGCTGCACCGGTAACCAAGCTGAATAAGAGGCCGTCCGCTCCGCTGGGCGGCCTTTTCTTATGCTCCCCGCGCGTGCTAGCGGCTCGGCCATGGCCGAGTTCACGCTCCCGAAGAACAGCAAGATCGTCAAAGGGCGGCAATATAAGGCCGAAGAAGGCAAGCGCCTCAAGACGTTCAAGATTTACCGCTACGATCCCGACGGCGGAGCCAATCCGCGCTGGGATCGCTACACGATCGATCTCGACAAGTGCGGGCCGATGGTCCTCGACGCGCTCATCAAGATCAAGAATGAGATCGACCCGACGCTGACCTTTCGCCGTTCGTGCCGGGAGGGGATTTGCGGGTCGTGCGCAATGAACATGGAGGGGCGCAACGGTCTCGCCTGCACCACCGCGATCGACGATTACAGGGGCGAGGTTCAGATCACTCCGTTGCCGCACATGGAGGTGGTCAAGGACCTCGTCCCAGACCTTACCCACGTCTATGCGCAATATGCGCTCATCCAGCCGTGGCTGAAGTCTGCGACTCCGGCCCCTTCGGGCCGTGAGCGGCTGCAGTCGCCCGAAGACCGCGCCAAGCTCGACGGCCTCTACGAGTGCATTTTGTGCTTCTGCTGCTCGACCGGTTGCCCGAGTTATTGGTGGAATTCCGACAAATTCCTCGGCCCGGCGATCCTCCTCCAGGCCTATCGATGGCTGGCCGACAGCCGCGACGAAGCAACCGGCGATCGGCTCGACCAGCTCGAGGACCCGTTCCGGCTCTACCGCTGCCACACGATCATGAATTGCGCGAACGTTTGCCCGAAAGGCCTCAATCCGGCCAAGGCGATCGCCGAGACCAAGAAACTGATCGCCGAACGCGCCGCGTGACCGACGACATCAACGAAATGATGGAGGATGTCGGACTTCCGACCGGCGCGACTCCCGATGCCGACAATCCGGGCTGGTTCAGCTGGGGTGATTTCCCTCGCTCGAGCTTCGCCGCGGCAACCGGGCGGCTGCTGTTCAAGCCCGATGGGCCGGGCCGCGGGATGACCCGGATGTTCCCGACCGAAGCCCATATGAACATGGGCGGATCGATCCACGGCGGGGCGATCATGAGCTTCATCGACATGTCCATGTTCGCCGGCGGGCTTTGCGCCGGGATGGAACGGGGCCACTATGTGACGCTCGACCTCACCACCCACTTCCTCGCTCGGGGGCAGGCCGGAACGCCGCTCGAAGCGCATGTCGAGCTCGTCAGGCAGACACGCGGCC
>JBKPOR010000236.1:0-3384 GCA_046765675.1 Pseudomonadota bacterium
GGGCTACACTGACGAGGCTGAGCGGCAAATGGAAGCCGCGCTCCTGACGGCTCCAGACTCGTGGGAGGTGAACAGAGAGGCCGCGAGGCTTTTTCTCAGACAGAGGCGAATGTCCGACGCAATCCCTCTCTTGGAGAAGGCAATGTCGTTGATGGACACTGACTTCCACAGCGGGGACCTTCTTCTGATGTGCTACAGCGGCACAGGAGACAACGCGGCGCTGCGGCGCGTCGCGGAACGGACGCTGCCTCGCTGCGAGACGGCCCTGTCCCACGATCCGATGAACGGAGCGGCGCTCGCAACGGGCGTGGCCGCCCTCCTGATCCTTGGTGACGATGAACGAGCGAGAGAGTGGGTCGACCGAGCGCTCCTCGTCGACCCGGATAATCTCAACATGCTCTACAATCTTGCGTGCCCACTCGCGAGACGAGGAAAGGACGTGGATTTGGCGCTGGATCTCTTTGAGCAATACTTCGAGCGCCTCAATAGCCCCATTCCTCTCAGGCATATGGAGGCGGACCCGGATGTGGACACGGTTCGAGACCACCCGCGCTTCAAAAAAATGGTTTCAACACTGAAACAGCGATTAGGCGTTCAGCACTAACTTACTCAGTGTGCTGCACCGTGTGCCGACTTCGATGATGCGTCCGTCGCTTTCCACCCATCCACGCCATTGGCGGCTTGGGTATGCATTCGATCGTGCCTAAGCAGCTCGACGCCGCGAGCGAGTTCGCTTTACTCCGTTCTCCACCTTCGCCTCGGCTCTCCTGATCTCACGCTGCTCGTCCACGTGCGCGACACGAGCGGCTAATGTCCGCTTTCGACCCAAAGCAGACATGCGGCGACGTCCCAAAGATTGACCGTGACATGTGGTCGTTAAGAGTGCAGGAACCCTGAGTCTTCGGGACTGAGTCGAACTGCTTTCGACGGACAAGTTCAGCCCGCCATTTTTGGCCCCCTTTCGAGACAGCAGCACCGGCCCTGCCGGCCGGCACCTTTGCCATCCGTCGGCGCGCAAATGACGCCCTCTTGCGGATGTGGAGGCGAGCCATGTCCGATATCAAGACGACCGACCCACGTGTCGACGACCTTCTGACCTCTCAACGCGTCTCTACTTTCACCGAGGAGCTGATCGTCGCGCCCGAAGGCGATACGTCGATCCGCCCCTTTCAATATCATGCATCCGATGAGGAGCTTGCCGACCTGAAACGGCGCATCGAGGCGACCCGATGGCCCGACAAGGAGCTGGTCGACGGTGGCACCCAAGGCGTGCAGCTGGAGCTGATGCGCAAGCTGGCGAGTTACTGGGCGGCCGACTATGACTGGCGCCGGTGCGAAGCGCAGCTGAACGGGCTGCCGAACTTCATTACCGAGATCGACGAACTCGACATCCACTTCATCCATGTTCGTTCAAAACATGAAGGTGCACTGCCTCTCATCGTCACCCACGGGTGGCCCGGCTCGCCCATCGAGCAGCTAAAGATCGTTGGGCCGCTGACCGATCCCGTCGCTCATGGCGGCACCGCCTCGGACGCGTTCGACGTCATCATTCCGTCGATGCCGGGCTACGGCTTTTCCGGAAAGCCGACTAACCGCGGCTGGGGCCCCGAGCGTATCGCCCGCGCCTGGGTCACTTTGATGAAGCGCCTCGGGTACGCTCGATTTGTCGCACAGGGCGGCGACTGGGGTGCATTTGTTACGAATGAGATGGCGCAACAGGCACCTCCGGAATTGATCGGCATTCATGTGAACTTCCCGGCTTTTGCACCCGCTGAAGTTGTCGGCGCGCTTCAGCCCGGCGGGGCGCCGCCAACGGGACTGTCGATCGAGGAGCAACGGGCATACGACCAGCTCGTGTTCGCCTTCCAGCACATCCCGACGCAGCTAATGATGTCCGCACACCCACAAACCTTATACGGCCTGGCGGACTCTCCCGTCGCGTTAGCCGCGTGGATGATTGACCACGACGTGGCCAGCTATGGGCATATCGTGAAACTCTTCGTCGACGGAGAGCCCTACGGAGCACTCACGCGTGATGACATCCTCGACAACATCACGCTTTCGTGGCTGACTAACACGGGGATCTCCTCGGCTCGGCTCTATACGGAGCTCAAGGGCGGCTTCATCAACGACTTGAGCATCTCCGTCCCGGCTGTCGTCAGCGCTTTCCCGGAGGAGATCACTGAAGCTCCGCGGAGTTGGGCGGAGGGCGCCTATCCCAATCTCCTCCTCTACAGCCCTCATCCTGAAGGCGGGCACTTCGCCGCTTGGGAGCAGCCGCAGGCGATTGTTGACGATCTGCGCGCGGGCTTCCGGTCGCTGCGGTGAGGCGCGCGGCCGGGCTGGCTCTGGCCGCCCTGATGCTCGTCGCGGGGAGCGGTTCGCCGCTCTCCGCCCAGCGGCCGACGGGGACAACGCGGACCGATCTCCAGCGGCACGATCTCACCATATCGGGTCACGAAGTGTTCCAGGCGCGGGTCGACTTCGCACCCGGTGCATCATTCCCGAGGCATACGCATCCGGGGGAGGAGATCATCTACGTCCTTGAAGGAACGTTGGAGTATGAGGTTTCCGGTAAGTCCGTGATGCTGAAGGCAGGCGATGTGCTGTTCGTGCCTGCCGGAACGGTTCACGCGGCACGCAACGTCGGTAGCGGGCCCGCTGCGGAGCTAGCGACTTATGTGCTCGAGAAGGACAAGCCGTTGACGACGCTGGTCAAATGAAGCCGGGCGGCAGTTCAGGATGCCGCCCCGCTCCTGACGGAGCCGACATGAGCGAGAACCACGACGAGCACGCATCCAATCGGCTGGCTGCGGAAACATTCATGCCGATCATGGTGGAAGCCTTCCATGATGGCCTGAAGGAGGTCGCAAGCCTTTCTCGATGGCTGCTGGCGACACTCGTGGTGATCAACGGTGCGGCAGCAATTGCCGTCCTACCCCTCAAGATGGCCAATGACATCAAGCTTGCCAGCGCGGCAGCTTTTCTTCTGGGTATCTTGGCCGCTTTGGGGGCCGGGATTTGGTCGCTGTACGCCTTCAAACGCGTCAGCATCGCTGCGAACACGATGATGGGCTACTGGCTGACAGTTGCGGGGGACGGCCAGCGCTTGGCCGCCTTAGAAGCAACGATGAAAAGACATTTGGATCAGGCGATCGGCTCCCGGGGAACGTATTTCTTCGTTCTCGCGAGCCTGTTGGCGTTTCTCGTCGGTTGCCTTTTGACGGGATCGGGGTTGTTCGCAGCCAGCTAACGTCCGCTTTCCACCCAAAGCGGACATTCGGCGCCAAACAACTTCAGTCCTAAGAGACTTTCTCTCAGCCCATTGGCGGGCGTATTGAGTTGCCGTGTGCTTCTCTTGCCTCAGGAGGTGCCTTCATGAAC
>JBKPOR010000237.1:0-2022 GCA_046765675.1 Pseudomonadota bacterium
GGAATTGGGTCCAGCCGTAAATGAAACCCATCGGCCGGCCATAAGCGTCGCGCATGATGCCATACTCGCCCGCGGCGCGCGGCATCATTGCGAGCAGTTCCGCATAGGTCAGCGCGCCGGCAAGTGAAAGAAATCCGGCAATCACCCAGACGATTAGCGCTTTGCCCGGCGTGCCGACGTTACACGTCATGACACGTGCTTTAAGAAAGACGCCCGTGCCGATGATGTTGGCGACGTTGACTGAGATTGCGCCGATCAATCCGAGCCCGCGGATGAGTTGTGTGTGCTCCGTGCGCATGTTTTGATCGTGTAATCTGTGGATTAGTACCCGAGGTCGTTTACGATCAGATCTTCGTAGGTGTCGCGGCGTCTGATCAGATCCGCGGTACCGTCTCTGCGGATCAAGACGGCCGCCGGCAATGGTCTGCCGTTGTAGTGAAACATTTGCGCGAGAGAATAAGCGCCGCAGTTGAGTAGTGCGAGCACCTCGCCTGGACCAACGCCCTCAGGAAGTTTGCGATAGTCGGGCAAACGACCTTCACGCTCAATATCGAAATAGACGTCGCCCGAATCACAGAGAGGGCCGGCCACCTTGTAGTCTCGCGCGTATGGTGCGCCGGCGCGCGAAGCGGAGATCAGGTGGTAGTACCACTTGTAATTATTCATCGAGAGCATGATGTTGTAGCCCGCATCGGTCAACAGCCAGACGTCGCCGGTTTCCGGACGGCTCTTGATATTCCGCACGGTGGTCAACACCAAGCCCGCGTCAGCGATGATGCTGCGTCCCGGTTCCAACAAGATTGTCACCTGGTCCAACAAGTGCTCTGCGTTCGCTGCCCGAGCTGATTCGCGCGCCACTCGCAACGCTTCGCTGAGCACTGTGGCAGGCTCGAGCTCTGCACCTAACATCTCGCGCTCGTGCTCCGGAAGTTCATCTGCCTGTGAACGATCGCGCAAGTAGTTCACTGGAATACCGCCACCGAGGTTGATGTGCTCAAGCGTGTGGCCGGTTTCATGATGAATCGTCACCAGGTGTTCCCACATACTCTTGAATGCTTCGGCGAACGGTTCAACGTCAGGCGTCTGTGAGCCGACGTGAATGTGAATTCCGTATACCTTGACCAAGTCCGGGTGCTCGAGTCCTCGACGAAACGCAGCCAGCACTTCGGAGGATGAAATACCAAACTTCGAGGTTAGCAGCGCAGTTTGTAAACCGAGATGCGATCGCGTCCCGATCTCCGGCACGAGCCGCAAGGTAATCCGAGCCGGAGGTACTTCTTCGCCACGTGCTCGCAGACGTTCGACTGATTGTTCCACCAGTTCGATCTCGTAAATCGAATCGACGTTGATGGCGTAAATTCCAGCGCTTACCGCATCGTCAAGCTCGTCATCGCACTTGCTGGTGCCGTTGAAAATGACCTGGTCCGGCCGGAACCCGACTCGAAGAGCTTTGAACAGTTCGCCACCGCTATTGACTTCGACATCGATCCCGGAATCCAGCACCACCTTAAGGATCGCCATGTTTGAGTTTGCCTTCGACGCGTAGCAAAACTTGATCGGACGATCCACGGCCTCGGCAGCGAGTTGTAAACGGCTGATGTTGTCCCGTATGCGACTTTCGGAAAAGACAAACAGCGGTGAGTTGAATCGTTTTATTAACTGAAGCGTGTCTACGCCGTTGACGGTCAGATGATCGTTGCTGACTTCGAGGTAACCGGGTATGGACCAGGCGGGACACAAAGCGGCTATTGACATTCGGTTTGATACTCCAAAGCCATCCACAGATTACACCGATAACACCGATTTAAACCGGCAATGTTATCAGTATACTCAGTGTAATCTGTGGATTAGTTTGAACGAACGAAGTTGTAACTCAGTGTACCGCTAACTCGAACCGGTTCTCCCATCAACAGTGTCGGCGAAAACCTTGCCAAACGAGCTGCATTGACAGCGGCCGCGTGTAGATGCTGTGGGCCCTGTCTCTTATACACATCTGACGCTGCCGACGACTCTGTGTTTGTG
>JBKPOR010000238.1:0-13139 GCA_046765675.1 Pseudomonadota bacterium
TCCGCTATACGCTCGCCAATGAGCCCACGGCGAAGGTCACGCTCGCGCAAGAGGTCGAGACTCTGAAGCTCTACCTCGAGATCGAAAAGATGCGGTTCGAGGATCGGCTTCGGCCGCATTTCCGGATCGAACCCGATACGATCGGCGCGCGGCTTCCCTCGCTCCTCCTCCAGCCGCTCATCGAAAACGCGATCAAATATGCGGTGACCCCAAGCGAGAATGGGGCGGATATCTGGATCAGCGCCAGCCCGGAAGGACAGGCCGTGAGGATCGAAGTCGCCGACAATGGGGACGGAAGCCAGTCGGAACTGGCCGCAAGTCCGTCGACTGGAGTCGGACTGGCGAACATTCGCGACCGTTTGACGCAAGCCTATGGCGCTTCGCATCGTTTCGAGACGAGAAAGAACGACCGAGGGGGCTTTAGCGTTATCGTGGAAATTCCTTTTGAGACCGGAGAGAAGGCCTGATGACCATCCGGACCATTTTGGTCGACGACGAGCCCCTGGCGACGCAGGGACTTCAGCTGAGGCTGCAAGCCCACGAAGACGTCGAGGTGATCGCGACCGCCGCAAACGGCCGCGAAGCGATCCGGGCGATCAAGACCCACAAGCCCGACCTCGTCTTCCTCGACATCCAGATGCCGGGGTTCGACGGGTTTTCGGTGATCCAGGGGCTGATGGATGTCGACCCGCCGTTGTTCGTGTTCGTCACCGCGTTCGGCGAACATGCGCTGCGCGCGTTCGATGCGCAGGCGGTCGATTATCTGATGAAGCCCGTCGATGAGGACCGCCTCGCGGCAACCATGGACCGGGTTCGCCAGCGCCTCGCCGAGAGGCGGGGGGCCGAAGAGACGGAGCGGTTGAAGGAAGCGCTTGCCGAGCATGCCCCCGAGGCGGCTGAAGAACTCGCCGAGGCTTCCCCGGACGCCCCTTCACCCGGCCGCTACGAGAAGATGATCAACATCAAGGACCAGGGGCAGATCTTCAGGGTCGACGTCGACACCATCGAGCGGATCGACGCCGCCGGCGATTACATGTGCATCCAGACGGGGGACAATACGCTCATCCTTCGCGAGACGATGAAGGACCTCGAAAAGAGGCTCGACCCGCGCCGGTTCCAGCGGGTCCATCGCTCGACGATCGTCAACCTCGACCTCGTCCGGCAAGTGAAGCCGCACACCAACGGCGAATGCTTCCTGGTGCTGGATTCAGGCGCTCAGGTAAAGGTCTCGCGGTCCTATCGCGACGTGGTGGCGAGGTTCGTTCACTAGAACCCCCTGGCCCAACATTTGCGCCGCCGCTCGAGCAAGCCTAGGCGGGCGCTCCATGGCCAGCAAATTCGAGACGTTCGCAGCGCTTCACGTGCCGGGTGATCCCGTCATCCTCTACAACATCTGGGACGTCGGAAGCGCGCTCGCGGTCGTGAAGGCCGGAGCGCGCGCGCTTGCGACCGGAAGCCATCCGGTCGCGGACGCCAATGGCTGGCCGGACGGACAGAATGTGCCGATGGATTTCGCCTTCGCCAATGCGAAGCGCATCGTCGATGCGGTCGAAATCCCGCTGACCGTCGATTTCGAAGGCGCTTATTCGTCGAACCCCGAAGAAGGCGCGGCAAACGTCGCCCGGCTTTCAGCCACCGGGGCGGTCGGCTGCAATTTGGAGGACCAGGTGATCGGCGGCGAAGGTCTTCATCCGATCGAGCTCCAGGTCAGCCGGATCTCCGCCATTCGCGGCGCGGTCGGCGACCAATTCTTCATCAATGCCCGGACGGATTTGTTCCTGAAAACCCAGACCCATGACGACGCGCTGATCGATCAGGTGGTCGAGCGCGGCAAGGCGTTCGCGGATGCCGGAGCGAGCGGATTCTTCGTGCCCCGGCTGGCCGATCCGACGCAGATCGAGCGCATTGTTCGCGAAGTCCCGCTGCCGCTCAACGTGATCGCTTTCCCCGGCGCTCCCGACAAGAAGGTGTGGGCCGAGGCGGGAGTGGCGCGGATCAGCCACGGTCCCTTCCCGCACCGGGCGCTGATGGCGAAGCTGGAAGAGATGGCGCTCGAAGCTATAAGCTGAGCTTGGATGTTGAGCGCAAGATTCAAGAAGCGCTGATCGGCGAACGGCTCCAAGGCCAGGAGAGCCAAAGGAGCCCTCATGAGCAAGTTCGAACATTTCGCGAAGCTTCACGTCGCTGGCGATCCGCTGGTGCTGTTCAATGCCTGGGACGCGGGAAGCGCCGCGGCGGTCGCCAGGTCGGGCGCCAAAGCGATTGCGACGGGCAGCGCATCCGTTTCCATGGCCACCGGCTTCGCGGACGGCGAGGAAGTTCCGCTGGAGCTGGCGCTGGCCAACGCCGGGCGGGTGGTCAAGGCCGTCGACCTTCCGGTCACGATCGATTTCGAGGGCGGCTATGCCGATGACCGGGAGGGATTGACGGCGAACGGCCGGCGGCTCGCCGAAACCGGCGCGATCGGATGCAATTTCGAGGATCAGATCGTCGGCACCGACCGGCTCTACGACTTGGCGGACCAGGCGGCGCGAATCGCGGCCCTGCGCGACGGGGTCGGGGCCGACTTCTTCATCAACGCTCGGACCGACCTGTTCCTGAAAGCCAAGCCCGAGGCGCACGACAGCGCGCTTGCCGATGCGGCGGTCGAACGCGGCAAAGCCTATGCGGATGCCGGAGTGAACGGCTATTTCATTCCAGGGTTGGCCGACTTGTCGCTGGTCGAGCGGATCACCAAAGCGATCGACCTCCCGGTCAACGCCATGCATTTGCCGAGCGGGCCGAGCCGGGCTGACTGGGCAGGCGCGGGCATCGCCCGAGTGAGCCACGGCCCCTTCCCTTATATGGCGATGCAGGAATGGCTGACCGGCGAGGCGCGGGCCGCGCTGGCTTAAAGGCCCCTAAACGGCCTCCAGGACTTTCCTGGGCCGTCGCCGCCACGGACGAGCCGGCCCCGATTTCAATACCATCCGTCGGAACAGCCCCGCCCCGAGCCTCAGGATGAGGGCTACCCAGACAGCTTGCCAGGCAAGTGCGAGGAAATGCGGCCACAGCTCCGGCGATTCGGCCGCGCGCGCGAACATCGCCATCGGCGACGAGAGCGGAACGATCGCCGCCACCAAGGCCGCCGTCGATTGAGGCGCGCCAATCGTCGCTGCCGCAAGTCCGAAGATCAGCACCTGCCCGAACGTCGCGGGCATCGAGAGCGTCTGGACTTCGCGGGCGGTCGAAGCTTGGGCTCCGATGGTCAGGAACACCGATCCGAACAGGAGATAGTTCATCCCGAAATAGGCAATCGCCAGCGCCAGGAAGGTCGGCCAGCCGACCGCGGGTTCGGGCAAGGTCGAAAGTCCCCCCGGGTTGAGCGAGGCCACAATGGCCGCGCCAACGCTGGTCCAAACGACGATCCCGACCACGGAAGCCGCCAGCATCGCGAACAACTTGCCGACGAACAATGCGTCGATCGGAACCGCTGCCGCGATCACCTCTATGATCTTGTTCGATTTTTCCTCGATCAGCTGGGACAGCAGCATGCCCGAAAGCAGGATGGTGAGGAAAAAGAGGAGGAACTGGCCGATCTTCGCCGTGGTCGCCCGTTCGTTCGCGAGCAGCACCGGAGAGCCCGCTACGGTCGTCACATCGACGTGGGCGCTTGGCGGCCCGCGAGTTCGAGCTTCCCTGACGATCAGTTGGAGTTGCCGAACCGTCGTTCCATCGCGATGGACTGAGCCGACGAGGCGAGGCTGAGCGAGACCGCCCGTCAACACGGCGCGGACTGGAGGATCGGCGGAGGCAAGCAAGTGCCGTGTCTGGCGTTCGAGGTCCCGTTCCGGAGCGAAAAGGACCAGGTTGACGACCGCGCCTTCGTCGAGCGCGCCGGCGAAATAGTCGCGAGCGGCCGACAATTGGGCAAATTCCGCCGGCGAGCCGATCACCGCGACCACCGGCTGCTCGTTCCGCGGCGGTCCGCTCGCACTGACCCCGGCGAAGACCCCGCCGATGAGGAGTGGGAACAAGGGACCGATGAGGAAGAACAGGAACGTCTTGGACAGGACCGTCGCCGAAAAGTCGCGCCTAGCGATGACGAAGGCGCCGCGCAGGAAACGAGTCACTGTGGTTTCTCCTCGCCCATGGCTGCGGCGGCGGCTTCTCCGGCGATCGCGACGAATGCGTCGTGAAGTCCGGGCCGCTCGATCGCCAAAGATTCGATTCCTGCTCCGCCGTCGATCAGCGCCTTGAGAAGAGGTTCCGGCCCACTTGCCGGAAGCTCGAAGACCAACGTGCCCCCTTCGATCCGAGCATCTTCGGGGATCGCCGAACGCCATATTCCATCGCGCTCGCGGGTCTGCAGCCGGACGATGGGGCGAAGGCGGGCTCGGGCTTCGTCCACCCGGCCGTCGAATGCCACCTTCCCCTTGGCGATGATCGCAACCCGCTCGCACAGCCTTTCGGCATGGGCGATCACATGCGTCGAGAAAATGATCGTCGCGCCATCGCGCGCCTCGCGCCGGATTAGTTCTTCAAGCCGGGCCTGGTTGATCGCATCGAGCCCGGAAAAGGGCTCGTCGAGCACGATCAGCCGCGGCTTGTGGATGATCGATCCGAGCAGCTGGACCGTCTGCGCCATTCCCTTCGACAAGGTGCGGATCGGTTTCTTCGCCCAATCGCCAAGGCCGTGCTCATTAAGCAGGGCATCGGCGCGGCGGCGGGCGTCGCGAAGATTAAGCCCGCGAAGCGCCCCCATGAAGGCGATCGCCTCGCGCGCGTACATCGCGGGATAAAGCCCGCGCTCCTCGGGCAGATATCCAATCTCCCGAGCCGCCTCGAGCGGACGTTCGCGGCCGAGGACTAAGCGAGACCCGCTCGATGGATCGATGATTCCAAGCAGCATTCGCAGGATGGTCGTCTTGCCCGCCCCGTTGGGCCCCAGCAGGCCGTAGATGCTCCCGGCCGGTACGGTGAGGCTAACCCCGTCGACCGCGCGGGTAGAGTCGAACTCCTTAACCAGATCGATGGCTTCGACAGCCGGTCCGGTTGACACTAGATTGGGCTGGACCTGCTGAAGCACTGAATTTCCTGCGGAAATCTTCCAAAGCCACTAAAGGCAACGCGTGCATAAGGGCCAAAGCCTTGAGGAAGCAATAAGGGGCGAAGCCGAACGCCTTGGCTTCGTGGCGTGCAGGATCGCGCGCTCGGACGCCGCCGAGGCGGCCGGCATCGATCTCAGGCACTGGCTGGAAGCCGGCCACCAGGGGACGATGGGCTGGATGGAAAGCCGCGCCGACCAGCGCGTCAGTCCGCGCTCGCTTTGGCCCGAGGCGAGGTCGGTCATCGCGCTGGGGATGAGCTATGCGCCGGCTGCGGATCCGCTGGCTCTCGCAGAGCAAACGGATCGTGCGCGAATTTCGGTCTATGCCCAGGGCGGCGACTATCACAAGACAGTCAAGAAGGCCCTGAAGGCTCTGGCACGGTTCATCGTCGAACGTGCACCATCGGAGCTCAAGGTTTTCGTGGATACGGCGCCGGTGATGGAAAAGCCGCTCGCCCAGGCGGCGGGCATCGGCTGGCAGGGGAAGCATACGAACCTCGTGTCGCGCGAGCACGGCAGCTGGCTCTTCCTCGGAGTGATCCTGACCAGCCTCGAGCTGCAGCCGGACCCGCCCGCGAGCGAAGGCGTCCATTGCGGAACCTGCCGCCGCTGCCTGGATGCTTGTCCGACCGACGCTTTTCTAGGGCCGCACCGGATCGATGCGCGGCGCTGCATTTCCTATCTCACGATCGAACATGAAGGAGCGATCCCGAACGAGCTTCGATCGGCGATGGGCAACCGGATCTACGGCTGCGACGATTGTCTCGCGGTATGTCCGTGGAACCGTTTCGCCAACGCCGCGGCCGCCAACAAAGCGTTCTTGCCCCGGGCCGAGCTGGTCGCGCCGCGGCTCGCCGACCTGCTCGCTCTCGACGATGCTTCGTTTCGCGAGATGTTCGCCGGATCTCCGATCAAGCGCATCGGAGTGAAGCGGATGATCCGCAATTGCCTGGTCGCGGCGGGGAACAGCAGCGACCCATCGCTCGAATCCTCGATCCGGCCGCATCTCGCCGATCCCGATCCGGTCATCTCCGAAACCGCCCAATGGGCGCTTGCTCAGCTCGGACTCTCGAGCGCCAGGATACAAGCCGCCTGATCGGCCGCGGCGCCGGAGGGAAGCCGCGTATCGACATAGGTTACGCGCGGCACTCCGGAGCCAGTCTCGGGCGGGTAAAGATAGGCGTCGAGCACGCAGCGGGACGAGCGGAACTGGAGCTTGAGCCCGACCCCTTCGCGCACCTGGAGCGCCGGATTGCCGAAATGGCCGACCAGCTCCGACGCGGACAATCCGACGATCGTGTTTCGCGGCTTGGCCGGCGCGGGCGCAACCGGCATGGGTGGCTCGACAATGGGCTGCACCGGGCGAGTGGCGCAGCCGACGAGGAACAAGGCGAGGGTGGGGGCAATGCGGCGCATGATGTGACGATGCCTGCCTCAACTTCACCGCGCAAGGTTGCAGCGCAATGAATGCATCGGCTAGGCGGCGCTCTTTCCCGGATCCGGAGATTTCATGACCGAAACCCGCCTCGACGTCCTCACGATCGGAAATGCGATCGTCGACGTCATCGCCGATGCGACCGACGACTTCCTGGAGGCCGAGGGCCTCACGAAGAATTCGATGCGGCTGATCGACGCCGAGGAAGCCGAGCGCCTCTACGCGCACATGGGCCCGGCGCGCGAGGTGAGCGGCGGCTGCGCCGGAAACACGGCCGCGGGCATCGCGGCGTTCGGCGGACGGGCCGGGTTTGTCGGCCAGGTCGCACCCGATCAGCTCGGCGCATTCTATCGCCACGACCTGACAGCGGCAGGAGTCGAGTTCACTACGCCGGCGCTGGACGTGGGGGTGCCGACGGCCCGGTCGATGATCCTGGTGACTCCGGACGGCCATCGAACGATGAACACCTTCCTCGGCGCGGCCCAGCACCTTCCTGCAAGCGCGCTCGACGAACAGCAGATCCGCGAGGCCGCGGCCATCTATCTCGAAGGCTATCTGTGGGATCCGGAAACCCCCCGCTATGCAATGATCCGAGCGATCGAGATCGCAAGGGCGGCGAGCCGCAAGGTCGCCTTCACTTTGTCCGATACTTTCTGCATCGAGCGGCACCGCGACGGTTTCAATCAGCTGATCGACGGCGGGCGGATCGACATCCTGTTCGCCAACGATTCAGAGATTCAGGCGCTCGCCGGAATCGCGCATCTCGACAGCGCGGTCGAGGCGGTTCGCGGCAAGGTCGAAACGCTGGTCGTCACGCGCGGCGATAAAGGAGCGCTGGCGACGCGCGGAGGCGAGCGCGTCGATGTGCCCGCCGAGGCTGTAGCGGAAGTGGTCGACACGACCGGCGCCGGCGACTTGTTCGCCGCCGGGTTCCTGTTCGGCCACACCGGCGGCAAGAGCCTCGAACAATCGCTCCGGTTGGGCGCTATCGCCGCCGCGGAAGTGATCCAACATTATGGCGCGCGGCCCGAGGCGGACCTCCGGGCCCTGGCTGGAGAGCTGGCCATCTAGTCAAGGTTGGCGCTTTTGAGCTCGATCTGATTGCCGAATGGGTCGTGGAAATAGACCGAATAGCCCTCGCCTGACGCGCCGTAACGAATGCCCTCTTCGGCGATTTCAATCCCATGGCCGGCAAGGTGCGCGCGCATTGCCTCTATTTCGAATCCGCTCGTCGCCAGGCAGACATGGTCCACGTTGCGGCCGCCCTCGACCGGCGGCCTGGCCCACGCGCCTTCGCCGCCGCTCGTGTCGACCAGATCGATGAGCGAAGCGCCCGCGCGCAGCTGGAGCATGCCATATTGCGGCAGCTCCCTGTCTACTGTGCAGCCGACCACATCACAGTAGAAGCGCTTTGCGGCGCCCATGTCGCCGACCAGCAATACGACATGGTCCAACCCCTCCAGCCGAAACGGTGGAGAGCTGGACATGCTTGCGCCTTACTCGCGCTCCTCGGGCGACCCAGGAGCGGGTGCGCCGGGCATCGGCGGGACGGCCGTGCCGGGGGCTTCCACCGCAAGCTCCGGCACGTCGAGGATGCCCCGTCCGACATAACTGCGGCTGCGTGAATAGCCGAAGTAGAGCAGCAGGCCGACGGCGCCCCACACGGGAAGGACCAGGATCGCGATTGGCGGAAGCATCACGTACAGAGCGATGCAGCCGATGATCGCCAGCGGTGCGACGATGGCGATTGCCGGCGTCCTGAACGGGCGCCTTCGGCCAGGATCGGTGCGGCGGAGCACAAGCACCGAGATCGCCACCATCATGAAGGCGAACAAGGTACCCGAGTTCGAATAATCGGCGAGCTTGCCGACGGGCAGGAAGGCAGCCGCGAGCATGACTCCGACACCGGTCACCGCCGTGACGACATGTGGCGTGCGGAAGCGCGGGTGGACCGACGCGAGTTTTTCCGGAAGCAGTCCGTCGCGCGCCATGACAAAGAAGATGCGCGTCTGACCGAACATCATCATCAGGACAACCGACGGCAACGCTATGAATGCAGCGATGCCGATGAGGTCGCCGATCCGCTCATAGCCGACCGTCCGCAACACGTGGGCGAGGGCTTCGCGCGAACAGACAAGGGGCTGAGTGACGCCGCTTGCGACAATAGCACTGCACTGATTCGTCAGCTCGATGCTTCCCGGCGGGAAAGGATGGCCCATTGCATCGCGAACCGGCTGCGCGCCCATTGCTCCGATCGCGCCGGCCGCAACCAGCAAATAGAAGATGGTGCAAATGGCAAGGGAGCCGATGAGTCCGATCGGCACGTTGCGTTGAGGGTTCTTGGTCTCCTCGGCTGCGGTCGAGACTGCATCGAATCCGACATAAGCGAAGAAGATCGAAGCCGCCGCGCCGACTACACCGTAGGTTCCCCAGCCGTTTGGAATGAACGGAGTGAAGTGTTCTCCCTTTAGGATCGGGAGTGTCAGGAAACAGAAGACCGTCAGCGCTGTGACCTTCACCAATACGAGGACGGCGTTGAAGCGCGCACTTTCCTTGGTGCCGATGATCAGCAGGATCGTCACCAATCCGGCAATCACCGCGGCAGGAAGATTGAACGCACCGCCGCCAAACGGCCCGGCCGCAAGGGCCGGCGGTATGATGACGCCCCAGCTTTTCATCAACCCGACGAAATAGCCGGACCAGCCGACGGCAACGGCGCTCGCGCCGATCGCATATTCTAGGATCAGCGCCCAGCCGACCATCCAGGCGAAAAGCTCACCCATCACGGCATAGGTGTAGGTGTAGGCAGATCCCGCGACGGGAACCATCGACGCGAGTTCGGAGTAGCAGAGCGCAGCCACGGCGCAGACGAAGCCGGCGATCACGAAGCTGATCATCATGGCCGGCCCGGCCTTTTGCGCCGCTTCGGCGGTCAGGACGAAAATCCCGGTGCCGATCACCGCGCCGATCCCGAGAAGGGTCAACTGAAAGGCGCCAAGCGAGCGGTGAAGTCCCTTTTTCTCCGCGGTCGCGAGAATTGCATCAAGCGATTTTACCCGGCCCAACAACCCCCCGCGCTCTGCTGCAGTTGCCATGCTTCTCCCCTATCGAAACTGTCGTGGCGGCGAACCTAACGGCTGAGGCCGTCAGGGCAATCCCCCATTCTGCAAACGCCTATCTCGCCAGCATTGGCCCAAGCGGGCGCCCGCCGAAGATATGCGCATGTAGGTGCGGGACCTCCTGGCCCGAGTTCAACCCGACGTTGGCGAGAACGCGGTAGCCTTGGGGGACCAGCCCTTCGTCGCGCGCGATCTTCCCGACGGCACGCACGAAACCGGCAACCTCCGAGTCCGACGCCCTCTCGGAAAAATCGTCCCAGCTCACATAGTAGCGCTTCGGAATGACCAGGATGTGGGTCGGGGCGAGCGGGTTGATGTCGTGGAAAGCCAGGACATGCTCGTCCTCATAGACGGTTTTCGACGGGATCTCGCCGCGAAGGATTCGGGCGAAGATATTATTCTCGTCATAGGGTTGGGTCGGATCGATGGGCATCAGGACGACTCCGCTTGACCAAGCTTCCCTGCCCGCTACCACGAGAGCCGATGAGCGACGAGCCGCCCGAAAGCCTGATTCCGTACGATGAGATCGTTCAGGACGCGCTTCGAGCCGTGGTTGGGCGAGTGCTTGGCGAGGTCGAGCAATCGGGCGGGCTTCCGGGCGAGCATCATTTCTACATCACGTTCAAGACTCGGGCTCCGGGCGTATCGATTCCCAAGCATTTGATCGAACGCTTTCCGGAAGAGATGACGATCGTCATTCAGCACCGCTTTTGGGACCTGAAGGTGGAAGACGACGCTTTCTCGGTGGGCCTGTCGTTCGGCGGAGTGCCGGCGACGCTTCACGTGCCCTTTGCCGCGGTCACCCAGTTCCATGACCCGGCGGTCGAATTCGCGCTCACCTTCCAAGCCAGCGCCGAGGAAGAGCTGCGCGAGGAACATGAAATCGCAGAGAATGACGCGCCGACGCGGGACAAGGGCCCAAAAGCCGAAAAGGGCGAGAAAGCCGATGACGGGTCGAACGTGGTCTCGGTGGACTTTACGAAGAAGAAATAGCAGAGGCCTCGGCGTCATTGCGAGCGTAGCGAAGCAATCCAGACTGGATTGCCGCGTCGCCCCGGATCGAGTCCGGGGCTCCTCGCAATGACGGCTCGAAATTGAAGGGGTTTCATGGCCAGCACCCGTACCGAGACCGACAGCTTCGGCCCGATTGAAGTCCCCGCCGATGCTTATTGGGGGGCGCAGACCGAGCGGTCGATCGAGAATTTCCCCTTTGGGCAGCGCGAGCAAATGCCGCTCGAGATCGTCCACGCCCTGGGCTTCATCAAGCAGGCGGCGGCGCGGGTGAACGCGCGGATCGGCGACCTCGATCCAAATCTTGCCGAAACGATCCAGCAGGCCGCGGCCGAGGTGGCGCGCGGCGATCTCGACAGCCAGTTCCCGTTGGTCATCTGGCAGACCGGATCGGGGACCCAGTCGAACATGAATGCCAATGAAGTGATCGCGGGCCGGGCGAACGAGATCCTGACGGGCAAACGCGGAGGCAAATCGCCGGTCCACCCGAACGACCATGTCAACAAGAGCCAGTCGTCGAACGACAGCTTCCCGACGGCAATGCATATCGCGGCGATGCAAGCGGTTCATCGCCGTCTGCTGCCATCGCTCAAAACCCTGCATTCGCGCCTGGCCGACCAGGCGAAGCGGTGGGACTCGATCGTCAAGATCGGCCGGACCCATCTCCAGGATGCGACCCCGCTAACGCTCGGCCAGGAATTCTCGGGCTATGCGGCGCAGGTCGAGGACTGCATCGCCCGGGTGGAGGGCGTAATTCCGCGGCTCGGTCGGCTTGCCCAGGGCGGCACTGCTGTCGGAACGGGCCTCAATGCGCCAAAGGGCTTTGGCCAGGAATTCGCCAAGGAAGTCTCGCGCCTCACCCAATTGCAGTTCACTTCCGCGCCGAACAAGTTCGCCGAACTGGCCGCGCACGACACTTTGGTCGAGCTGTCGGGCGTGCTCAACGTCATCGCGACGGCTCTCACCAAAATCGCGAACGACATCCGGCTGCTGGGCTCCGGCCCGCGCTGCGGTCTCGGCGAGCTCAGGCTTCCAGCGAACGAACCGGGAAGCTCGATCATGCCGGGCAAGGTCAATCCGACGCAGGCCGAAATGCTGACGATGGTCGCCGCGCAGGTGATGGGCAATCACGTCGCGGTGACCGTCGGCGCGATGCAGGGCCACATGGAGCTGAACGTTTTCAAGCCGCTGATCGGAGCGAACGTGATCCGCTCGATCAATCTGCTCGCGATCGGCATGGAAAGCTTTACCGAGCGCATGCTGGACGGCGCCGAGCCCGACGAGGCGCGCATTGCCGAGCTCATGAACCGCTCACTGATGCTGGTCACCGCGCTTGCGCCGGAGATCGGCTATGACAATGCAGCGGCGATCGCCAAGCACGCGCACAAGACCGGCCAGACGCTGAAGGAAGCTGGGATCGAGCTGGGCCTGGTCGACGAAGCGACGTACGACCGAGTGGTCAAGCCCGACGGGATGCTCGGCCGGTGAAACGGCTCGGCGTCGTTGCCGTCGCGGCTTCGCTCTTGGCCGGATGCGCGAGCAATGCGCCGACCCCTCAAACGCCCAGGCCTGGCCCAGCGCCGCGCCCCCTGGCCGCTCCGGTCAGTCCAGCGACCTATGTCAGCCAGGCCGCGTCGATCGACCTGTTCACAATCCGAGCGTCGGAAAAGGCACTTAGCCGCTCATCAAATTCGGCAGTCCGGGATGTCGCGACGAGGCTCATCGCCGCGCACCGCGGAACCGCGGCACAGCTCTCGTTCGCGGGCCGGCGGCTGAACCTGCTGCCCGGGGCGACCCTTCTCCCCCAGCATCAAGTCCTTCTCGACGAGCTAGGTTCGAGCAGCGATTTCGACCGCGCCTGGGTGCGCATCCAGCGCTCGGTCCACGGGGAAGCGCTTGCCCTCCACTCGGATTACGCGCGGCGCGGCAGCAGCCCGACGCTTCGGCCCGTCGCCGCCAATGCCGCCTCCGTAGAACAAGCCGACCTTGCTCTTCTCCGGAGCATCGGCTGACGCCTCACAGCTTCAGGTTCAGACGCACGCCGATATTGTCCATCCCCGGGTTTTGACGGCCGAACAGCTGGGCGTGGCTCATATGCACCCAGCTCGCTTCGATGCTGAGCCGGTCATTGATCTCGGCGCCGATCCCGAGCTCGGGTTCGAACAGGATACGGCTCCCGAAATCGACCTTTCCATTCGTTGGATCCTCGACATTCCTGGCCGAGCCCGTGTGAACGGCGATTCCGAGGCCCGGACGAATATAGATGCGATTCCCGAATTTGGCGGAGATTCCGATCGCGCCATAATTGGTCTCGCCCGCGCTATTCACAGCGCCGAAAATGTACGGCTGGAGCGGAGTCCCGGCGATCCGCCCTCCACGCCAACCGAGCTGGACGTCAGCACCGCCTTCGACGCCGCTCTTGGTCAGCGGAGTATCGACGTCATGGACGTAGAGACCACCGAAAAGCTCGCCGGCGGCCGCGGGC
>JBKPOR010000239.1:0-11846 GCA_046765675.1 Pseudomonadota bacterium
CTGCAAGCGTGACTGTGCGGCCATTCCTCTAGGCCCCGACTTGCGTCGGGGCTCAAGCAACCAACCCGGGCGGCGAGCCGGAACCAGGCCCATATGCCGCCCCTATTCGGTCTTGCACCCGGTGGGGTTTACCGTGCCGGCACCGTCGCCGGGGCCGCGGTGCGCTCTTGCCGCACCCTTTCGACCTTACCCGTCCGAAGGCGGGCGGTATGCTTTCTGTGGCACTGTCCCTGACCCCCGCTTTCGCGGGAGCCGCCGGGCGTTACCCGGCACCGCAGTTCCGTGGAGCCCGGACTTTCCTCGTGCCTCAAATGAGACCCGCGGCCGCCCGGCCCTCTGGCCGGCATAATATGGGCTATTGGGGTCGCGGCAGCAACAGAGCCAGCAATTTCGCCCGGCACTCGCCATCGATGATGCCGTCGATGAGCTCGGGCCGGAAGCGGCGCTGGAAGGCGATCACGGCCTTTTGAGTATCGGTCACATCATATCCAAACCGCTCGAGCGCGAGGAGGAAGCCGGCGTCGGTCCAATAGGGATCGATCAGGTCGCGTGTTGGGCTGGGTAAAGCGAGACGACGCTTAGCCAGCGCGTCCCATGGGAACAGTTCGCCAGGGTCCTCCTTACGGGCCGGAGCCACGTCGGAATGGCCGACGATATTGCCGCGGCCGATGCCATGGCGCTCCTTGATGTCCGAAACGAGCGGGATCAGCGACGCAATCTGCTCGTCGGGAAACGGCCGATAGCCGAACTCATGTCCGGGATTGACGATCTCGATCCCGACGCTGGCGCTGTTGACGTCCGTCACGCCCCGCCACCGCGATTTTCCCGCGTGCCAGGCCCGCTTCGATTCCTCCACCAGTCGATAGATCGTTCCGTCCTCGTCGATGAGATAATGGGCCGACACCTTCGCCTCTGGCGAAGTCAGCCGATCGAGCGCGCCCTGCATGTCGGGCATTCCCGTGTAATGGAGCACGATCATCGAGACCGGCAGTTGTCGCTCGTCGCAATTCGGCGACGGTCGCTCGATGAAGTCCAGATCCATGCGCCTAATGGCGCACAGCTACCGTTGCGGGGTCAAGCCCCCGAGGCTGCGCGGCGATCCGATCCTTCGCGTTTCTCGACCCGGCTTCCATCGCCGACCAGCCGATAGAGACCGCGCGCATTGATGTCGGCTCCGAGCTTGTTGGTATTGCCGATCACCGTCTCGCCGGCACCGAGCATCAGCCAGCCGTCCTCGGCCATCGAGCCCGCCAGGCGCTCGAATGCGAGCGCCTTCTTCTCCGGATTCAAATAGAGCAGGACATTGCGGCAAAGGACCACATCGAAGCCGCCGGGATGCGGTGCGGCCTCGAGCAGGTTATGGACCTGGAAGCGCACCGGCTTGCGAAGCGGCTCCACCGCCCTCCAGCCATCGCTCGTTTCCTCGAACCATTTGATCATCTGATTGATTCCGAGGCCACGCTGCACCTCGAACTGGCTGTAGGTTCCGTTGCGCGCGCGATCGATGCACGCGCTCGAAACGTCCGAACCCAGGATGTCGACCGTCCAGCCCTGCCATTTCTCAGGCTCTTCCGCGAACAGCATGGCGATCGAATAGACCTCCTGCCCGGTCGAGCAGCCGACCGACCAAATGCGAATTCTGCGGCTCTTGTGGCGTCGCTTGGCGAGCTCAGGGAGAGCATGTCTTGAAAGCGTATCGAACGGCGTCCGATCGCGGAAGAAGTATGTCTCGTTATTCAGCAACGCCTCCACCACTTGCTGCGACAGGCCGGGTTCACGCCCCATGACGAGGATCGTGATCAACTCGTCGAGAGTCGAAATCCCGCGCTCGCGAAGCAGCGCCGAGAGCGCCGTTTCGATCCGCCACCTGCGGTTCATCGTAAGTTGCTGGCCGGTGCGAGCCTCAAGGAGCCCGGCGAGGATTCGGCTCGAGCTGTCGCTGATTTGCACGCTCACTCCTCCTCCGTCCGCGAGGCGATCCGGCGGGCGATCTTGTCCGGCGGAAGAACGGCGCAGGCAAACCCTGCCTCCAGAACCGCCCGGGGCATTCCCCAGACGGCTGAGCTCGGCTCGTCCTGGGCGATGATCGAGCCGCCGTTGGCGACGAGGCGCGCCGCCCCCTCGACCCCGTCGCGGCCCATGCCGGTAAGAATAACGCCCAGGGCGCATGAGCCATAAGCGGCGCCGATCGATGCGAACATCGGATCGACCGACGGCATGCAACCGCTCGAACTCGGGCCGCGAACCAGACGGACAACCGGAACATTTTCAGATTGATCGACCGTCAAATGCGCATCGCCCGGGGCGAGCAGGATCCGGTCGGGAAGCAGCGGCATCCCGTCTTCGGCAATCAGGGCTTCGCGTTGGGCGGCCGCACGCAGCTGGCGAGCGAACACCGGCATGAAAGGCTCCGGCAGATGCTGGGTAACTAGGATCGGCACGCCGATTCGCTTCGGCAGCGCCTGGAACAGAACCCCGATCGCGTGAATGCCGCCGGTCGAGGCGCCAATCGCGAGAATCTCGATCGGATCGGTCGGCATCGCGCGAAGCGGCGGCCGACTCCCCGCAGGATGGGCAGCCGCGAAGGTAGATTTTCCCTCGGCGTAACCGAGCGCCTTGAGCTTGGCGACGAGGATCTCGGAGAACTTTCCGTTAAAGCGGCCGGTGCCCGGCTTGGGCAGGGTATCCGCGGCCCCGAGCGCTAGGGCCGCAACGGTTTCTTCCGCACCTTCTTCAGCAAGCGAGGAGACGATCATCACCTTCGCGCCGGCCGCGGCACGAACGATCCGCGGGATCGATTTCAGCCCGCCGGCTCCCGGCATTTCGAGGTCGAGGATGACGATGTCGACCCGGACCTCGTTGAGTGCGTCGACTGCGTCCTCGGCGGTCCCTGCGACGGCGGCGATTTCGAAGGCGGAATCAGCTTCCACCATGCGCGAGAGAACCGCGCGAGCGACCATCGAATCGTCGACGATCATCAGCCGGATACGCCTGCGCGTGTGACGAGACGCTTGGTGGCGGTCCCGCGATCTGGCGAGCGCCCGCTCCATCTCGGCTAACTCAGGCGACGCCGACGAGCTGTAATTTGATGTGAAGCGTCTCGCGGTCGAAGGGCTTCATTACATATTCGTCGGCACCGGCCTCAAGCGCGGCGCGGATATGCGCCATGTCATTCTCGGTGGTGCAGAACACGACCTTGGGCTGGTCGCCATGGCCGCGCTGGCGAAGCATCTTCAGAAACTCCATCCCGCTCATCACCGGCATGTTCCAGTCGAGAAGGACGACGTCGGGCATCTTGGCCTCGCAGCGCGACAAGGCCTCCTGCCCGTCGCCGGCTTCCTCGACCTCGAATTCGAGAGTTTCGAGGATGTGCCGCGCCACCTTGCGGATCACCTTGGAATCATCGACGATCAAACAGCTCTTCATGCTTCTTTCCCGTTCGTTCACGTCTCTATTAATCAGCAAGGGTAACGAAGAGCTTAAGCAGCCTTCGCTTCGGTTGTACCGGCGATGAGCGCGGCGACGTCAATCAGCAGCAGCGGGCCGGTCTCGGTTTCGACCATGCCCTGCGACACGCGTTCCCAGCCCGATCCCATGGCCGCGCGCACCGGAGCGGGATCGGAGAGAGCCTCGACCACGTCTTCGACCAGGTCAACGATCAGTGCATAATGATGGCCGTCGAGCTCGACGACGGCCGCTTCTCGAATGCCGTCAGAGCAATCGCTGTCCCCCAACTCGAGCGAGCGCATGCAATCGATGACGGTCAGCACGCGGCTACGCAGCGCCGAGAGGCCGGCAACATGTGGCGCGGCGCGCGGCACAGGGATGAAAGTGTCCAGTTCGACAACGGCTTCAACGGACGCGGCCGGGAGGGCCACCCGCTCTCCGGCGATCGTGACGACCAGCAGAAGCTCGTTCATTTGGCCCTCCCCGCTCCGGCCGACTTCAATGCGATCAACAATCCCGCCCGGTCGTAGCGATAGATGCTTTGGTCCTTCTTGCCGGCGGGCTCGGGTTCGCTTCGAAGGAAGATGGCTCGAGCAGCCTCGCCGATATTTTCGCCCTGAGCGGCGATGACGAGATCGGCTTCCCCGCCGTCCTCGTCGCCGATCACTCGATAGCCAGCGGCTTCGACGATGGGACGGAGCATGTTCTGCATCCACGGGTCTTCGCCCGGAATGCGGCAAACCAGCGGCTCTGCCGCCTGCGCTGCCGAGCCGACATATGTCGCGAACAGCCAATGGGCATCGACCAGCTCGGCGGGCTCTCCGCTGATCAGCGATACGCCGCTGATCTCTCCCGGCTTTTCGGCGTGGATGACGTCATGCTCGATGGTCGCAAAGTCGATGACCTCTTTGAAAGCATAGCCGATTTCGTGAACGCCATCGCTGAGTCGGAACAGTCGTACCTTGTCGTCACCAAGCTCGGCACCTCCCGCTCCGGCCAGTGGAAGGATCGTCTCGCCGACTTGCACCCGGAGTTGACCCGCGGCGATCTTGACCGCGCTGACCGGGATTTCCTCGATCCGGTCAACGACCGCGAGCCGAAGAGCTCGCCGCGCTCCGTCCAGGCCTCGAAACAGGAGTACGGAAATGATTTTCGGGCCGTTGCTGGCGGGTCCCTCGGCGATTCTCGCCGCCCGTTCCAGCGCCTCGAGCTTCACCCCTCCGACCTCCGCCAGGCCAGCGGGATCGAACAGGAGGATGGGACTGCCGTCGTCAGCGAGCGTCGTGCCCGCATAGAGCCCAGTCGCCATTACGGCCGGAGCAGCCGGCTTCACCACCAGCTCCTCATGATCGTGGATGCGGTCAACCGAGAGCGCGTAGACGTCGCCGCCGGCGGGCCGAAGAACGATGAGACGCCGGTCACTTTCCGCAACGTTGCTGTCGAGGCCGAGGATCTCGGCGAGCGATACCTCGGGAACGCGTCGGCCGCGAATTGTGGCAACCCCGGCTCCGCCGAGATGTTCGAGCGTGACGCCCTCGCCGTTCGGGCGCACGATCTCCTCGATCGCGGAGCGCGGAATGGCGAAGTGCTGGCTGCCGATCGACACGGTCAGCGCCGGAATGATCGTAAGCGTGAGCGGAACGCGCAGCGTCATCCGCGTACCCCGCCCCGGAGTACTGTCGACCTCGACAATGCCGCCGATGCGCTCGACGTTCGAGCGGACGACGTCCATCCCGACGCCGCGGCCGGAAATCGCGGTCACCTCTTTCGCCGTTGAAAGCCCCGCCTCGAAGATCAGCGCGAGCTTTTCGCGCGGCGTGAGCTGCGCGGCGTCCGCCTTTTCGATTACACCGTTGGAAATGGCTTTCTCGACCAGCTTCGCCCCGTCGATCCCGCGACCGTCGTCCTGGATATCGATCAGGATCTGGTTGCCGGACTGGCGCGCCGAAACGCACAACACGCCGATTTCGCGCTTTCCGGCCTTGAGGCGCTCCGGCGGAGTTTCGATTCCGTGATCGACCGCGTTGCGAATAATGTGAGTCAAAGGATCGCGGATCATTTCGATCATCTCGCGATCCAGCTCGACGTCGCCGCCTTCGATATCGACCAGGACCTGCTTGCCGAGCTCGGCCGAAAGATCACGGACCATTCTGGGCAGCGCGACGAATAGATTCTCGATGCGCTGCATGCGCGTTCGGGTGATGGCGTCGCGCATCTCGGCGATAATTGCGGACAGGCGCTCAAAAGCGCCGTCGACGGACACCTCAGTCGAAGATTCGCGCAGCCGACGGGCGAGCTCGTTGCGCGCGAGAACCATGTCGGAAACGGTGCTCATGACGCGGTCCAGCAATTCCACGGAGAGGCGAATCGTGCGCGGAGCGGCCGCGGCTTTGCCTTGCACATCGCCAATGGCGGCCACGACCGGCGCGGCCTGGCCTTCCGCTCCAGGAGCGAGCGCATCTATGAGGGCGCTGTCATCGCCGGCAGGCATGTCTTCGCCAGCTTCGATCGCAGCGATCATTTCGCCAATGCGATCGATGATCGCGAGCACCGCGCTGACGAGAGTTCCGTCGGCCTGCCGTCGCCCTGCGCGAACGTCGGCGAGCGCGTCCTCCGCCGCGTGGCTGAGCGCCTCGAGCCGCGGAAAATCGAAGAATCCGCAATTGCCTTTGACGGTGTGGACGAAGCGAAAGATGTTATCGAGACGTGCGCGGTCGTCGGGCTGCGCTTCCCAGGCAACGATCTCCCCGCCCAGGGCTTCGAGCATGTCCCGGCATTCGGCTACGAAATCCGCGATCAGGTCGTCCATTGGCGCGTGCAATCCCCGGCTTATGAGACCGCTTATGCCGGGGAGGTGTTAACGCGCCGTTATCCCTGTCGGGGAAGAGTTGCGCCGATCAAAAGAACCTCGTCCAACGGATCGGATAATTGGATCGACCCGCCAGCTTCCGCCGCTAGGCTATGCGCAAGCCACGCACCGGCGGCGCGCGGCTCGACAGCCGCTTCGCTATTCCCGTTCGCGAGCGTTTCGCGCAGGGTCGGATCCAGCAATATTCGCGGCCCCTCGGCCCGGATCACCAATTCGAGCGCATCGCCATTGTCCTCCGCCCCAACGTCGAGCCGGCCGCCACGAACGAGCGCATCGCCTGCAAGGAGCGCGAGATTGAGCAGCAATTTAACGGCACCTTTCGGGAGCTTGTCGTTCTTGACCATCCACCCGAGGTCGATCCTTCGTTCCGGCCCAAACACGCCTTCCAGCACCGCTCGGGCCTCGTGTGTGTCGATCGCATCGGCAAAGCCGCCTCCGGCGCCGAATGCGAGGCGGAAGAATTTGAGCTTATTGGCGGATGCCCGGGCGCTGTCGGCCAGCAGCTCGAGGCATTTCTCCCGCATGTCCGGATCCTGCTCGTCAGCGAGCAGCTCGATGCCGTTGTTGAGAGCCCCGACCGGCGACATCAGATCATGGCACAGGCGCGAGCAAAGCAAACTGGCGAGGTCGACCGCATTCATGCAGCGTTTGATGGGGCAGAGTCCAACGTGGCGCAAGTTGCTCTCATTGAAGATCCCTGCCGATAAACCATATCCTGTTCAGATGGGGGCTTTTCAGACGATCGAGGTACGCCTGGAGCCGGCCCATTCAGGCTGGCGGCTCGATCGTGCGCTTGCCGCCTCCATTCCCACTTTGTCGCGCGAGCGGCTCAAGCATCTCATCCGGAGCGGCGCCGTCGAAACAGCGGGAGCCGCCCTTCGTGACCCCGCTTTGAGAGTGCGCGGCAACGAACGCTTCGTGCTGGCTGTTCCGGAACCTGAGCCGCCGCATAACGAGCCGCAGGACATTCCGCTGCGCCTGGTGTTTGAGGACGAGCATTTGCTGGTCGTCGACAAGCCCGCCGGACTCGTTGTTCACCCGGCGGCCGGTAACCGCGACGGAACATTGGTGAATGCCCTGCTCCATCATTGCGGGGACAGCTTGTCCGGCATCGGCGGAGTCGCGCGGCCCGGAATCGTCCATCGGATCGACAAGGACACGTCCGGTCTGCTCGTCGTCGCCAAGACCGATGTCGCCCATGAGGGACTGGCGAAACAATTCGCCGCCCACAGCGTCGATCGGCGCTATCTCGCGATCGTCTCAGGAGTGCCGAAGGCGTCGGAAGGAACGATCGACGAACCACTCGCGCGATCCGCCGCCAACCGGAAGAAGATCGCGATCGTCAAGGGTGCCCGCGGCAAGCGTGCCATCACTCATTGGCGGAAAATCGCCGTTTTGAAGGATTCGGCGCTAGTCGAATGCCGGCTCGAAACGGGCCGAACTCACCAGGTTCGGGTCCACATGGCTTCGATCGGTCATCCCTTGATCGGGGATCCAGTTTATGGACGGTCCGGAAAGTCGCATCGCAAATTGTTGAATGAGTTGCAGTTCCACCGCCAGGCACTGCACGCGGCCGAACTCGGATTTAGCCATCCGGCGACCAAACGCAGATTGTCGTTCGCGAGCGCCATGCCGCCCGACATGCAGGAACTGTTCGAGGCACTTGGTGTATAGGTATTAACCGGCTAGGGGGGCGCCCCGGTTTTTGCCGCCCTCGCCCAAGGGAGAAGACGAAGAATATGGCTGAAGGAAAAAGGATCGTCTCGCTCCCCGCGTCCGGTGGGGAGGCCGGACTCAACCGCTATCTCGCGGAGATCAAGAAGTTCCCGATCCTCTCGCCGGAAGAGGAATATATGCTCGCCAAGCGCTGGCGCGAGCATGGCGACACCGAAGCGGCCGCAAAGCTGGTCAATTCGCACCTTCGTCTCGTGGCGAAGATCGCCATGGGCTACCGCGGCTACGGCTTGCCGGTCAGCGAGTTGATCAGTGAAGGCAATATCGGCCTGATGCAGGGCGTGAAGAAGTTCGAGCCTGATCGCGGGTTCCGCCTCGCAACCTATGCGATGTGGTGGATCCGCGCGTCGATCCAGGAATTCATCCTGCGCTCCTGGTCGCTCGTCAAGATGGGCACCACGGCCGCTCAGAAGAAGCTCTTCTTCAACCTTCGGCGGATGAAGAACCAGATCGAGGCGTTCGAGGAAGGCGATCTCAAGCCCGCGGACGTCGCCAAGATCGCTACCGATCTTGGTGTCACGGAGGAAGAAGTCGTCTCGATGAATCGCCGGATGGCGATGGGCGGCGATACCTCGCTCAACGTCTCGCTCAAGGGCGATGAAGGCGGCGAAAGTCAGTGGCAGGATTTCCTGGTCGACAGCGGCCCGCTCCAGGATGAAGTGATCGCCGAGGATCAGGAAAGCCGTGTCCGGCACGATCTTTTGGTCACCGCGCTCGACGCCCTCAATGATCGCGAAAAGCACATCCTGATGGAACGGCGGCTGACCGACGAGCCGAAGACGCTCGAGGAGCTTTCGCAGGTCTATGGCGTCAGCCGTGAACGCATCCGCCAAATCGAAGTCCGGGCGTTCGAGAAGCTGCAAGCGGGGCTTCTGCGCCTGGCCGGCGAGCGAAGGCTGCTTCCCGCCGCCTGACCGCATTTTCTCCGCCACGAGTCTTGCCTTCCGCAAAAAACATGCGAACGGTGAAATATTCAACATAGGCGCTCGAGCGCCTTCCTAAGCGACTCGCGCGCCCGAACGGCACGAAGGAGAGTCGCATGGCCGGAGAACTAACCAAAGGCACTCGAGTAATCGCGCTGGTGGGACCCGCCGGCGCAGGAAAGACCAGCCTTGCAGAAGCGATGCTGTTCGCAGCCGGAACCACCGACCGATTGGGGTCGACGGCCAACGGCTCCAGCATCGGGGATTCGAGCCCGGAGGCGCGCCAGCGAGGCGGCTCGACCGAACTCAATCTCTACAATTTCGATTATCTCGGTGACCGCTACGCCATCGTCGACGTGCCAGGCTCGATCGGTTTCGCAGCGGACGGAGCGCGAGCGCTCGCCATTGCCGACCTCGCCATCGTGGTGGTCGATCCCGATCCCGCGAGGGCCCCGCTCGCAGCCCCTGCCCTGCGCGCGCTCGACGAGCTCGGAATCCCGCACCTGATTTTCGTAAACCGAATCGATCAGGCGCATGGCCGGGTGCGCGACCTCCTCTCGGCGCTTCAACCGATGAGCGTGTCGCCGCTGATCGCTCGGCAGATTCCAATCTGGGACGGCGAAAAGATCAGCGGGTTCGTGGATTTGGCTCTCGAATATGCGTTCAAATATCGAGCCGGCCAGGAATCGGAGAGGATCGACATCCCCTCGGATCTTCAGGAGCGCGAGGTTGAGGCGCGGACCCACATGCTCGAACAGCTTGCCGACCACGACGACGAACTCCTCGAACAATTGTTGATGGACGAAACTCCGACGCGCGAGAAAATCCTCAAGGATTTGGCGCGCGAGACGGGGGAAAGCCTCGGAGTGTCGGTGTTATTCGGCTCCGGAACAAGTTCGTGGGGTGTCCGCAGGCTGCTGAAAGCTCTTCGTCACGAGGCTCCAAGCCCGCAGGCCGCGGCGGATCGCCTGTCGGTCGCCGATCCGTCGCTGTACGTCTTCAAGATCCTCCACGGCCCGATCGGCCGGCTTGCCCTTTCGCGAGCGCTTGGCGGAAAGATCTCCGAAGGGTCGGACCTCAAGAACGAAGAGGGCAATCACTCCCGAGTCGGCTCACTGTTCAAGGTCCAGGGCGAAAAGACACAGAAGATCAGTGAGGCCCAGGACGGGGACATCGTCGCCGTCGCCAAGGTCGATAGCGTCAGGCCCGGCGAATGGCTGGGCGCGGGCAAGCTTCCATCGCACGTCGAGATCGAGTTCCCAGCGCGCAATTGCGCGATCGCGATCGAGCCCGCCGACCGCAAGGACGACGTCAAGCTGTCAGGCGCACTCCAGCGGCTGACAGAAGAGGATGGCGGGCTCTTGGTCGAGCATGACGATGCCGCCCACGAAATCCGCCTTCGCGGAGTGAATGACGAGCACCTCAATTCCGTGCTCGCCAAATTGAAGCGCCGCTACGGAGTCGAGGTGAAGTCGCATCCGCCCGCAGTCGGCTATCGCGAATCGATCCGTAAACCGGTTCGCCAGCACGGACGCCACAAGAAGCAGTCGGGCGGCCACGGCCAGTTCGGCGACGTGATCATCGAGGTCCGGCCGCTCGGCCGGGGCGAGGGCTTTGTCTTCGAGGAGAAGATTCACGGCGGCTCGGTGCCAAGGCAGTGGATCCCGGCTGTTGAGGATGGCGTGCGTGAAGCGATGGAAAAAGGCCCGCTCGGCTTCAACGTCGTCGACGTCGCCGTCAGCCTGGTCGACGGCAGCTATCACAGCGTCGACAGCTCGGAGCTCGCCTTCCGGCTTGCCGGACGGATTGCGATGCACGAAGCGCTCACCGCGGCCAATCCGCACCTCCTCGAGCCGATGCACAAGCTCACCGTCGTCAGCCCGTCGAGCGCAACGAGCCGGATAACGTCCGCGATCGCCGGGCGTCGAGGACAGATGCTCGGCCTCGCTCCGCGTGAAGGCTGGACCGGCTGGGACCGAGTGGAGGCGTTGATTCCCGAAGCGGAACTCAGTGGCCTTGAAGCCGAGCTCAGGTCGCAGAGCCAGGGACTCGCGACCTACGAAGCCGAGTTCGACCATCTCGCGGAATTGAATGGCCCCCTAGCGGACAAGGTCATCCAGCAACGCGTTCCCGAGCCGGCCTGACGCTGGACAAATTGTCAGGGGACACGGGCTCGCTTAGACGAGCCCGCATATGAAGCACTGGTTCAAGGACCAGCATTTCCGATCGCTGCTCAAGAACAGCGGATATCTCGCGGCGTCGCGCGGGATCGCGGGCATCTGCTCGATCGCTACGCTGGCGCTCGCTGGACGCGGCCTTGGCGTCCTGCTGTTCGGAATGCTGATCCTCATCACCAGCTACACCAAGGCGGCCAGTGGAGTCGCCAAGTTCCAGTCGTGGCAGCTGATCGTCCGTTACGGCGGACAGGGCCTCGCGGCGGGCGATCCGGAGCAGTTCAAATCCTCAACCGGATTTGCCGCGGCGCTCGATATCCTGAGCGGTGTAATCGGGATGATCATTGCCGTCCTGCTCCTGCCGTTCATCGCCGGTTGGGCGGGGATCGACCGGCAATATTGGTGGCTGGCAATGTTCTATTGCACCCTGCTTCCGACGATGGGTGCGGCGAGCCCTAATGGAGTCCTGAGGACGCTCGACCGGTTCGACCTCATCAGCTGGTCGAGCACGCTCACCCCAATCAGTCGCGCGATGCTCGCCGCGATCGCCTTCCTCGCCGATGCCCCTCTCGCAATCTATGTCGCCATCTGGTTCATCACCGACCTGGCCGGCGACATGTATCAATGGTTCCTCGCCTGGCGGGAGCTTCGCCGCCATGGCCTCCATGCCGGCATCCGTCCGACGCTGAAGCCCACCGA
>JBKPOR010000240.1:0-5632 GCA_046765675.1 Pseudomonadota bacterium
CCTGCATTGTTGACGAGAATATCGGGCCCGCCGAGCTCCTCGGCGCAGCGTTTCATCATTCGCTCGATCGCCGAGGGGTCGGACAGGTCCGCACCGTCGTGGATCGCCCCAAGCTCCGAGCACTCGCGCTGGATGTCGCCGGGATCGCCGAAGCCGTTGATCATCAGCTTCGCGCCTTCGGCCGCGAGCGCTTTGGCAATCGCGAGGCCGATGCCCGAGGTCGATCCGGTAACGAGCGCGATTTTGCCTTGAAGAATCATGAGCGTCGCAATGACGGTTGCGGCGCGATTTGCAACCGCCGGGCACGTTAGAGCATTGGGGAGGCCGGAGGAGAGCAACCATGCGGCTCGGCGGCGAACCCGAAAGCAGCAATTTCGAGGACCGGACGGGGCAGCGGAGCTCCGGCTTCGGCGGCATGGGCGGCGGCAACGCGCTCGGATGCTTGCTTCCATTGGTCATGAGCCGCTTCGGACTCGGCGGCGTGGTCGTGCTCGTCATCGGCTATTTCCTGCTCAGCTCGCTCGGCGTGCTCGGCGGCGGCGGGGGTATTCTTCCCGGCGGCGGCCAGCAGCAAACCGCCCCCTCGGGGCAATCGACGCTCGATCCGAACATGCGCGAGTTCCTCATTCGAGTGCTGGGCTCGACCGAGCAGACCTGGGGCGAGATTTTCGCGAAAAGCGGCGCGCGCTACGAACCGGCGACGATGGTCGCCTACAGCGGCGGGACGCAAACCGCCTGCGGTTTCGGACAAGCGGCGGCGGGTCCCTTCTACTGTCCGAACGACACCAAGGTTTACATCGATCCGGCCTTCTTCAACGAGCTGTCGAAGCGCTTTGGAGCGCCCGGCGACGCGGCTGCGGCCTATGTCATCGCTCATGAGATCGGCCATCACGTGCAGGACCTCGAAGGGACCTTGAATCAGGCGCATGACCTCCAGGCCCGCGCGAGCGAGACCGAGGGCAATGCCGTGCAGGTCCGGGTCGAGCTCCAGGCCGATTGTTATGCCGGCGTCTGGGCGGCGAATGCCCATGACCAGCAAGGCTCGATCCTGGAAGCTGGCGACGCCCAGGAAGCGCTTCGCGCGGCCGAGGCGGTGGGCGACGATACGCTGCAGAAGCAGGCGCAGGGCTATGTCGTTCCCGACAGCTTCACCCATGGCTCGTCGGCCGAGCGGATGGCCTCGTTCCAGCGCGGTTTCAAAGGGGCGAACCCGGCCGCCTGCAAGTTCTAGAGCCGAACGAGCATCTTCCCCGTGTTGGCGCCCTCGAACAGGCCGAGGAAGGCCTCCGGGGTTTTCTCGAGCCCATCGACGACGGTTTCCCGCGATTTGACCGCGCCGCTCGCCAGCCACGGGCCCATCTCGCCATAAAATTCGGCCATTCGCGGGAAATAATCGAACACAATGAACCCTTTGAGGCGGATTCGCATGGCGATCACCCGCATGATGAAGCGGAAGCTCGGCGGGGTCGGATCGTTATAGCTCTCGATCATCCCGCAGATCGCGAAGCGGGCGTTCTGCCGGGCAAGAGCGAAAGCGGCGTCGAGATGATCGCCGCCGACATTGTCGAAATAGACGTCGATGCCCTCGGGCGCGGCGGCGGCGAGGCTCTTCAGCACCGGTCCTGCCGTATAGTCGATGACGTGGTCGGCGCCGAGCGAGCGCACGAATTCGCATTTCTCCTCGCCCCCCGCCGACCCAATGACCGTCATTCCTTTCGCCTTGGCGATTTGGGCGACGACCGATCCGACCGCTCCCGCAGCCGCGGACACGAAGACGATGTCGCCGTCCTTGGCGGAAGCGGCGTCGAGCAGCCCGAAATATGCGGTCATGCCGGTAACTCCGAGGACGCCGAGGAAGAGCTCCGGCGCGGCTCCGAGCTCGGGCAGCTTGTTCGCGGTTCGAGCATCGATGACGGCTTCGTCTCGCCAGCCCGCCATGTGCGATACGAGGTCGCCGGGGGCGAAGCCCTCGGCCTTGCTTTCGACGATCTCGCCGATTGCCCCGCCGTCCATCGGCGCTCCGACCTGGAATGGCGGCACGTAGCTTTTCACATCGTTCATCCGCCCGCGCATGTACGGGTCGACGGAAAGCCAGAGGTTCTTGACGCGCATCTGCCCGTCGGCGACCGGCGGCAGCTCGATCTCCTTCAGCGCGAAATTCTCTTGCGTGGGGAGCCCTTGCGGGCGGCTCATCAGGTGCCAGGCGCGGGCCATGGGTGCTTCTCCTTCGGTCATCCCCGGCCTTTAGCCGGGATCCGCCTGTTCTATGTGGCGGTAGAAGCAAGGTTGACCCCGGATCAAGTCCGGGGTGACGATGCGCACGAGAAAGGCCCGGCGGCGAGGGGGCGCGCCGCCGGGCCGAAGAAGCCTCCCTTGCTGGAGGCTCAGCTCGCTACCGCTTTAGCGATAGGTGCCCTCGAAGCTGCGGTTGAGCGCGCGGTCGCCCATCTCGCCCTGGTCCTCGCGCTCGAACAGCGCACGGCTGCGGCTTTCGTCGCGCCAGCGCTGCTTCGCGTCGCTGGCCGAGCAGTCGAGGATGACCTTGTCGCCCTCGATCCGGTCGATGTCGGCGCAGCTCAGCGAATGGTGAACACCGCCCGACTCCGGGTCGGACTTGGTGAGGATCAGCCGGTCGCCAGCCGTTCGGTCGATCGTTCCGACATGTTCGTCGTCATTGCCGACGACTTCCATATGCTCGCGAACCTGGCCAAGCAGTTTGCGCTTGTGCAGCCGCCGCTCGCGCCAGCTTCCGAAGTCGCTTTCGAACCGCGACTGGTTCTCGCGCCGATAGTCGTCATAGTCCCGGTCGAGCTCGTCGAGCTGCCGCCGCCGCCATGACTCATAATGCGGGTCGGACCGCGACGAAAAAGTGCTTCCGCCATAAGGTTCGGCGCCCCGATCGCGCGAGCGATAATCGCTTTGCAATCCGCTCGGAGCGATTGGCTCGGTCACCGAATAGCCGCCGAACATCGGCGTGAATCCGCGCTCGATCCCCGGTGCGTCGGAGTTCCAGCTCGAGGAACGATAGCCTCCTTCGCCGCTATATCCGCGATAGCCGCGCGAGCCCAAGTCGCGGTCGTCCTCGCGCTCATGGCGGCCGCGTTCGAGATCGCGGTCGCGGTCGCGGCCGAAAAAGCGTCCGCGGTCCTCGTCGCGCCGCCCGTCGCGGTCGCGAGGATATCCGCGGCCCTGGCGTTCCATGCGCTCGTCCTCGTGCCTCCGCCGCTCGGCATCGTCGTCGCCGAACCAGGACGCAATCTCGTCGCCCGCGCGCTCGAAAAAGCCGCGGTCTTCGCGGCCGCCGTAGCCGCGTTCACGGCTTTCGAACCGGTCATCGCGCCATCGCGGACGCTCGCCGCGCGGATAATCGCGCGGATCGTTACGGTCATACGCCATACATTCTCTCCCTTGCGTCAAACGGGCCAGCCGGAAGGCCAGCCGAAACCATTGGGAAAACGATTGGGGGTTTTGGCGCGTTCCTCTTGAAACGCGCCGGCCGGCGTCCAAATCGGCCAGCCGAAGCCCTCCCGGGACAAGCGATTGCAAGGGGGGAAACAAGCGGCTAGGGGGGCCGCTCGCTTGGGGCCCGGATCGATCCGGGCTTAACATAAGGCGGTGGCGCGGGGCTGTAGCTCAGATGGGAGAGCGCTGCAATCGCACTGCAGAGGTCAGGGGTTCGATTCCCCTCAGCTCCACCAGCCTTCGTTAAAGCTACGGCTGGCAAGCCAGCCTAAGGCCCGCGTCCTAGCACAGCGCTTGCAGCCTACGAGCGAACATCGGCGCCTGCTTCGCCTCACGGACCGCGACGAAGATCGTGTCGTCGCCGCAGATCGTCCCGACCACATCGGGCAGCCCGGCGCGGTCGAGCGCGACCCCGACCAGGTGCGCCGAGCCTGGCGGCGTCTTCAACACGACAAGGTTGCCGGCGAAATCGATCGACCGCACCCAGTCGCGGACCACCGCCGCAAGCTCTGGGCCATCGGCGGATGCCGGCACGACCTGGTCGGGGAGCGCATAGCCGAGCCTGCCCTCGCGGCGGACCTTGATCGCGCCCAGATGCTCGAGGTCCCGCGAAATCGTTGCCTGCGTGACCGAGAAGCCGAGCGCGGCAAGGCGGTCGGCAAGCTCCTCCTGGTTGCCGAGCGGCTCGGCGCGGATCAGGTCCGCGATGGTCCGTAAGCGCTGGTCGCGTGCGTCGGTCATATGCATTAATATGCACATACTTGAATAAATATGCAAATGCGCCGATATGCGGCCTCCCATGATTCGGACGGCAATCTTCGGAGCCTCAGGCTATGTCGGGGGCGAGCTGCTGCGCTGCCTTGCCGCGCACCCTGAATTCGCGCCTGCGAAGCTGTTCGGCGACAGCAAGGCCGGGCAGCCGTTGGCCGCGGTCCATCCGCATCTCGCGGCCGCATATCCCGACGCGGTGGTCGAGCGGTTTGAAGACGACCTCAGCGACATCGATCTGGTCTTCGCCGCGCTTCCGCACGGCAAGAGCCAGGAAATTGCGCCCGCGATCCTCGAGGCCGGAATTCCGTTCGTCGATCTCGGCGCCGACTTCCGGCTGGACGACCCCGCCGCGTACCAGGCCTGGTACGGTCATTCGCATCAGGCCCCGGACCTGCTCGGCGCGTTCGTCTACGGCATCCCCGAATTGAACCGCGAAGCGATCCGCGGAGCCAAAGCCGTCGCGGCGGCGGGCTGCTATGCGACCGCGGCGATCCTCGTTCTGAAGCCCCTGGTCGATGCGGGTCTGGTCAAGCCCGGCAGCATCATCGTCGACGCCGCTTCGGGGGCCAGCGGCGCAGGGCGCGAGCTCAAGGAATCGACCGCGTTCAACACGGTCGACGGGAGCTTCTCGGCTTACGGTCTCCTCAATCACCGTCACACGGCCGAAATGGAAATGGCGCTCGACGAGACACTGCTGTTCACGCCCCATCTCGCGCCGATGAGCCGCGGCATCCTCGCCACCTGTTATTGCGACGCGACGGGGCAGGCCGACCCGCTGGAAGTTCTTCGCGCGGCCTATGCGGATGAGCCCTTCGTGCATGTCACCAACGATGCGCCCGCGACCAAATGGGTCAGCGGCTCCAACGGTGCGCAGCTGACCGCCCGCTATGACGATCGGACGGGCCGCATTCTCGCGATCGCGGCGATCGACAATCTCGGCAAGGGCGCGGCCGGCCAGATGATCCAATGCGCGAACCTGATGTTCGGCCTCGAGGAGACCGCTGGGCTCACCGTCTGCGGGGTCTATCCATGAGCGTCACCGCCGCGGAAGGGTTCGTCGCCGCCGGCTGCCACGCCGGGATCAAGCGGCGGCGTTTCGACATGGCCTTATTGGCGACGGAAGACGGGCGTCCAGTCCCCTGCGCCGCTGTGTTCACCCAGAACAAGTTCGTCGCGCCGCCGGTCGAGCTCGACCGAGCGACCCTAGCCGCGAACGGAGGCCAGGCGGCAGCGGTGATCGTCAATTCGGGCAATGCCAATGCCGGGACCGGCAAGGCCGGCTACAAAGACGCGCAGCTGATGGCCGCGGCGACCGGCGAGGCGCTTCAGATCGCGAATTCGCACGTCATGGTCTGTTCGACCGGGATCATCGGAACTCGGCTGCCGATGGAGCCGATCC
>JBKPOR010000241.1:0-3640 GCA_046765675.1 Pseudomonadota bacterium
CAGCTCCTGTTTGAAGGACGATCGAAGGCGCCTGTTTTCAGTATCGAGGATGGGGGTGTGGCTCCGATCAATTCGAGCACCGGCGGATACCACTCGTCAAACAAATGCAACAGGTCACCAGTATCAGCGTTATTTGCTGAAGCCCACCAACCAAGGCGTCCGAGACCAACCGGACCAATGCCAAATCGCTTTCCACGCCCATGAATCTCGATTGCTGTCGCTGGTGGAATCGAATGCGGAATTGTTGAAGATATCCCGCGCCAGACGGTGTATCCGCGATAGACAGGCTCGCCGTCGTTCATCAATTGAGCACGCATGCGTGAGTGAATACCATCGGCGCCGATCAGGAAGTCTGCTTCCGTTGAATGACGATTAGTGAAGGTGGCGATCATCTCATCGCCTCGTTGAGTGTAATCAACCAGCGTATAGCCGAGATGTATTGAAGACGGAGGCAGCGCGTGAACGAGAATGTTCTGCAAATCGGCGCGGTGAAGAGCGACGGCAAGAGACGAGGCGGAAGCCTCGGCGATCGAAACCTTGTTGATTAGCCGGCCGGTCTGGTCCAGCCAGCGTATCTCTTCCATCACGCCGGCTTTCTCGAGAATCTTGTCGGCGAGGTTGAGTCGTTCGAGGACGCGCATCGCGTTGGGCCAGATGGCGATCGCCGCTCCGACATCAAGCAGTGCCGGCGCCTGTTCGTAGACCTCAGGTTCGAAGCCAACCTGTCGAAGAGCTATCGCAGTCGTTAGACCACCAATGCCTCCGCCGATGATTGCGATGCGAATCATTCGGCGGAGAGTATATCCACAGATTACACAGATTTTTCAGCGAGAGACTTGATGTGTAGCAGAACTCTTCCGTGGATGCGGTGAATAATGTAGTCGGACCATAAATGCCAGTAAGGCGCCGGCCAAAACCGGTTTTGGTACCATGTTGTTCCTTCCAGTAGCGTGCTGCCGTCAGGCAAAGACTTCAATTCAAACTGTCCGCGCTGCGAGATTAAGTAGTTCTCCAAATGCGGCGGTCGCAAGTCGCTGTACAGTGACAACTCCTCCATGGCCCTCGGCTGGGCCGTGACGTCAAATCGCAACAGACGAGGTTCGTCCCACACCGTAATAGGTTCGATGAATTCACCCGTCGAAAATACGCAATGTCGCACTGCGCCGGGACCCTGACCGGAAATCTCGGCGCGAATCGGATACGCTATGCCTGTCTTGAACATCGCTTCCGCCGGCGGTGAGAGCTCTGAAAATGAAACTACATGCGACCAGACGGTCTCCGGCTTTGCATTGATAATGACAGACGTTTTAACTGCGTAGAGTGGAGGAGTTTCACCCAAACTATATTCCAGCAAAATCAGACCGGGCATTAAGAGGAATCCTATCGAAGCCACGCGCAAAGTATTTGTCGAAAAGGACGGGCGCTGCTGAAGCACGAAGCCGATTAAACCGCCAAATAGAGCAAGAGTGACGGCAAGCGGGGTAGCCATTATGAGGCAGATGATGCCTTCGACCGCGAAAGCAAACAGGGCCAGGGCGACTAGTCCCGTTGAAAGACAAGCCACCGCCAGGCACTTAGCGAGCGATCGTGACCGGTGAAAGCCATAGATCAAAGTTGAGTTCAATCCCAGAAAAAACGGAATACCTACGAAGAGTCCCCAGCCATAGTTGCCGAGACCGCTGGCGCTGAGTGCAGTTACGAGGACAGCGAGTAATGCTGTAGCCAGTATTCCGACCACAGCGCTGCCGACTTCGCTTTGCGGGATCAGCCGGCCGATTCGTGAAGAGACATTGGAACCTCTATCAACTGACCGGCTTGATGGAATCGCAGCGAGGATTATGAAAAAGATCAGATTGAGAAAGGGCAGGAAGAAAACCATTACGAGCCACAGGGGCAAGTCTGCGTCTCTAAGTCGTCGTAACGTTAGAACCGTGCCGATCCAAATAAAAGGTAATGCAATCGCCACCAGCGATGCATAGAAGTTAGCTTCTCGCTCCGTGATCCCTTCGATGCCATGGGGCCTGTCAAATACCCAGTAGTTAAAAATGCTCCAGCGATAGCCATACGCAGCAGCTAACAGACGATCGACGTTGTGCTTTAAGGCAAGCAGGACCAGACCGGTTGCAAGGTAACGCCCTCGACCGATCCTGCCGTGCCGGCTCCAAAGATTGAATGCTTGTAAAACCAAGGTCCTATTCCTTTCTTAGCTACGAGCACCGCAAAAGTCTTTTTTACAGGATTACATGTTAATCCTGATAGCTCGTGTAAATCCACGAGTTCAAAAACGAGAGTGGGATACGTCGTATAGGTCTTCGACCTAATTCTGCTTGGGCTCTGTAGTGCCTTTACCGCGCGTGTGTGTTATTGTGCCTGCGCAGAAAACCCCCAAGGAGAACCTAATTGGCAGCAGAAGATCTAATCCCGGCGGAGGGCGTCATCATCGACAAGCAGCCCAACGCCTTCTTCAAAGTGCGTCTCGACAACAGCGAACATGTGGTTTTAGCCGCCATCTCCGGCAAGATGCGGAAGAACCGCATCCGGATTTTAGTGGGCGATCGCGTCAGTGTTGAGATGTCACCCTACGACTTGTCGCGCGGACGAATTACCTACCGGTATAAGTAAACGCCTCGCCGATTGCCAAGTTCCAATGGCTAATCGTGCGGGCGGAAAAATCCGCAATTGGCAATAGGCAATCCTCAATATCCGTAGTGACGCTGCGGAATTGGCGTGGTAGTATGCCTTTATCATGCACGCCGATGTCATCCTAATTCGAGTTATATTTACCGCGGTCCTGGTGGTCGCGGGATACAAACTCGTACCGATCGGCGACGACCCATGGATTTCTGCAGCAGCAGGTGCGTTGATCGCCATCTGTATCATAATTTTTGAGCTGCGGATTCGCCGGGCCACCCTCAAGACACTCATCGGCGCAGCAGTCGGTTCAATCCTGGGAATCATCGGAGCGTATCTCATCGGCTCCTTGATCAGTCGACAAGAATCCGCCGCACTCGATGCAGGGATGAAGACTTTTCTAACCCTGTCGTTGACGTTTTTCATGGCCTACGTCGGATTGATGGTCGGCGCCGCCAAAGGCGATTATCTCGATCTTTCGGCGCTGGGCGGAATCTTCAGTGACAAAGTCGCCCGCCGCGATCTCAAGATTCTTGATACGTCGGTAATTATCGACGGCCGGATCGCGGACGTGGCTGAGACAGGTTTTTTGACCGGCTCGTTAATCATTCCGCAGTTCATCCTGCGCGAGTTGCAACAGGTCGCTGACTCACCTGACTCATCCAAACGCCAACGCGGCCGGAGGGGTTTGGACATGCTCAACCGCCTCCAGAACAACAGCTCGCTCGACATCCAAATCGTAGAGACTGACTTTCCTTCCGTGCGCGAAGTTGACCTGAAGTTGATCGAGCTCGGCAAACAGCTCGACGCGGTGATCGTCACTAATGATTTCAACTTGAATAAGGTCTCACAATTGCGCGGAGTCAGTGTGCTCAATATTAATGAGTTGGCAAATGCGCTCAAGCCAGTCGTACTCCCAGGCGAGGCAATGAGGGTTTTCATCCTGAAGGAAGGCAAGGAATACAATCAGGGCGTGGCCTATCTCGACGATGGCACGATGGTAGTCGTT
>JBKPOR010000242.1:0-5662 GCA_046765675.1 Pseudomonadota bacterium
GCCAAGAGTCTGCCGCCAAGCGCCTTCGCATCCTCGCCGCCCTTTCGTGGATCGTGGCGATCGGCACCGAGGTGGCCGGGATCGTCTTGCTCCGCCAGCACAAGTTCGACCACGGAAACCTGCCGCTGCTGATCGGCCTCCTCGTCGTGATCGCCATCTTCGCGATTGCCGGCAGCCTGATGTGGAAAGCGGCCAACAAGCACGACCCGGCCAGCAAGTCCGAGCCGGTCAAGTTCTTCGTCCAAAACCAGCTCGGCGCGATCATCACGGTGCTCGCCTTCCTTCCGCTGATTGTCCTCATCTTCATGGACAAGGACATGGACCCGAAGAACAAGAAGATCGCCGGCGGCATCGGCGCCGTCCTGGCCGTGGCCGCGACGTTGATCGGGGTCGACTTCAGCCCGCCTTCGGTCGAGCAATACACCAAAGACATGAACACGTGCGCGAGCCAGATCAAAGCCAATCAGCCGACCACCGCCTGTTCACCCGAAGTCGCCGAGCAGGCGAAGGACATCGCCCGGGACTCGGACACGGTCGCCGAGGCGACGAAGGACGCCGCGCACCCGAACGGCCAGGATGTGGTCTATTGGATTGCCCCGGAGAACGGAGCCAAAAAAGCTGCGACGCCGCACGTCTTCCACATTTGCCAGGTCGTCAGTCCGCTGCGCGGCAAGACCGTGAATCACGGCTCCGTGACCCAGGCCTATTCGGAGAACGCTACCCGGATCACGAAGCAGATTCCGATGGAGCAGAAGCAGTGCGGGTTCGCCAGCTCGACGCCGGATAAAGCCGCCGACGCGCCAGCGGGGTAACGGTTGGCGGCGCGCTCGGCGCCTCGTTACTTCCCGCTGATGTCGATGCCGACGAAGGCTTCGGGCGAGTTGCCGCGCTTGATCAGCAGCAGCACGCTGCTGCGTCCGCTTCGCCGCGCTGCCTCGACCATGCCGATGACCTGGGCAGGCGACGTCACCAGCTGGTTGTTGACCGAAATGATGAGGTCGCCGCGCTGGAGCCCTTCGTCCGAGGCATCGCTGTTTGGATCGACGTTCGTGATGATGACACCGTGGGCGTTCGGCGGAAGATTGGCCGCGCGGGCGAGTTCGGGGGTCAAAGTCGCGAGAGACAGACCCAGCGCCTTTTGCGGAGCAACCGGAGCGGTGCCGCCGCTTCCCCCGGGTGTCCCGCTTCCACCGCCCACGATTTTTGCCAAGGCCTCCTCGGTCGGGCGCACATCGACGGTCACGCTGACCGTCATGCGCTTGCCGTTGCGGACAAGCTCGATGGGGATGCGCTGGCCGACAGGCGTGTTGGCGACGAGGAAGGATACGGTCTGGTCGGGCGTCACCTGCTGGTTGTTCACCCGAACGATGACATCGCCCTGCTGAATTCCGGCGCGCGCCGCGGCGCCGCCCGGAACGACCGAACGAACGAGTTCGCCGCCGCCCTTCGCAAGGCCGAGCGCGGACGCGATCGAATCGTCGTCGAGCGGCTGGAGTCCGACGCCGAGATAGCCGCGCTGCGGACGCTGTCCGCGCATCAGCGAGTCGATGACCGGCTTTGCGAGCTCGGCGGGAATGGCGAGGCCGATTCCGACCGACGCTCCGGTGGGTGAGATCAAGGCCGAATTGATTCCAATGACGTTGCCGTTGAGATCGAACATCGGCCCGCCGCTGTTGCCCATGTTGATTGCGGCGTCGGTCTGGATGTAGCGATCGTAGGCGCCCGAACCGGTGATCCCGCGATGAAGGGCGGAGATGATCCCGGCCGTGACGGTGCTTCCGACGCCATAGGGATCGCCGATCGCAAGCACCCAGTCGCCGACTCGCGCCTTCGTGCTGTCGCCCCACTGGACGAACGGCAAGCCCCTGCCTTCGATCTTGAGCAAGGCGAGGTCGGAAGTCTCGTCACGGCCGATGATCCGCGCCACATATTCCTTGCGGTCGGTGGTCGTGACCGTGACCGTATCGACCGTGCCGGTGCCGTTCAGGCCCTGGATCAAATGGTTGTTGGTGACAATGTAGCCGTCGGGCGAAACGAGAAAGCCCGACCCGAGCGAGCCGGCTTCGCGGGTGCGCGGCTGTTGACCCTGATCGGTGCCGCCGCTGCTTCCGCCGCCCGGCCCGCCCCCGCTGTCGGGGGCGACCGGCTGGCCGAAGCGGCGGAAGAATTCTTCGAACGGATCGCTCTGCGTTCGCACCGGAATCCGCTGCTTGGTCGAAATATTGACGACCGCGGGTTGGAGTTTGGCGACGAGGTCGGCGAATGACTGCGGCGCGCCCCTCGGAGCTATCACGGACGGAGAATTCTGCGCGACCTGGGCGCCGGCTCGGCCCGTGGCAAGCGAGAAAGCGGTTCCCCCCAAGAGCAAGGCCATGGCGACCCCATAGGCGTAGCGCACTTGTCCGGTCTCCTTCGAGGTCATCGATACTCCATCATTTCCGGGTTGACGCAAGGGCGCTAATCCCTCGCGCGGCTGAATAGTGATTGAACGGTCACTTATTAACGCGGGCGTCCAGTGAATTCCTTCAAATAGTCATTCTGCGGCGACAGAATGACAGTAGTCGGCGCAGGCTGCTTGCCGTTCTCGCCCACGAAGGTCGAGCGATAGCTCTGCATCGCCCGGTAGAAATCGTAGAAATCGGGGTCCCTGCCGAAGCTCGCCGCATAGGTCTTCGCGGCTTCGGCGTCGGCTTGCGCCTGGATGATCTGCGCCTGCTTCATGCCCTGGGCGCGGATCGAGCGGGCTTCCTGCTCGCGCGCCGTCCGCATGCTGTCATACGCCGACTCGAGCGGAGCTCCGTCGGGAAGGTCGGTACGCTTGATCCGCACATCGATGATCTGGACTCCATATTGGCTCGCGATCCGGTTCAGCGAGGTGCGGACATTGTCCATGATTCCCTGGCGCTCGGGCGACAGGAGAGTTGCGAACTCGATCTTGCCAAGCTCGTTGCGGACCTCCGACCCGAGGATCGGCTTCAATTGCTCCTTGAGCTGATCCTCGCTCCGCGCCCGGATGAACATGAGCAGCGGATCGACAATTCGATAGCGGGCGAAAGCATCGACCTGGAGCCGGCGCTGATCGGTCGAAAGCACCTGCTGGGTCTGCATGTCCACGTCGAGCACGCGTTTGTCGATCCACACCAGCTGCTCAGCGACCGGGATTCGGTACGAAATTCCGGCGCCGGCCGCGCCGATCGGCCGGCCGGCTTTGTAGCGGTTGAGGATCCGTACCGGCTTGCCGAAGCGGACGACGACCGCCTGCTTCGTCTCCGGAACGATCGGGAAGCTGCCGATCACCAGCAAGAGCAGGAAGAATCCGAGCATGGTCGTCAGAATTGGACGATTGCGCACGATATCCATCATCGCGCCTGCTCCCGCTTCTGTTCTTTTTGGACTTGCGGCAGCGCCAGGTAAGGCGTGACCCCCGGGGCTTCGATGATCGTCTTGTCGACCTTGCCGAGCACCTGCTCCATGGTCTCGTAATACATCCGGCGGCGAGTCACTTCGGGGGCCAGCCTGTACTGGTCATAGACCTTGTCGAAGGCCGTTGCCTCGCCCTGCGCCTTGGCCGTGATCTGAAGCGCATAGGCATTCGCCTGATTGACGTAGGATTTCGCGTCCTGCTGTGCGGCCGTAACCTGCTTGAAGGCGTCGTTGACTGCGTCCGGCGGATCGGCCTGCTTGATTGCGACGCCCTGGATCTGGATCCCTGCCCGGTATGCGTCGAGAATGCGCTGCATTCCGTCGGCGACCTGAAGCTCGATCTCGGCGCGCCGGTCGCCCATCGCGTCGCGGAGCGAGACTCGGCTGATCACTGCGCGCATCGAGCTTTCGGCGACCTGCCTGATGGTTTCGTCGGGCTCGGCGAGCTGGAAAAGGTAAAGTTCGGGCGTACGGATGTTCCAGCGGACCGTGTAGGCGATGTCGATCAGGTTCTGATCGCCGGTGACCATCAGGTCTTCACTGCTTCCGGAGCCGAGGTCGACGTTGCGAATGTTCTCGACGTCGATCTTTTTCACCCGGTCGATCGGTGAGGGAAGGGTCATACTCACGCCGGGCCCGAGCGTGGAGCTGTAGCGCCCGAACCGCGACACGACCCCGCGCTGGCCCGGGGCGATCGAGTGGATCGAGGTGAACACCAGCCACAGCAGGACGAAGGCGATCAGCGCCCATAAAATGACCGATTTGTCGAAACGGCCGGGCAAGCCTCCTCCCGAGAACCGCTCGCGGCTGCGGCGAAAAAACTCGTCGAGCGACGGCGTTGGATCGCCGGGTCCGCCGGTGGACCGCTTGCGCCGCCGCGGAGGCTCGCCCCACGGACCACTGCCGCCTTCGGAGGACGGCGGCTCATCGTCGCCGCCGCTTGAGCCCCACGGCCCTTTGTTGTCGGCGAACAGGCCGCGGACGCGGCTGCCCCACCCGAGAAAGATGCTCATAGAGCGGGAGTATAGGAACCCGCTCGCACGAAAAACAGTGGCAAGCCGCAGCGCGCCTCCTATGTCCCAGGCGATGACCAACGAGAACGAGGTTCTGGAAGGGCTTCCGCATGCCGATCGGATACGCTCGCGCAAGCTGATCGGCGGGGTGGCGACGGTGATCGCGGACGCGAGCGGGCTCGCGAAGGCTGAGCGCGATCGGCTCGAGCGCGAGCTTTACGACGCCGCGCTTGCGATTCCGGAAGTAACCGAAGCCCGTGTTGCAGTGACGGCGGTCGAACCCAACCGGACCCTGATCGCGATCGGCAGTGGCAAAGGCGGAGTCGGCAAGTCGACCATCGCGGCCAATCTGGCGATCGCCTTAGCACGTGCGGGCAAGAAGGTCGGCCTCGTCGATGCCGATGTCTACGGCCCGTCGCAGCCGACCCTCCTCGGCTCGACGGAGAAACCGACGGCCGAGGACGACCGGCTCATCCCTGTGGCCGCGCACGGGGTGAAATTCCTGTCGCTCGGCCACCTGGTCTCGCCTGGCCATGCGCTCGCATGGCGCGGGCCGATGGCGACAGGGGCGCTCGCCAAGCTGATCGATGCCGACTGGGGAGATTCGGAGCTGCTGATCGTCGACATGCCGCCGGGCACCGGCGATGTGCAGCTGTCACTGATCCAGAGATCGCGGCCGGCCGGGGCTGTGATCGTCTCGACCCCGCAGGACCTGTCGCTGATCGATGCACGGCGTGCGATCGACCTGTTCAACAAGATGAGCGTGCCGGTCCTCGGAATCATCGAGAATATGGCGACCTATGAGTGCCCGCAGTGCGGCGCCCAATCGCATCCGTTCGGTACCGGCGGAGCGGAAGCCGCCGCGGCGGAGCTGGGCGTGCCGTTCCTTGGACGGCTGCCACTGTCGCTAACCATTCGGGAGGAGTCCGACTTGGGGAGGCCGCCGGCCGCTTCGGATGGACCGGATTCGGAGGCGTTCGCTGCCATTGCCGCGAAACTGTTGGAGGCGGTGACGCATTGAGCCCCTGAAAAGGAGCGCCCTATGCCGTTGACGAGCGACGAAGACATCAGAGAGCTTTTGGCCAGCGCCCGGACGATCGCGGTCGTGGGTGCGTCCGATCGGCCAAGCCGGCCGTCCTACGGAGTGATGCGGATCCTCCAGCAGCACGGCTATCGAGTGCTTCCAGTCAACCCTCAAATCACCGGCGAGCATGTACATGGCGAGT
>JBKPOR010000243.1:0-10605 GCA_046765675.1 Pseudomonadota bacterium
ATTTTACCGTGGATGGCGTTCCGCAATCAATTGGTGATGAAAAAAGTCCAACGCTTTTAGGCGACAAGATCGCTCACGTCGCGCAACCGATCGCGCGCGTGATCGATAAAGTGACCGGGACGAAAATCGCAGGGTGCGGCGGTTGCAAGAAGATGCAGGAACGGCTGAACGCTGGAATGTCGGTTCGTGAGGCGTTGAAGTTACGGATTAAAGGCCAGTAGGGGGGCTTTGACAGTGGCCGGGGCGGCATGACCCGCTTCCTCGCGCTCCTCTTTTCTTTCCTTCTCGCTAACGCCGTTTCCGCTACAACCTGGCAGAGTGACGGTAGCCAAGCCAACGTCCAGGCACTCATCAATCAGGCAGCCAATGGCGATACCGTTACCGTCCCGGCCGGCGCGTTTCCCTGGGCCGCCAAAGTCACGGCTACTAGAGCGATCACACTACGAGGACAAGGGATAGGACAAACTATTATCAGGGATGCTGTGCAAAATGATTCGCTCCTGCAAATAACGCTGGTAGGAAATAACCTAACCCGCGTTACGGGGATTGAATTTCAAGACGGCGGGCGCGCAGGTTTCTATCTCGGTGGCGTCATTAAGGTCACGGGCAGCAACACGAACGACAGCCGGTTCCGTTTCGACAATAACAAATGGAACGATCTAAACGGTCTGTTCGTTCTGGATACCGTGATCGGCGTTATCGATCACAGCACGGTTATCGCTAACGTACACGGCGGCAGCGGCACGTTCGTTGTTCACGACACTTTTTGGAACGGCGGAACGATGGGCGATCTATCATGGCCGGATGCGACGCAGTTCGGCACCGACCGATTCCTGTTCATTGAGGATAACGTTTTGCGGAACGACGGCGCGGGACTTCCGGGCATGACGGACGCCTATGACGGCGCGCGGTTCGTGGTGCGGCATAACACTATCGTCAATCGCGAGGTGCACGGGCACGGCACCGAGAGTAGCGGTCGGGCGCGCGGGACGCGGGCGGTAGAAGTTTACAACAACGATTTCGCTGGCAATAACCCCAGCAACAGATTCTTGGGAACATTGCGGAGCGGGGTCGCTCTTTTCCACGACAACACGGTTCATGGTTACGGCGGGTGGAACTGTTGCCTGCTATACGCGCTGCAAGCGTTCCGATGCCAAGATTTTTATACGCCGTGGGGCGGCGCGGACGGCACGAGCCAATGGGACATCAACACCGGCCCGCACTTCAACGGCACGGTCAGCGCGACAGGCTCACAGAGCGTCACCGTATCCGGCGCTAACTGGACAACTAACCAGTGGGCCGGGTACACGATTCGCCGGGACGCAGGCGGTTCGCCTGGGTTCGCGGAAATTTTGTCGAACACCACCAACACCATCAATTATCAATACGGCGTTTTCAACACGCTCAACTTCAACGTGGGCGACACGTTCAAGATTTACAAGGTGATCCAGGCGATAGATTCGCCGGGACGCGCACGAGGGTCAGTGATTCTCGGCAGCCCGCCGGTAAGACCTGCGGGATGGAACGATCAAGTAACTGAGCCGTGCTACTCGTGGAACAATACCGTGTTGGACGGCAGTCCGGGGCAGCATGTGAATTTCGATGGCGGTAACGTCAGCATTCGGCTGAACGAGCATTTTTTCAACGACACGCGGATGCCTGGATATACGCCTTACACGTATCCGCATCCGTTGGTGAGCGGCGCATCACCGACGCCAACACCGACGCCGACGCCGACGCCGACCAGCTCGCCTACCGCAACACCAACCGCGACCGCGACCGCCACGGCCACCGCGACGGCTACACCGACTGCGACTGCGACCGCGACCTTCGCACCTACACCGACGCCGACTGCGACCGCGACTCCCGCGCCGCGGTGCGTAGTTCCCAATTTCATCGGGAAAAAATTGAACCAATCACAATCGACCTGGAACGCCGCGGGCTTTTCAAGCCTCGTGAATATGCAATCGAGTGGCGGGATGTGCACAAATCGGATCACGTCACAAAGCATTCCGGCCGGGACCACGCGCGACTGTGATCTGGCGCAGATAACCGTCACCGCTCAATGAATAAGCACTCCATTTCTTCCGCTCCATGCGCTCATGCTTATGGAGTTTTCAGCATCGTATCAACCGGCCAGCGCGTAGCGCAGGCCATTTTAGATAATCCGAACGTGGACGGAATAGCGGTACGTTTGGGATGGTCTCAGTTAGCGCCCACGGCGGATGCAAATGGAAACCCGGTTTATGACTGGTCCTATCTGGACAATGAGCTGGTCAGAATAGGAAACGCCGGGAAAATGATAACGCTCCGCATCGGAACGGACGGCGGCTACCTTCCCGACTGGGTTCTTTCCAAGATCAGGGATAACCGGGGAACATTTTTTAGTTTTTACGACACGAATCCCAACTCGATCGGAGTGCACACGATTCCGGTTTTTTGGAATCCAACGCTTTTAGCCGCGGAACGCAGAATGCTCAGAGCCGTAGGAGCGCGCTACACCGGAAACCCCAACATAAAATTAGTTAATGTCCAATTCGCCGGGGCGCGAACGATGGACTGGAACGTGCCGGCTAGCAACGTTCTTAGCCCCGAGGAACAAGCGGCGGGCTTTACCACGACCGAGATTGAAAGGTGGCTGGCTGCCGGTTACACCACGCAAAAGGTTATTGATTCTGGATGCGCCTCGGGAAACGCCAAGGGCGTGATTGATAACGCAATCACAGCTTTTCCGAATCAAGCGGTGGGATTCGCCGGATCAATCACCCGCCACGGATTAGATCCGCTGGGTACTCGTTACGCAGCCGAAACAGCCTTCGAAAACGCAAAGGCGAAATATGGCTCGCGCATAGAAATACAAAGACACGATCTCTGCCAAAAGACCGCGGTCTTTCAGCCGTTTTCCGGACAGCCAGCGGATAACATTTGGCGGATCATGTACGACAAGCGCCCACAAATTTCGTCGCAAATGACTCGAGGCTGTCGCGATCCCTTATTCAAGGAACCCGGTTACACCGGAACAGACGCCGACGCGCTCAAGGCCGCGGTGAACGTTGGACACGACTACGGGACGCGATACCAAGAAATTTATCCAATCGATGTCGGGAACCCGGCACTAGCCGGCGTCATAGAATATGCACACAATCTCTTGGCTTGCCCTTCATCCATGCCGACGACCTCCGGCTGACACGCTGACCCCAACTATCCACAGTGATAGTTCCAATTTATAGCGAGCGATTCGCAAAGAATCATGGTTGGCTGGCGAGGTACTACTTCAAGCCGTTCGAAACTACCATAGCCGTTTACGTTATTTTCCATGCGATTCTGTCGTGTTTCTGGCCTACGACGCCAAGCACCGAATCCATGTGGCTGATTCTTGGCGCGCTCACGCCTTATGTCATTTATTCGCAGGCCGTATCCGGGACGTTGAAGCTGGTCGGCATCGCACTGGCTAAGGTGAATCTCGAGGTGGCGGGGTTAATAATGATCCTGGCCACGTTCCTGATTCGCGCGATAAGCATGATCGCCACCGCAGGTTTGAATTCCACGATCAACATTCAGTCATTTGGGATTTGCCTGGTCGTCATCGTCGGAAACTCGCTCAAGATTCACGCCGTTATCAGAAGGTGGCGAGTGGCGTACTACCAAGAACCGGGCGGTGAACATTGATCCCGGCAGCAGTAGCGATGGCAGATTGGCTGCCGGCACTTTTGTCCGCCATTTTCGGCGGCTCAATAGTCGGCGGGATCGCGTCGCTGTTTAAGGTTAAAGCCGAAGCCGGACAGATCGTGGTCTCAGCCGCGCAAGGTGCTTTAATGGTACAAACAGGAGTGCTCCAGAATCAGCAAAAAGAAATTACTCGGTTAAACGAGGAGGTCGCAAAGCGCGATATCAGAATCGAGGGGCTCATGGAGAATCTCAATAAGCGATTGGACGGACTACAGGCAACGGCAGAGGGCACGCACATCATCGTAAACAACCAGCGAACGGTGTTGCTGCGGCTAAACGCGGAGCTGCGCGAGCGCATCGCGCGCGAGAATCCAAAGGACGAAGAAGCACAAGAGGCCGCGAAAATTGCGCGCGACGAAGCGAACAAATGCGCAGCCGCGCAGAAACAAAAGTGATGGATTGACTTTCCCGGTCGGATTTAATATTCCGATTGGACATGCTAACTGTCCTGGCAGCGGCGTCTCACTCCGCGATTCTTACCGGGCTAATTCATCTGCTGATCGTGCTGATCATTCTGGCGATTGTGTATTACATCCTAGTTTGGGTGTTAGGCCAGATCGGCGCGCCACCGATGATACTCAAGCTGGTAATGATTCTGTGCGTGGTGATCGCCCTTTATTTTATCATTACGTTCCTTTTGTCGTTGCTCTAGCTGACAGGTCGCCGAAAGGCGAATGCGTCGGTTAGACGATCTTATTTTTATCCTGGCGATCTGCGCCGGCGTTGCCGGGTTCGGCTTTTGGATAAGAATGAAATTTGATCGTCTGCACCTGTCTTACTACTTGGCGGTGAATCAAATCAGGCGACGAATCTCGGGGCAGATGACACGGGCATCCCTTTACCGTGCCCCAGTACTCCGAAAAATTCCTTCGTGCGATACAATTCATTCTTCCACACGAGGAAGAATTCGCGCGCGGTCATTTCGGTGACGAAAACTTTGTCGTAGCCGAAAACGTGTCGGGCGATTCCGGCGGCGTCACCAAGTACGGAATCGACGCCAGCTCGCATCCAGGCGTTGACGTTGCCAATCTTACCCGTGACCAGGCCATCGCGATTTATTGGCAGGAATGGGAAAAATACAACATCGAACTGCTCCCGGAAAAGATCGCCATCGCGCAGTTCGATGTCCGGGTAAACGGCGGACAGGCAGCCAAATGGTTGCAGCGCGCGCTGAACGAAGTCGAGGACGCTGATCTCGTCGTGGACGGCGTGATCGGACCGAAAACGCTCGCCGCGGCTAATCGGTGTGACCAGGACGATTTGATTCTTTATTTTATCGCGATCCGCGATAACCGCTTCGAACGGCTCGCCAGGAATCCGGCTCGGCGTAAATTTTTGGACGGCTGGAAACAGCGCGACTGCGATCTCGAAAACTTTTTGGAGGTCTCATGAGGCAGCCGGTGATCGCAGGTTTGCCGCTTACGCCGGTCAAAGCGTACTGGTGGCGGAAGATTAAAAATTTCGGGGACGGTCTTGCTCCGTTGTTGCTGGATCATTTTGGCGGTGTTGATCTGCAATGGTCGGAAGTCGCGGACGCGTCGGTAGTCACAATCGGCTCGGTCTTGGAGCATCTTCCGTTTCAATGGTCCGGCTATATTTGCGGGTCCGGCAGATTAAAATCGCAATCCCGCGTCAATCTCAGTCACGCCACCATCCTCGCGTTGCGCGGCCCGCTATCCGCGCGCGGAATCAAAGGGAACTTTGCGCTTGGCGATCCGGGGTTACTGGCGGACGAACTGGTCGGGCCGCAGGAAAAAAAATGGGACCTGGGCATCGTGCCGCACTGGAAAGATAACGAGCTCGCGCCGCGGTTTATCCAAATGATTCGTTCTCCGAGCACGATCAAAGTCATCAGCCCTCGAGGCGATCCATTGACTATCGTGGCGGAGATCGGTGCCTGTAGAAGAATCGTCACGTCGTCATTGCACGGCATGATCGTAGCGGACGCCTTTGGTATCCCGCGACGCGTGGAAATCAGCCCAATGCTAATGAATGCGACCGAGGGCGGCGACTTCAAATTTAAGGACTATAGCGCGGCGATCCATACCGCGTTTGAGCCGGGCAAGATGACTGAACCCTCAAGATGGGCAATCGAAGATGCGAAGTACTCTATTTTTGACGCTTATAAGGTTCTGGAAAAAGAAATGCACGTGCTTTAGACGCGGCCGCAAAGGCTACGGATTAAGCATCATCATTCCTTTTCGAAGATCCAAAAAGCACATACGCCAGGATGAAAATTTCCAGTGGATAAAGAAATACTGGAAATGCCAGCTCCCCGGCGCGGAAATCATTATCGGGAAAGATCACCATCAGCATCGTGCTTTTTCCAAATCGGTTGCGGTAAATTATGGCGCGCGCAAAGCTACGGGCGACATTTTCGTTATCGCGGACGTTGATTGCTACATCGACGCGGACGTAGTGCTGTTTTGCGCTGAGGAAATCCGGCGTGCCAGGCGCAAACGACATCGGCTTTGGTACGTTCCCTATCGAAAATTCTTTCGTTTAACCGATGCCGCTTCCAAGCGCGTCCTGGAATCTGATCCGTGTTGTCCTTACCGTTTCCCCACGCCGCCACACCAATGCGACGAGGATTCAACCGGCTACGGACACCATAACCGGGGGCATTGCTGGTCGGGATCGCGCCGCGGGCATTGGTATGGAGCATTGATTCAAATCATGCCGCGGGAAGCGTTCACGGCCGTAGGCGGCTGGGATTGCCGGTTTCGCGGCTGGGGCGGGGAAGATCATTCGGCCATGCGCGCAATGGACATGCTCTACTGGCGGCACAAAACAACGCCTAACCAAGTCCTGCATCTCTGGCATCCCATGATGTCCAGGCACGGAATGTCTCACTGGGTCCAGTGGAAAGATCGGCTTTGGGAGAATCAACCAACGGCGGGAACCAACGGCCGGCTAGCTGCCAGGTATTCCTCGGCGTTCGGCGATTTCAAAAAAATGCGCGCGCTAGTTGACGAAAGCCAAGGATAACTGTGAACGCGCTGAGCAGTATCGGGAAGGGTGTGCTTTTTGAGTTGAAACGTACTTTCCCGCCGACCACCGTTTCGACACTTCTCAAAATGGAAACCGGCGAGCTAATCAAGATCAAGGAATCGATCCGCGCGGAATTACAACGGCGGGGAAAACAACGAGCGCCCCGCTAACCACTAAGCCGGACGCTCGTTAATTTGTTTTGTTTTCGTTTGCTACCGGACGCCGCCGGCGTGCACGTCTACCGGCAGATTGATACTCTTGCCGGCGACCGTGCCTTTGGCGGTATTGATCTTGACGCCAGTCGTCACGAGCTCGCGCAGAAAATTCTGCCACGCTTTCCCGAACGGTTTATTCGTGTCGGTCAAGTCTGTCACCGTCGCGGTTCCACTTTCGCCTTCAATGTTTAGTTCGAACATTTTCACTTTTTCACCTCCTTAACTTTGCAGTTACTACATGGTTTTAGGTTTAGGCTTTGACGAGCTTCGAGTACTTCGCCGGCGCAACGATATGCTGCTTGCCTTTGAACTGGTAGGTGACTTGGTCGATCGGTTTGCGCGCCTTTTTCCCTATCGCTTCCGCGAACGTGGCCACCTGCTTCTCAATCTCGCTCAGCAACAGGCTCCCCGGATTTCCGTCGGCCCATTCGATGGTTGCTGTGACTTGTCCTTTTTTCAAAATTCTGTTCACCTCCCTTCTGCTTTTCGTTTTTCATTTTTCAAATGATCGCGGTTTTTTAGGAGAGTACGCGTCCTCGCCATCGGACGAAGCGAATCGATCAACCGACTTACGTCTCAGCTCCGTTTCGCGCTGCATTTTTTTGAGATTGCGAAGATAAGTTTCCCTCTCAATCCAAAGCCAGATAGCTAATCCGAGCGCGCACAACGCGCAGAAGGCCGCGGTCCAACCGACAACTTTCCAGAGCGTCAACGCGGCGAGCATCATGCCGTTTCCTATTGCTCCGACAACGCGGCGAGCATCATGAGAAGGTTTCACCTTCCCCGATTGTCACGCGCAGCCCAACCAGGGGCGAAGACTAGCGCGACCGGAATCACTCCATTGGGTAGATGTTTTTGCGCGTGTTTGTAGCAGAGCGCCATCCAGCCGCCGCCGGCGGTAGGATAGACATGCGTTGTCGGTAGATCGCAAAATCTTTCATTCATCATAACTTCACACGTCGGCGAAATTGGAGCCGTTTCCCATTCCTCCGAAGTTTCAAACCATTTCATGGAACCTCGCGGCACTCATCAATTTTGACGCCGTGAATATTGCCGATTGCAACGGAATTGATCGGCTCATCTGTTCCGAAATTCCAAATCAGCAAGCGTAGCCTGTGCGTCCCTGGCCCACGAATCAGCCATGTCTTCGTGCTGATTGGTAGCGCCAGCATGTCGTTGATGTGATAAGTCGGTTGCACTGATTGCGGTTGCACGCTGCCATTTAGAGGCGCGACCGCAAATGATTCCGAGATCGTTGCGAACGCGTAAAAATATCGGGTTCCGAATTGATTGTAGAGACTGCCACCGCCTGAGATTTCCCAATATCCACAGTCCACATCTATGTGCGCGATCTCCGTGATCGTGTTGTTTGGTATCGGAACGCCGGGCGGATAGCCCACCAACGCGTCCCGCACCGTTCCTTCCGGCAACTCAGCGATTGCTAACTGCGCAAACCCCGCAGCCATTCCCAAGACCGCTAGAATTTTATACATCGTTTTTTTATTCGACGGTTTTCTTCAATTACTGACAAACCCAACCCCACTGTGTCTGATGGCAACAAACCCCGTAGTACAGTTGGCCTATCGGGTCCCACGCGGTAAAGCAATCCCAACCATCGGGGCAACAGAGTGGTGGAACATTGTAGCAATATGGCGGACAAGTTGGGTCAGGTGGATCACAAAGGGTAGAACCAATCGCGCATGTTGAACAGTCCGGTGTAGAAGCTGTCAGCGTGTAGTTAAACAGGTATGGACCTTGGCAAAACTGAGGCAAGGTTATTTTCGGTGTGACTGAGCCGACGTTATAGAAATGGCCATGCTCATCACGTAACCAATAGGTGTTGGTGGAGAACACGTGTTGATTGCCGTCACAACGTACATTGGAATGCCTAGTAGATATCTCGCCCGTCCATGAGCCGCAGCCGGTTTGTCCGGTGATGATTTCCCTGCACGCCCCTTGATTCCACGGCAGCCTGCGGGGAGCACATTCGTAGGCACGAGAGCCACCCTGACCTACAAGGGTGATTGTAGAGATTACGGTTGTCCAGCCGACTTCCGGTTGTTCAGGTGTGATTTCCGCAGTTATTTGCCCTATTCCCAGAGCAACCAATCCCGCTATCAGCGTTGTTGTTTTCATCATATTTTTTCATTTCATGCGATCACTTTTTCGCTCACTTCCGCGCCTGGATAATAACGGGCCGCGAATTCTCGCAGGGTGTGAGCGGTCCCGTAGCTTGTGCTGAAATGTTTGCCATCGCGCCAGACGTAGAGGACGCCTTTACCGTCGGGCGTCAGGATTAAAATCAACGCGAGTGGCTTCGGCGGCGACGAAGATACTAGCTGAGGCGGCTTCACTCGTTGAGATAGATGTCCGCTTTGGATTTGTGCTCGTTAGCCAACGTTTTGAGGCCCGCTAACGGACCGAGATCATCGATCGATTCCACCGCGCCCTTGAGCAACCAGCCATGTAAAAATCTATCCGCATTGATGTCCGCGCGGTCTTGGTTGGCTTTATGTTCTCGCGTCGCCTCGGACACGACATGATGTAAAACCAGGAATCGCTCAAGACGCTTTACGAGTTCTTTGTCCAGCTCGGGATGCTCAGGGGTCATTGGAAATTTTGCCGGGTGCGGTTTTTCTGCGCGCGTTCTCACGGTTTCAAAAAAAGAGAGACGCCGCGGGCACTTGTTGCATGGGCGGGAGAATCAACGACCCGATGCTTTCAGCTCCTCCTTGGAATAACGCACCGGGAACAACAAAAACCCGCCGTTGCAGGATCTCCCTGCACGCCATGAGGGCCCGCGACGAAAGCTGCACACCGCCCTTGGAGCGGTTTCCATTACACTCCTCCGTTTTAATGCGAGAGGGGCGATGCGCAGGTTTCGGCACCAGGGTTATTTCGTCGCCGCTCAGGGAATCGCGCCCGACGCCTGATGGTGTTTTGTTCCGGGACACGGCGACGAAAATGTTCAAGCTGCTTCGGAGCGGCGGCTGTTCCCGCTCACATATATTGTCTGGTGTTTCACGGTCCATTCTCCGGTTCTTTCTCTTTTGATGGCACCGCGCGCTAGGAGCGCTTCCTCGATCAAAATTCCGACCTTTGTGGAGCGCGACAATTTTATCTCCCCCTTGTTATCGTGCTTCCTAAAGATTAGCGCGTCGATCGCCTCGATGAAAGTCGATGGGATGCCGCTGGCAACAAGTTGCGTGGTTTCTTCCTCTTTCACTTCTGGCATGTCGCGAAGTTAAGGCTTCACAAAAAAATAGTCAACAAAATTCATTGACTTCCATTGTTCAGCAATTTTAGCTTGGGCATGCTGACCTCGGAGAAACAAAATCGCGAATTGTTGCCCCGCGAAAGTCAGCGCGGCGCGGGATGCTTGCCATGTGAGGTATGCAACAAATTGTATCGCCCCACGGAACGCAAACCTAATCACGATTGTTGGAAAGCATCCCCCGCCGCGCGTGTGCCGCGGAACGGGAACAACATCAGACAACACAAATAATCTAAAGCCGATGGACTACGAAAAAGTGTTTCAAGTCGAAACGAAATTGCGGACGAAAGTCACCCTCGCAATTTGCCGTGAAAAATGTACTCCCGAGGCCTACATGGGTGCGATGTGCGCGGTCGCCGCAGTCCTTGTTGATTTAGCAATGGCTCTGCACGAAGG
>JBKPOR010000244.1:0-10593 GCA_046765675.1 Pseudomonadota bacterium
GTCATGGTCTGTTCGACCGGGATCATCGGAACTCGGCTGCCGATGGAGCCGATCCTTTCGCATGTGCCGCACCTCGCCAAGAAATTGTCGGTCGCGGGCGGGCATGACGCCGCACGCGGAATCCTGACCACGGACCATCAGGCGAAGGAAGTCGTGATCCGCGGGTCCAATTTCACATTGGGCGGGATGGCCAAGGGCTGCGGGATGATCGCTCCGAACATGGCGACCATGCTCGCCTTTTTGACCACCGATGCCGACGTTTCGCGCGCGGTGATGCAGAAGGCGTTGAAGGCCGCGTCCGACGCGACGTTCAATACGCTGAACGTCGACGGCGCGACCTCGACTAACGACACCGCGATGCTCCTCGCATCTGGCCGGCGCGGCAAAGCCGATGCGGACGAGTTCGCGAACGCGGTAATCGAGGCGTGCCGCGATTTGACGATGCAGATGGCCCGCGATGCGGAAGGCATGACCCGGATGGCGCACCTCACCGTCACCGGCGCCGCGAGCGAGGCCGAGGCGAAGCGCGCCGCCAAGTCGATCGTCGAAAACAATCTCGTCAAATGCAGCTGGTACGGCGGCGATCCTTATTGGGGGCGCCTGATGGCCGCCGCGGGCTCGGCCGAGGTCGATCTCGAGGTTGCGAAGTCGTGCGTGACATACGGAGGCATCGTCGTTGCCAAAGGCGGAGTCGGTGTCGACCACGACGGCCAGGCGCTGGTCGAACATATGATGGGCGACGAGGTTCAGATCGAAGTGCATCTGGGCGCGGGCAAGGCGTCCGCGACCATGATCGGGATCGACCTCGGCCCCGGCTACATCAAAGAGAATTCGAGGACGTCATGACGGGCGATCTTCCTCCCGCCGAAACCGCACGGATCCTCGTCGAGGCGCTGCCCTATATCCGCCAATTTGCGGGCAAGTCGGTGGTGGTGAAGCTCGGCGGAGCTGCGATCGACAAGCAATCGGATCTCGCGCTCGCGCAGGATGTGCTTCTGCTTCGGAGCGTCGGAGTGCGCTGCGTCCTGGTGCACGGCGGCGGGCCGCAGGTCGACACGATGCTTCGCCGCGTGGGCAAGGAGCCGGAGTTCAAGGACGGGCTTCGGGTGACCGACGGTGAAACTCTCGAGATCGTCCGGATGGTGCTGGTCGGGAAGATCAATCGCGACCTCGTTTCGACGATCAACAGCCAGGCCGGGGACGATCCGGTCGCCGTTGGGGTGTCGGGCGAGGACGCCGGACTGCTCACGGTGACTCCGGCCGATCCTGCGCTCGGATTCGTCGGCAATGTTACGGGAGTTCGTGCCGAGCTCATCCACCGCCTGCTCGATGACGGCCTGACCCCCGTCATCTCCACGGTCGGCGCCAACGCCGAAGGGCAGCCTTACAACGTCAACGCCGATGAGGCGGCGCGCGCGATCGCGGTGGCGATGGAGGCCGAAAAAATCGTCTACCTGACCGCGGTCCCCGGGCTGCTCGACGATCCGAATGACGAGACCACGCTCGTGGAGCGGCTGACTGCTGCCGAGCTTCGCGAGCGGATTGAGCATGAGAGCGTCGGAAAGGGGATGATTCCCAAGCTCAAAGCCTGCGCCGACGCGGTCGAGCAGGGCGTCAATTTCGCGCACATCATCGACGGGCGAGTCCACCATTCGCTGCTGATCGAGCTTCTGACCGACCACGGGGTCGGGACGATGGTGAAGCGGGAGAAGAGCTGGTGAAGCACCTCCTCGCGATCCGCGACCTCTCGGCCAGCGATTTGCGCGCGATCCTCGATGCGTCGCAGCAGCCGGCTCCGCGCGTGCTTCAGGACAAAGGGGTCGCGCTCTATTTCGAAAAGCCGAGCGCCCGGACGCGCAATTCGATGGAACTGGCGGCCGCCCAGCTCGGCGGCCACCCGGTCTATCTCCAGCCGGCCGAGCTCGGCATTGGCGCGCGCGAGAGCATCGAGGACGTGACCCGGACGCTCGCCTGCTATCATGCGATCGTCGCGGCGCGCGTGTTCGACCACCAGCTGCTCGAGCAGATGGCCGCTCTGAACGCAGCGCCGGTGCTCAACATGCTGTCTGAAACCGATCATCCGCTTCAGGCCTTGGCGGATTTGCTGACGATCGAGCAGCTGCTCGGCCGCATCGAGGGCGCGAAGGTCGCCTTCATCGGCGAGGCTCATAATGTCGCTCGCTCGCTCGCCGAGGGCTGTGCGACGCTCGGCGCGGAGTTCGTGATCGCCACCCCGGAAGGCTATGGGTTCGACGACCAAGACATCCGCCAAGTCGCTGATCCCATGGCAGCGGTGGAGGGCGCCGATATCGTCTATGCGGATGTCTGGGTGTCGATGGGCGACGACCACAGCGACGAAAAGATCGCGGCGTTTGCACCGTATCAGGTCAATGAGACCCTGATGTCGCGGGCTTCCGATGCTTGGTTCCTGCACTGCCTGCCAGCTCACCGCGGACAGGAAGTGACCGCTGGCGTCATTGACGGCTCCCGTTCTGCAGTGTGGAAGCAGGCGGAGAACCGGATGCATACCGCACGCGGTGCGATGCTGTGGATGTTGGAACAGGCTCAATGACGAAGAACAGAATGAAGGTCGTGCTCGCTTATTCCGGTGGGCTCGACACCTCGATCATCCTGAAATGGCTTCAGACCGAATATGACGCGGAGGTGGTGACCTTCACCGCCGACCTCGGCCAGGGCGAGGAGGTCGAACCCGCGCGACGCAAGGCCGAGATGCTCGGCGTCAAACCCGAGAACATCTTCATCGAGGATTTTCGCCAGGAGTTCGTCCGCGACTTCGTCTTCCCGATGTTCCGGGCGAATACGGTTTACGAAGGCCAATATTTGCTTGGAACGTCGATCGCTCGGCCGCTGATCGCCAAGCGCCAGATCGAGATCGCGCGCGCAGTCGGCGCGGACGCGGTCTGTCACGGCGCGACCGGCAAGGGCAACGACCAGGTCCGCTTCGAGCTCGGCTATTATGCGCTCCAGCCGGACATCAAGGTGATCGCTCCGTGGCGCGAGTGGGAGTTTCAAAGCCGCGAGGCCTTGCTGGACTTCGCGGAGAAGCATCAGATCCCGATCGCCAAAGACAAGCGCGGCGAGGCGCCATTCTCGATCGACGCCAACCTCCTGCACTCGTCGTCGGAAGGGAAGGTGCTCGAAGATCCGGCGGCCACCGCGCCCGAATATGTCCACCAGCGCACGATTTCGCCGGAGGACGCGCCGGACAAGGCGACGGTGATCGCCATCGACTTTGAGCGCGGCGATCCCGTCGCGATCGACGGCGAGAAACTCTCGCCTGCCGCACTTCTGACCAAGCTCAACGAGCTCGGTCACGACAATGGCATCGGCCGGCTCGATCTGGTCGAAAACCGGTTCGTGGGAATGAAGTCACGCGGCGTTTACGAAACGCCGGGCGGCACGATTCTGCTCGCCGCGCATCGCGGCATTGAAAGCATCACGCTCGACGGCGGTGCGATGCATCTCAAGGATGAGCTGATGCCGCGCTACGCGAAGCTCATCTACAACGGCTTCTGGTTCTCGCCGGAGCGAGAGATGCTCCAGGCGGCGATCGACCATAGCCAGGAGCATGTGACGGGCCGGGTCACGATGAAGCTCTACAAAGGCAACGCTACCGTCATCGGGCGGGAGAGCGAGCATTCGCTCTACGACCAAGACCTGGTGACCTTCGAGGAAGGCAGCGGCAACTACGACCATCGCGACGCCGCGGGCTTCATCAAGCTCAACGCGCTGCGCCTCAGGACAATTGCGCAGCGCAAGCGGAAACTAGAGTCCTAGGACCTTCTTCGCTTCGGCAATCTGATAACGTACCTGTTCCGGAGCGGTGCCGCCGTAGCTCGTCCGGCTGGCGACCGAGGCTTCGACACTGAGGACAGAAAAGACGCGATCGTCGATCCGCTTGTCGATTGCCTGGAGGACGTCGAGCGGCAGGTCGGCGAGCCCGCAACCGCGTTCCTCCGCCGCCTTCACCGCCCGCCCCGTGATGTGATGTGCCTCTCGGAAGGGCACATCGGCCTCGCGCACGAGCCAGTCGGCAAAGTCGGTCGCGGTCGAGAATCCCGACGCCGCGGCTTCGCGCATCCGCTCGGGGACGAAATCGACCGTCTCGATCATGCCCGCCAGCGCTTGCAACGAGATCATCAGCAGGTCGCGCGCCTCGAACACGGGCTCCTTGTCGTCCTGCATGTCTTTGGAATAACCGAGTGGAAGCCCCTTCATCGTCACCATCAGCGCGGCCAGCGCTCCGATGATGCGCCCGCTGTGGCCGCGCACTAGCTCGGCAGCGTCGGGGTTGCGCTTCTGCGGCATGATCGAGGAGCCGGTCGAATAATCGTCCGACAATTTGACGAAGCCGAACTGCGGACTGGCCCAGAGAATCAACTCCTCGGCGAGCCGCGACAGGTGGAGGCTGCACTGCGCGGCGGCCGACAGATAATCGATGGCGAAATCGCGGTCGGAGACGCTGTCGAGGCTGTTTGCGGTCGGACGGTCGAAACCGAGTGCGTCCGCGGTCCGTTCGCGGTCGATCGGGAAGCTCGTGCCCGCAAGCGCGGCGGCTCCGAGGGGGCATTCGTTGATACGAGCGCGCGCATCGCCGAAGCGCGCAGAGTCTCGCTTCAGCATCTCGTAATAGGCCATCAGATGATGGCCGAGCGTCACGGGCTGGGCCACCTGCAGATGAGTGAAACCGGGCATGACGGTGTCCGCATGCTCGGCGGCGCGTTCGACGAGGACGCGCTGCAGGGCGCGGACGGCGTCCACCGTTTCGTCACACGCATTGCGGACCCAGAGCCGGAAATCCGTCGCGACCTGGTCGTTGCGCGATCGCGCGGTATGCAGCCGCCCGGCGGTTTCGCCGATGAGCTCGCTGAGGCGATGCTCGACGGTCATGTGAATGTCCTCGAGCTCGACCTGCTCGGGAATTCCGTCGCGCTCGAACTCTTGCGCGATCCGGTTCAGGCCCTCGATAATGGATGCGGCGTCCGCTTCGCCCAAGACCCCTTGCTCGCGAAGCATCGCCGCATGCGCCTTCGATCCGGCGATATCCTCGCGCCACAAGCGCTTGTCGAAGCGGATCGACGCATTGATCTCGGCCATCAGATCGGCGGGCTTTCGGCCGAACCTGCCTCCCCACATTTTCTGGCCGTCATCCGACATGGCGGGCGCGTTGCCACGTGAGAGGGGAGGGGTCAAACGCGGCCCCTGAGAACCGCCGCAGCTTGATTCAAATTATCAGCAGTTCCATGCACCACTCATCATCCGAGGGGGTCTGTACGATGTCACTTCGAATCTATCTTCCGGCGCTGCTCCTGGGTTTCGCCGCAAACCCCGCTTTCGCCCAAGATGCGCAAAGCCTGGTCAACAAGAACCTCGAGGCGCGGGGCGGGGTTGCTGCCCTCGATGCTCTGAAGGGCGTGACCTTCGACGGCAGGGTGATTTTCCCGGGCGACTTCGAGCTCACCTACAAGGAAGCTCGCGCTCGACTCGGAGGCGCGGCCGCCGCCAGGACGGACCTAAGCCTTCAGGGCCTCGACGTCGTTCAGTCCTATGACGGCCACAGCGCCTGGAAGATCAATCCTTTCCAGGGCCGCAAGGACCCCGAAAAGATGTCGGCTGACGAAGGACGCCAGCTCGCCGACGGAGCGCTGATCGAAGGACCCTTGCTCGCTTCACGGCACGATGGCAGCCGAGTCCAATATCTCGGCCGCGAGGATTTCGACGGAACGCTCGCTTACAAGCTCAAGGTCACTCAAAAAGATGGCGACGAGTTCACTTATTGGCTCGATCCAGACACCTATCTCGAAATCAAAATGAACGAGACGAGGCGGATCCGCGGGGCCCAACAAACATCCGAGACCGAGCTCGGCGATTATGAGAAGGTCGGCGGCGTCTATTTCCCGATGTCGATCGAAAACTGGACTCAAGGCCAAAGCAACCAGCGGACGCGGGTTCAGATTGCCAGCGCTGTCGCCAATCCGCCGGTTAGCGGCGACTTCTTCGCCGAGCCTCACGGGCCCGGAACTCCGGCCAAGGCAGGCGGCGAACCGCCGGACGCATCGCAAAAGGCCCAAGGCAAGAAACCGCCCGCCAAAGGCGAGGAGCCCGCCAATCCATCCAAGCCGAAGGGGGAGTGAGAGTCATGCTGCGTACCATCCTGCTCGCATCTGCCGGCATCGCCGCCGCTCCCGCGGCTGCCCAGAGCTTCGACAGCGCCGCCGTCTCCGGCCTTGGAATCCGCAACATTGGTTCGGCTACCATGTCGGGGCGGATCGCGGCCGTGGCCGGGCGCCAGGAAACCGACGGCAAGGTCACCCTGCTCATCGGTTCCGCCTCCGGCGGAGTATGGAAATCCGAGGACGGCGGGACGAGTTTCAAGCCGGTCTTCGACAAGCAGCCGGTTCAGTCGATCGGAGCGGTTGCGCTCGATCCGACCAACAAGGACGTCATGTGGGTCGGTAGCGGCGAGGCCTGGACCCGCAACTCGGTCTCGGTCGGAAACGGAGTCTACAAGTCGACGGACGCCGGCGAGACCTGGACGAACGTGGGCCTTCCCGGAACCGAGCGGATCGACCGGATCATCGTCCACCCGAAGAACGGCAATATCGTCTATGTCTGCGCGCCCGGTCCGTTGTGGTCGGATTCGGCCGATCGCGGACTCTATAAGACCACGGACGGCGGCAAGACCTGGTCGCTGGTCCTCAAGGGGACCAACCTCTCAACCGGCTGCTCGTCGGTCGCGATGGACCCGACCAATCCCGAGCATCTGCTCGCGGGGACTTGGGACTTCCGCCGCAAGCCGTTTGAGTATCGCTCGGGCGGCAACGGGCCGGACCAGCCGTCGGGCAGCCGCTTCGCGGAGAGTCGCGATGGCGGCCGGACCTGGACCAACCTCACCGCGGAGAACCGCAAGGGCCTGCCGGCCTATCCATGGGGACGGCTCGAGATCGCCTTCGCGCCCTCCAATCCGAAGCGTGTCTATGCGTTCATCGAGAATCCGCGTTCGGCGCTCTACGTATCCGACAATGGCGGTCTCACTTGGGAGGAACGCGACCGCAGCCAGGGCATGGTGTGGCGGCCATTCTATTTTGCGCGGCTCGTCGTCGATCCGAAAAATCCCGATCGCATTTTCAAGATGGGCTATTCGATCACTGCCTCCGAAGACGGCGGTAAGAGCTTTTCGAATGCGGCCGGCGGCTCGCACGGCGATTGGCACGACATTTGGATCAACCCCACCAACACCAAGAATATCGTCGGCGGTGACGACGGCGGCCTCTGGTATACGTTCGACGGTGCGAACCGCTGGTGGAAGGCGAACAACCTTCCAGTCAGCCAATTCTATCACGTCAGCACCGACAACAGGGACCCGTATGAGGTCTATGGCGGCCTCCAGGACAACAGCTCCTGGGTGGGAGACCAGGAATATCCCGGGGGAATTACCAATAACCGCTGGGAAAATCTGTTCGGCGGCGACGGCTTTTGGACGTTCTCGGATCCCTCCGACCCGAACTTTGCTTATGCTGAATATCAGGGCGGCCACATCGGACGAGTCAACCGCAAGACGCTTGAGGCGCGCAATATCCAGCCGCAGGGCGGTTACAAGGAAAAGCTCCGCTACAACTGGAATACGCCCATCGCGCTGTCGCCGAATGATAAGGGCACGATCTACATCGGTTCGCAGTTCCTGTTCCGAAGCCGCGATCATGGAGTGACGTGGGATCGAATCTCGCCGGACCTCACCACCAACGATCCCATTCGGCAGAGGCAGGAGCAGTCGGGCGGAATCACGGTCGACAACTCATCGGCCGAAATGAACACCACGATCTATTCGATCTCCGAAAGCCCGCGTGCCGCCGGTCAGATCTGGGTCGGGACCGATGACGGCAACGTCCAGCTCACCCGCGACGGCGGCAAGAACTGGATCAACCTCACGCCCAATCTCGGAATGCCCGCCGGCAACTGGATCAGCTGGGTGGAGGCGAGCCGGTATGACCCGGCGGTCGCTTATGCGACCGACGACCGGCATGCCTATGGCGACATGGGAACCTATCTCTATCGGACCGCTGACTACGGGCGCACGTGGCAACGGATTGTTGGCCCCCAGACCCCCGGCGTGCGCGGTTACGCGCATGTGATCAAGGAGGATCGCGTCAATCCGAATATCCTCTTCCTTGGAACGGAGTTCGGGTTGTTCATGAGCCTCAACGGCGGCCAGAGCTGGGCTCAGTTCAAGCCGACGGGCTTCCCGGACGGAGTTGCCGTCCGCGACATTGCGCTTCAGGGCCGTGACGACGATCTCGTGCTTGCCACTCATGGCCGCGGGATCTGGGTGGTGGACGATATCAGTCCGCTGCGTGAGCTGACCTCTCCTATTCTTGCCAGCAACGTCGCGCTGCTTCCCGGCAAGCCGGTCGAGCAGCGTATCCAGGGAAATGGCGGCTGGGCGGAAGGCGACGCCAGCTATTATGGCGACAATCCCGCCAGCGGCGCGACCATAACTTATTACCAGAAGGCGCGTCACGTGATCGGCCGGTTGAAGCTCGAGATCCTCGACTCGAACGGCAAGGTGATCGAGGAGGTGCCGGCGTCCAAGCGCCGCGGTCTGAACCGGGTGAGCTGGTCGATGCGGACCAAGCCGCCGCAGGTGCCGCCCGCCGCGTCCCTCGCCGGCAATTCCGCGGTCGGTGAGCGCTATCTTCCTGGAACGTACACGGCTCGCCTCAGCAAGGCCGGACAGGTGGTGACCGAACCGTTGACCGTCACGCTCGACAAGCGGGCGACCTTCGGTGTCGCCGACCGCCAGGCGCAATTCGCTGCCTCCGAGCGGGTCAAGTCGCTGTTCGAGCGAATGAGTAAGGTGGTCGCTGAGATCAATGCGGTGCGCCAGCAAGCCGGCGGGTTTGCTTCGAGCTCGACGGCGCCGGCCGACGTGAAGGCAGCAGCGGCGCAATTGTCGGCGAAGGCGGACGACCTTCGGAAGGAAATCGTTGCGACGAAGGAGGGCGGCGCCATCACCGGCGAGGAGCGGCTGCGCGAGCATGCCGACGACGTCTACGGAGCGATCACCTCGGTCGAGGACCGACCGACTGACTATCAGATGGCTCGCGTCGACGCGCTCGATCGCGAGCTGAAGGACGTCGAGACGCGGTGGGCAGCATTCCAAACCGGCGAGCTCCTGCCGTTCAACGCGAAGCTCAAGGCGGCCAACCTCCCGCCGCTGACGGTCGCCGAGATCCAGTTCGACCCTGACGAATTGCCGCGGGGAGGACGCGCTTCGGCTTTGGTGCAGAAACTCGTCGGATTGCGATTGTATGGCGATACGGGATCGCTCGAAGCGACGGGCGAGAAGGACTGACGAATTAGGACTCTCGGCCCATCGACAGTGCTGGCCGTGAGTCTCAATTTGGGACAGTTGCGAAACGAAGTGGTTGGCCTCACGCATTAATTCAGATTAGGTAAACGGTTGGTAAACGACTCGCGTGGGGGCGGGTCGGACCGGGTTAGTGCGTGGGGGAATGGTAGGATGGCTACGAACACCAGCGGCGGCACGACCGCCTCGCTGAGCAATACGCCGCAGGCTCAGGACGACAGCTTCAATCTCATCGAAGACTATAATGCGATCGCCTGGCTCGACGTCATGGGGAACGACCTCGGCGGCAATGCGAAGATCCTGTGGTCGCTCGACGACAGCGCAACCGATGCAGCTGGAGCGACCGATCTCATTTCCTCCGACATCGGCAAGGTCGAGGCCACCAGCAACGACACCAGTTTGAATGGCGCCAAGGTCTGGATCTGCGACGGGAAGGTCGGATACGACGCGTCGACGCTCAACGCATCGTTCAGGGCCCAGCTTCAGGCGCTCGCGGTCGGCGAAAAGATCACCGACAGTTTCACCTACGCGATCCGTATGTCGAACGGGACGCTGTCCTGGGGGACGGCGACGATCGTCTACACCGGAACGAACGACGGTCCCGACATCTCGGTCGCGACCGGCGACAGCGCTTCGGCCTGCCTGACCGAAACAAATTCCACGCTCTCCACCAGCGGCAAGCTGACGGTCGTCGACCCCGACACCAGCGATACGGTCGCCGTTTCCATCACGGGCTTTTCAAAGAGCGGAAACGCTGGGTCGCTGACCGACCTTCAGCTCCAGGGAATGCTGGCGCTCGGCCAGAGCTCGCTCACGGCCAATTCGGGCAGTACGAACAATCTCGACTGGTCATTCGCATCGACCCCACAGACATTCGACTATCTTGCGGCGGGCGAATCCCTGACCCTCACCTACACAGTGACCGCGGACGATGGTCATACGGGAACGGATACGCAGACCGTCACGGTGACGATCAAGGGCACGAATGACGGTCCGGCGATCGTCGCCGGCGGCACCTTGAATGGCGGGGTCGAAGAGGAGTCGGGCACTTACACGGCGAGCGGCGGCTTCGGCTTCACCGACGTCGATTCGAGCGACGTTCACAGCGTATCGGCGACCCCCGGCGCCTCGGGCTATGTCGGAACTCTGACCCCAAGCGTCAGCAACGATTCAACCGGAGACGGCTCCGGCACGGTCAGCTGGAA